>JAUSCR010000040.1 GCA_030651175.1 Dehalococcoidia bacterium
GAGGCGGACATGAGCCCTGATTGGGAGCCGCAGGGGTCCACAGCCCAAGCCCCGAAGGCCAACACCGAGGTCAGCGTCGTCATACCAGGGTGACATATTCTCAGAAACACAAGGGTGACGGATTGACAGAAACACGACATCCCCGTACCCTACTCTTGTCTGCCGGGGCCTCACGTTTACCAGCTTCAGCCCCTTCACGTTCAGCCTGTCGCCCACGCATGCTGGCTCGAAGAACTCTATCTCCAGGTCTGTCACAATACCTTGCCCAGTACGAGGCAGAGGCATCGGTTTTCCTGCTGGCCGGAACGATCCCAGCCGGGCAGTCTGATCCTTGCTAACGTCCTTGGGAAAGCGTGTTGTGTCCCCGGGCCTCCAGAATCCCTTGTATGACCAGGTCTGCCGGAGCCCGCTCCAGGGCGCATCTCGTTCGTCTCCAATCGCAATCGCAACCGCGAGTTCTACGTCATGCAGGGCGACAGCTCGGACCCGGTCAACGTATCCCAGACCCCCGCGCACGATGAAGCGCCCGCGTGGTCGCCTACCAGCGTGTACATCCCCCTTACAACATCCCCGATTCCCGCAACGTTGCGAACCCCTCACATCCTTTGCGGTGGGCCTTTTTAACTCTATCTGCTATAGCTGCCTAATCCTTCAGCCACAAACGATCACCTCGCATGAGGCCGCTGTTTGCAGACGGGTTCGAGGCCATCCCCCAGCCCACACCCTGCAGCCGATTCCACCAGAAGACCTCGGGGGCATTTGATGGTAGGGGGGCGAAGCCCTGGTCTTTGAAGACGATGATCTCCTCTATCTGCTTGAACAGGGCAGCCCTTTTTGCGGTGTCAAGCTCCGCTGCCATCTGGATGAAAAGTTTGTCCACCTCAGGGTTGGCGTAGCCAGAGGTATTGCGGGCAGCTCCTGTCGTCCAGTACCCGCCCACAACCTCCTCTGGAGCGGCGGTGACCATTGCGAAGCCCTTCCAAGCCAGGATATAGTCCAGCTTAAGCATGGCGTCGTCAAACTGGGGCGCAGTCCCTGTTGTCTTTGTCGTTGCGCGGATCCCTATCTTGGCCAAGTGCTGCTGAAACAGCTCGGCAGCTGTTATATATGGGTTGCCAGTTCGGGATATAAATACTATTTCAAGCCCCTGGGGATAGCCTGCATCTATTACCAGTTGTTTGGCCTGCACAATCTCCTGTTGCTTCTTGGTCCCGGTGCCCCAGCCAGGCATCACGTCCCAATACGCCGCCTCCGGACGGCCAAACGCCCCGTCAGCCTCGCGGAACGATATGAGAGCCGGCTTGTAGTTGCCCTCAAGCACAGTTATACCGTATTCACGGCGGTCCAGGGCAAGGCTCACCGCTTGCCGCAGCTTTAGGTTAGTGTTAAAAGGCGGCTTGGTGAGGTTCATCCATAGACCCTCAATACGGGCGCCAACCATAAACTGATAGGAGTTTATTTTCCCGGCGTCCCTGAACTTGTAAAACTGGGGTATGAGCTGCGCCGGCGTGAAGCCAGATTCACTAGTAAACTCGGTTTTATGGGTCAAGAAGGCCGCATAGCGCGTGTACGTGTCAACCACGAGCGTTTGTCTGATGTTGTCAATATATGGTAGCCCCGGCTTGAAGTAGTTCGGGTTCCTTGTCTGAGGTGGACCCCGGATTTCGGACAGGTGGCTAAGCGAGAGGTCCTGCCGGTAAACTAGGCGCGAAAAGGCGCAGGAGGGCAGGACCTCTCGTGAGGTAGGATGGGAAAAGTGGACACCAAAGTTGGATAAGATAGAGCAACGGAGGTGTCAGCATGAAGAGGATCCCACAAGGAAGGTACACGAGAGAGTTCCGCCAGGAAGCAGTGAAGCTGATAGTGGAAGAGAAGCTGTCTTTGCCTGAGGCAGGGCGCCGGTTATCCTTGCCACCATCGACCTTGGGGTACTGGGTGAAGGCAGATAGGACGGGCAAACTGGGAGACGTGGGCAAGACGTACCGGCCCTTGACCGACGTGGAGATGGAGCTGGCCCGGACGAAGAAAGAACTGGCGGAAGTGAAGATGGAGCGGGACATCCTAAAAAAGCAGCCGCGTACTTTGCAAGAGAGTCGCTGCCCGGTACGCGATGATAAAGGAACCACGATTATATACTTGACACAATGCCATAGCTATGGTATCCTATCTATGTCAGGAAGATTTAGGCTTCTCTTTCTCATGGGCTACACGCTCCGCTTCCTCGACCACCTTCTTGGGAAAGAGCTTCCTAATCGCTTCCTTATCAGGTAGCTCAGTAACCTTCTGTTTCTTAGGCGGCATAGGAGACCTCGCTATGGCTAAGGCAGTCACTCAGGAAATCAACCTGGTCAGTCTGGTAGAGCGGTTCCATTCCGAAGACAGTTGTCGCAGCTACCTTGAAACACTCCGATGGCCCTATGGTGTCATTTGCCCTCGGTGCTTCCACCCTAGCGTAACAGCCATTAAGGACAGAGGGCAATATAGCTGCAACAAGTGCGCCTACCATTTCTCCGTCACGTCCACCACCATCATGCACGATACCCACCTGCCCCTGTGGAAATGGTTTCTTGCCACCTACACCATGAGCGAGTCCAAGAAGGGTGTCTCCGCCAATCAGTTGAAACGGATGCTCGGTGTCTCCTACAAGACAGCCTGGTATCTCTGTCACCGCATCCGGGCGGCGATGGCAGAGGTCAACGCCGCTAAGCTCATGGGAACCGTTGAAGTGGACGAAACCTACGTTGGCGGCAAGGTTGAAGGTATGGGGCATGGATACACTGGCAACAAGGCCGTTGTGGTGGGTGCCGTCCAGCGAGACGGCGACATCCGCCTGCAGGTAATTGACGATAGGACTCGCCGCAGCCTTCACCAATTCATCCGAGACCACGTGGACGATAGGGCAGAGCGCATCTTCACCGACGAATGGGCCGCCTACAGGGGCATCGGAGACGCCGACACCATCCATGAGACGGTCAACCATGCTCAGGGAGAGTACGTCCGAGGCGACGTGTACACCAACTCCGTAGAGAATGTCTGGTCTCTCTTGAAGCGGTCTATCGTCGGTTCGTTTCATCACGTCTCCGAGAAGCATCTTGATGCCTACCTGGATGAATTGGAATGGCGGTTCAACAATCGGGAGAACAAGTACCTGTTCAGGGATACCATCGTCAAACTCCTGAAGTCGGGCAATCTCGAATACAAAGAACTCACGGCTTAGGCGCGAGGATTACTCCGGTGTCGCACATGACAGCGTCGAACTCTCCGCTCCAGACCTGTCCATCCTGAACCGACAGGATTCGAACCTCGATTTGTACTTCATTCTCCTTCTCTTTAAGGTCGAAATGGTCACTGTAGCTAGGCTCACCGTTTACTAGACCCGTGGACAACTTCGCGGTATGGAAACGCAAAATGGGGGTGCTACGCGTCCAGTTATGGCGGTCTTTCGCCACGATATCGAGCCACTCGTCGGCATCCCTCTTGATGCCAATCGCTTGCGCATAGGAACCGCGCCAATGGACCGACCAATCCGTCTTGTGACGAGCAGCGATTGAAGGTGGCCCCACGAATCTAGCCTTAGCCTCGAACTGGTCAAATTGCCCAGCATTGCGAACCTTCAGCAGCGCGTAAGACCCATCACGGTCTGTCTTAACGACGACCCTAGAGGCAACGTCCGCGACAGAGTCTGGTCGTAGTAAACCAGCGTCTGTCGCGCCACTTGCCGGCTTGAGAACGACCCTCAACCTACCGAGAGCCGTTTTCGATAGCCCATACGAGGCTGCGAACAGCATCAGCCCCGCGCCCAACGCGAGTAAGCCCCAGTAGAGTCGATCATCCATTTGCGGATGTCTCGACTGCCACATTTGTAGCAATATCTGGAGACCGAGGCCACCGACGCCAGAGATTAGAGCAAAGGTCTTCATCGGCCCTAGTGTACCAGGACTCCCGCTTCTGGTATATAATCCCAGATTCTACCACGCCTATTGCGTCAGGTATATAACCGTGAAAGGAACTGCGGCTCGAGTACCCCACGTCTGTCCTGAGCCGGATGTTGGTCGCATCGGCTAGTGGCTACTATGCCTGGGTGGACCGGTCGCCGTCCAAGCGCGAGAGAGAGGAAGTGCGGCTGGAGTTGAAGATCAAGGCGGCGCACAAGCGGACGAGACAGACCTATGGCCCAGAGCGGCTACAGCGTGACATGGCAGAGCACGGCGTTCAGGTGGGCATTTGCCGTATCAAGCGTATCCGGAAGAAGCTGGACATACGCTGCAAGCAAAGGAGGCAGTTTAAGGCTACCACTCAGTCCAGGCACAGGCTGCCGGTCGCGGAGAACGTATTGGACAGCAATTCAAGGTCTGCAAACCCAACGCAGTGTGGGTCACGGACATCACGTATGTTCCCACGGATGAGGGCTGGCTGTACCTGGCGGGCCACAAAGACCTGTTCACTGGAGAGATCGTAGGCTATGCCATGGGACAGCGGCTGACCAGGAACCTGGTGAGCCAGTCGCTCCTCCGGGCGCTATCCAGCAAACGTCCCTTAGAGGGAGTGCTGCATCATTCGGACCGAGGCAGCCAGTACTGCTCCCAGGAATATAGGGAGCTTCTGGTGAGGTTTGGGCTGCAAGCCTCCATGAGCGGGACAGGCAATTGCTTTGACAACGCGCCGATGGAGAGTTTCTGGGGCACACTCAAGCAGGAATTGGTCCACCACCGCCATTACGGGAGCAGACGAGAGGCAATTCGAGACATCACGGAATACATTGAGGTCTTCTACAACCGGCAGCGCCGTCAGGCCAGGCTGGGATTCCTCTCACCTGCGGCCTATGAACAGAGATACTATGCCAGACTACTTGCAGCACAAAAGGGTTCGTGTCCACTATTGACGTCCGGCCTCAACCCTAATGGCAGTCGAAGCCAAGGCAGATGAATCCTTTGGGGAAACAGTTGCCAAGACCTTGGTCGCAGCACAAACAAGGGCGAAAGTAAACCCACGATCGAATGGGGTAGTTCGCTTGCATCAACTCAGAAGCGCAATCCTAGGCATCAATCCAGGCGACGAAATACCGGATGCGGGAATTCGCTACCAGTTAATAACCGCGTGTGCCGGTGCATTGTGTGAAGCCGAACGACACAATTACTCCAGGTCGCTGATGCTCGTCCATGAGTTCATCACTGATAAGACAGACGATGTCAAACACAAGTGCAATGCGGATGACCTCAACGATTTTGTATTTCAATTGTCGCGAGGAGATATATCGAAAGTCAAATCAGGCGTTATCTATGGGCCGTTCACGGTGCGAGGAACTTCGATCCTGACACGTCAAGTCAATCTATTCATCGGCAAAGTTTCCCGTAATATCAGACCAACCGATGGCTAACCCGCCAAGGCTCCGGACCGCCTACGGCGGCCGGTGATCGGCAACGTTGAGCGGCAGAAGAGATGCCCGCTGGAATATGTGGGATGTGAGCCTCTTGTGGAGTGCTAAGGCCCTAGGGTCGCCCTGGGGCCTCGTTGATTGGTACGTATAATAACAAGCAAGCCTGTCGAAGGGGATGAGCGGCAACTAGCCCCGCTCATTTGGTTCGACAAGCTCACCATGAGCGGAGCAATAATGCCACTCGCCCCTACCCTGCCTGCCCTGAGCACAGTCGCAGGGCGTCCCCACGATATTCAGCTCACTTCTGAGTCGGGACACTAGAAATAGAGGTAGATGGTATCGCCGGTATCCCAGATAAGCTGGTAGAACTTGATGTCCCGAGGGACTTCAAAAAGCACCCAGCCCTTTAGCTCGCAGTACGGCGTATCGCCGCACTGCTTGGGCAGCGAAACATCGCCCCATATGAATGGCACCAAGGCGTCCTCTCTGGGGCCGGTATCCGCCACCTCAGCCCTCTCTTGGAATGGGTCTGTGGAGCGGTAGTCCAGGTACTTCTCATCTCGGAGGCGTATGGTGTCCTTGTTTATCGAAAGGTACACCACATTCGCCTCACGGGTACGCAGCTCCACGTAGGCCGCCGCAAGGGTGCGGTCCGCCTGGCTTGGCTTGACCACGTAGTGCTTACCCTCGAAAGAGTATCGGACCTCCTCGGTCAGGCGTATCTCCTTGACCCTTACGGCCAGGGACTTGCCAAAGGTCCAGTCGGTTGCGGTGGACGTAGCGCCGCACGCCGTAAGCACCAGGGTAACGAGTCCTGCAAGGATGGCGGCGGATAGCAAAGGCCAGCGTATCATTGGTGTGTGTGTGAGAAGCAAAGTGTAGCCATCATGCTAAAGATGCGCTGGTACTGAGGGATGGCATGGCCCTTAGCTTCTTTACCAGGTCTGGTAGGATTTCCAAGACGTAGTCCACTTCCTCATCGGTGCTGTCGCGCCCCAGGGTCAGGCGCAGGCTTGACTGGGCCATCTCTGCCGTCAGGCCAGTGGCTATTAGAACGTGGGAAGGCTCCAAAGAGGCGGAGGTGCAGGCACTGCCGCTGGAAGCCGCCACGCCTGCGAAGTCCAGCCCCTGCACAATTGGTTCACCTTCCACGAACTCGAAGGAAAAGTTGATGTTGTTGGGCAGACGCTGAGTGGGATGGCCGTTGAGATAGGCCCGCTCCACTCGCTCCTGAACCCCATGAATGACACGGTCTCGCAGTCGCTGGGTGTGCTGAGACAGCGATTCACGCCCTTCCGCGGCAAGCTGGAGCGCCCTGGCGGTGCCCACAATGCCGGGGACGTTTTCTGTCCCTGCCCTGCGCTGCCGCTCCTGTCCGCCGCCGACCATCTGAGGGGTGAAGGGCGTACCCCGCCTTACGAACAGGATGCCTGAGCCTTTGGGCCCGTGGAACTTGTGCGCGGAGAGGCTGAGCATATCTACTCCCAGTGCCTTTACGCTTATATCCAGGTACCCAGCCGCCTGCACGGCGTCCGTATGGAAGGCGATGGTACGTCCCATGCTTTTGGCCCGCGCCTTGACCAGGCTGGCGGCCTCGGCCACGGGCAGAATGGTGCCAATCTCGTTGTTGGCCAGCATCATGCTTACGACTACCGTGCGTTCGTTGATGGCCCGGTCAAGGTCGCGCAGGTCCACCATGCCGTAGCGGTCCACTGGGAGATAGGTTATCTCGAACCCCAGGTTTTGCAGGAAGTGGCACGCATGCAGCACGGCATGATGCTCTATGCTTGTGGTGATGATGTGGTTGCCCGTGGGCCGTAGGGCCAGGGCAGCCCCCTTCAGCGCTGTGTTGTCCGCCTCGGTGCCGCCGCTGGTGAAAATCACCTCACTGGCGCGGCAACTCAGTATCTGGGCCACCGTTTCCCGGGACTCGTCCACGGCTTTGCGGGACTCCTGCGCCAGGGTGTATAGGCTGGAGGGATTGCCGTAAAGCTCCGAGAAATATGGCAGCATGGCCTCCAGCACCTCAGGGCGCACGCTGGTGGTGGCGGCATGGTCCATGTATATCAGGTTCTTAGGGAGTCCAGCCATGAAGGCGCTCCTCTGCCTAGCCATAATCCCGCTTCTGACTCTTACGGTACTTTAGATTCTAGCACACCCTTACAAATACCGCTCTGGCGTGGGGGTGTAATGAAATGCTCCTTCGACCTTACTCCCTTGCTCCCCCTCTCCTGGCAGGAGCTTTGACCCAAAAGCCCTCGACCTCACCCCCTATATCCCCTCCGACTCCGTCCCGACAAGTCGGGATGAGCATAGCTCCGACTTTGTCGAGTGCCGACTGCGTCGAGCATCCTCGACTACGTCGGGAAGTCCTCGATGTAATCGGGACATCATAGGACCTCTCCGATGCGGAGAGGGGGAAAGAAAAGAGGCTGGGGGGACACCCCCCAGTTTCCCCGACAAAGGGGCTTCGCCCCCCTGGACTCCCATTTCTCAGCAGCCTGCTAGATGCATTGAGTCCGGCGGCAAGCTACTTCCTGACAGGTATGCTTCCCCACGCGACGTGCGAAGCGTCCCTCATCAGTTTCTTATCTTTAATGGTTTGCCGTATCAAGACCAAGCCGGCGTTGGGTTCGTTGGTCACAAGGACCCAGTGCGGCGCCTCCGGTATCCAGTACGGAGATGTGATACGCACCACCTTTGCGTCTTTGGCGTTCAGATATATGCCTACCTTGCTGGAATCCATGGGCTGAAACCTCCTCAAAAAAGGCTACTCTACTGTGACCGTCTTGGCCAGGTTGCGGGGCTGGTCCACGTCGCATCCTCGAAGGACGGCGATGTGGTATGCCAGCAGTTGCAACGGCACTACCGAGATGAGAGGGGACAGCAGATAGGGGGACTCAGGGATTTCTATGATGTCGTCCACCTTGGAGGCAAGCTCCCGGTCACCCTGGGTGATGAGAGCTATCACCGTGCCACCGCGGGCTTTTACTTCCTCAACGTTGCCGCGCATCTTGTCGTAGAGGTGATCGCGGGGAGCGATGACCACCACAGGCATGTTCTTGTCAATGAGGGCAATGGGGCCATGCTTCATCTCTCCGGCGGCGTACCCTTCAGCGTGGATGTAGCTGACCTCCTTCAGCTTGAGGGCACCCTCCATGGCCACGGGTGTGTTGATTCCCCTGCCCAGGAACGGAAAGTGCTCGTTCCTGAAGTACTTCTTGGCCAGGTCTTCTATGTGCTGGCCCTGCTCCAGCTCCTGGCCCATGAGCCTGGGCATGGCTGTCAGGTCATGAAGAAGTGTTCCTAGCCGCTGGCTGTCCAAGACTCCTCGGGCTTTGCCCAAGTAAGCGGCCA
>JAUSCR010000060.1 GCA_030651175.1 Dehalococcoidia bacterium
CTGGTCAAACCATACGCGCAGAGTTGGTTTGAAGCTGACAGGAAACCAAGATCTTGGTATACTACCCTCTGCTTAGTGGGACCCGTAGAGCTTGTAACAATTCAACATGGACACAGACACACTTAATGCCGACCCCCGTGCTGCCGAGCAGTACCTACTCTCGTATGCCAACCGTGCATCACACGCCTACGCCCAAATATTTGAAGGTACAGTAAGGACCGTGGCTGCGGTTGGTTTGCCATTCTTCATAGAGGATTCCCTCCGTATGTTACGAGATTTCGGGCAAGGTGGAAAGCGGATGCGTGGGGGTCTGCTAACGTTGGGATCCCAACTGGTCAATCGCAATCTAGGTGCTGATGACGAGATTCTCAAAGCTTCAATAGCATACGAACTTTTGCATGCTTGCTTACTTATTCACGACGACATAATGGATAGAGATAAAATGCGGCGGGGGCATGACTCTCTGCACGTTGCATTGGCCAAGAAAGCGACTTCCTGGGGCATTCGGGGCAGTCCGAGCCACTTTGGAACAGCGATGGCTTTGAATTCAGGCGACCTTGGCGTTTTCGTGGCACTTCACATACTCTCGTCGTTGAAGGTCAACCCCACCCGATTCGTGGCTGCTTTTCAACGCCTCACCGAGATTTTTGAAAACACGGCATTAGGACAGGCCTTAGATGTAACCTTCGGCCTTCGTGCGGACGCAACAGAAGACGAAATCTTGAGCATTTATGAATTCAAGACTGCTTGGTATAGCGTCGCGGGACCGCTGGAGATCGGCGCAATTCTCGCCGGAGCGCCTAACGAGCTTGTGGCAAGCCTGCATGAGCTTGGGATTCTGTTGGGGCAGGCCTTTCAGATCGAGGATGATATTTTAGGTCTATTCGCAGATGAGCGAGTGCTTGGAAAACCAATCGGCTCGGATTTGAAAGAGGGCAAAAAGACGCTACTTCTGCTTAAACTGCTCCAGTTGTCAAGGCCCGAAGAGCAAGCGTTTATTCGCTGTCTAGTCGGCCAGAAGCGTATTGCGCGGCGAGACTTGGTGAAGGTGCGTGCGATTGCGCAAGAAAGCGGCGTACTAGAGTACTGCACTGCTTATGAGCACAGACTTGCTGCAAAAGGCGTGGCCAAGATCCCAGAAATAACTGACGATCCTGAAATGCAAGCACTGTTGCGTAGTTTCGCATCTTACGTGACCCAGCGCCAATGGTAAGTTCGGCGCTATCTACCGGAAGCATGTATCTGCCTAAACATGTGGTCCTGATACCCGACGGTAATCGTCGATGGGCGGCAAAACATAACATGCCGCTGGACGTAGCATATTTACGAGCCGCAGAGCGTGCTAAAGAGTTGATTGCTACCGCTCAAAAGCTGGGCGTCAAGATATTCACATTTTGGGCGTTTTCGTCCGAAAACTGGTCACGGGATAGCCATGAGGTGGATATAATCATGGCTATTGCCCGTAGGTACCTGAGTGACAAAACTTTCATTGAGGAGATCAAAGCAGCCCGTGGCGGTTTTCATCACCTGGGAAGAAAGGATAGGCTTCCCTCTGAAGTAAGAACACTCATTGAACGGCTAGAACACGAAACAGTCGCAAATCGAGAATATACATTCAATTTTGCATTTGACTACGGAGGTCGTGACGAGATTCTAAGAGCTATTGCTAAGGCTGCGCATTCAGGGAAAAACGTGGAGGAAATGACCGCTGAAGAGTTTGGGAGCTTCCTTGACACGGAAGGTCAGGATGATCCAGACCTGATCATAAGAACGTCGGGCGAGTCAAGAATTAGCGGCTTGATGCCCTGGCAGTCATGTTATTCCGAGTTGTGTTTTGTTGACGTCCTGTTTCCCGATTTCACTCCTACACACCTGAAAATGGCCATAGAAGACTACAGTCGCCGGGAGCGTAGGCTTGGTCGGTGAATGGCTTGGGCAGTTACTTGCACCTATTTTAGGTGCGGTGGCGCCGCGCTATGACAGTCGCGCGAGAGCATGAGGATGCAATCTTACAGGCATAAGAGCGTGTATCAGTTTGGATTGCCATTATTGCCGTGCAGTAGAGCTTGGTTTCAACTCCAAAAGCCAGGGGATGATGCCTTTACGTCCCCACGGACACCAGCTTGGCCTTGGTGGTAGGCTCCGGTACAGCTTGGTGCTCTTCCCGTAGAGTCTGTATATACAGCCCGATGGCCTCCCGCATCAATGCCTCGGTTTCCTCAAGCGTATCAGCGCACGCAATGCACCCAGGCAAGTCAGGCACATAGGCCGAATAGTTGTTCCCCGTCCATTCATAGATAGCCACGTACTCTTTCATCGCTCATCCTCCAACTCCGCCTGTTTCCAGATGCTCTTCAATGTACCTGGCGCAACATCTTTGCTGGGATGCCCTGCCACAACAACAATGCCTTTCTTGGAAGGGTGTTTCAATACGCGATGGCTGCCTTGAGTGCGAGCCACATACCAACCATCCTCACGGAGACGACGTAACACATCTCGAATTAGCACGGGAACCAGCCCGCATTTATTGTGGCAGTTATCTGTATCGTTAGCAAGGGAGGTTGCCCATCGTCAGGCTTTCAGCAGGTCCCGCCACGCCAGGGCGCAGCACCATCGGACTCGTCAAACCATACAGCAGAATTAAGCCCTCCTACCCCTCCTCCCACTCCTCCTCCCGGACAAAGCCGCGCACCAGCTTCAGGTACGCATCCTTGGTGTATGGCAGCTTCGTCGTGCCCATTATCTCTTTGGCCTTGGCAGCGCCATCCGAGAGTAGGTCTATCACAGTCATGGCCATCACCTTGGCCGGCGTAATCACCGCCAGGTCGTAGTCTTGCACAAGAAAGTCTACGCCGTGGGCCGTTCCCGTAGCACCGCCGGCGTACGGCTGGATGGCCGGCATGATATGGCTGATGTCGCCCATGTCCGTGGAGCTTGTGCGGTGCCCCGTGTATCCAATGTTCGCCTCACCAACTATTCCAGCAGCATTCTCCCTGTACAGTGCGGCCATGGCCTGGTTGTTGTTCAGGGGCAGGTAGCCTGGGATGGTGGTGATGCGCACCTTGGCGCCCACCGCCATCGCTCCGGCACGGAGCGCCCGGTCAACCTTCCTGTCCCACTCCAGCACGGCGTTGGTGGTCCTGGCCCGCACGAATGTCTCCATGCGCACGTCCGCTGGCACTACGCTTACGGCATCGCCGCCACGAGTGATGATGGGATGCACCCGTACCGTGTCGCCGTCACGGAACGTCTCGCGCAGGGCGTGGATTGCCTGGATGCCCAGGGTGGCGGCGTTGAGCGCGTTGATCCCAAGATGGGGCACTGCGCCCGCGTGGGCCGCCCTGCCTATGTACTGGATGCGCTTCACCACCAGGCCGTTGTTTGTGCCGGACATGGCTATCTTCTTGTCCTCCGGCGTGCTGGTGGTATGGGTCATCATGGCCATGTCCACGTCGTCAAAGTGGCCCAGGCGCACCAGCTCCGGTTTGCCGCCGATGAACTCGATCCTGCCTTCACGGCGCAGGCCGTCCCGGTACTCCACCTCGATAAGCTCTTCGGCAGGCACAGCAAAGAAGACCAACCGCCCTGCCAGGTGCCCCAACACACCCGACTGGGTAAGGCCAATAGCTGCGCCCAGCATCATCGCTATCTGGGCATGGTGGCCGCAGGCATGTGCTGCGCCCGTTCCAGGAGCCGCCTTGACATGGTCGGAGACAATCATGGAGTCCAACTCCCCAATAACGGCCACCGTTGGGCCGCGAGAGCCAGCATCCGCCCAGGCCTTGACGCCCGTAATGCCAAGGCCGTCCCTGTGATGCAACCCCCTCTTGTCAAACTGCTCCTGAACGAAGCGGGAGGTCTTGATCTCCCTGAAGCCCGGCTCCGGGTTGTCCAGGATGTGCTGGGCAATGCCGGTGATCTCCCTGGCCCGATGGTCTATGGCCTGGCAGACCAGAGCCTTCATCTCTTCGTTAGTAGGCATACGAACTCACCTCTACCGACTGAAGATCAACTGGACGGTAACAGTTAGCAATGCACCAAGCACAAAGAAAAAGGCGCTGATAGCTACTTGCCTAATAAGGCTGCGCCGACCCGAAGCCTCGAACTGCTCTTCCACTAGTTCCGCAAACACTTGCGCTATTTGAGGATTTTGATCATGGAGGATCTGGACTCTATTAGACAAGGACTCCTGTTCATTTTGCAGAGCTTTTAGAGCCGTTTCGGTTTCGCGGATCTGATCCTGCCTACGCTCAACAGACGCGTCGAGATCCGCCATGACCCTCTCCAATTCTTGAGTTGACTCTCGGACTGTCTGCAATAGCAGATTAGCTCTGTTGAGTGGCGTGGTGCCGGTGGTGGCCTTACGATACCCGTATAAGAACAATACCCGTTGGGAGGTCGACATTGCCCTACGAATGTCACGTGGTAGGCGTCTATAAGACACGAAGCTGCTAATCATCAGGGCGAAGATGAACGTATAAAGCCCTGTTACTGCGGCAATAATGAATAATGCCTGTGGAGTCATACCGCCTCCTTTCCTGGAGCCTAGCTCTCCGCCTTGCGCATTGGAATAAACAGAGTCGCCACTGTTATGGCCGCCACGATGGCCCCCGAGTAGTAGAACACTGCATCCATGCTGTAGTGCTGCCTCAACCAGCCTGCAATGACGGGTGAGATAGCGCCAAAGACGGCTTGGCCGGTGAACATCAGGGCAGTTATGGAGCTCTCGGTGCCTCTCTTGGTGGACTCCATAGCAGCGGCCAGCATCACGGGGTTGACCGTGTAGAGGAACAGCCCCAAAAGCGCCAGGATCACGGTAAATGTCCAGCCAGCGCCAAAAGGCAACAGGGCAAGAATCAGGACAGTGATGGCAAGAAGGCCCAGGAAGATCACAGGGCGCGGGCCAAACTTGTCCGAGGCCCAGCCCATCACAGGGGCGAATAGAATGCCAAAGAGTGTCAGCAAGGCCACGTGGTAGCCTACCTTGAATGCCGAAAAGTGCAGGTCTTCGCTCATATACAGGATGAGGAAGATGCTGAGGCCGTTGTGGGCCATGGCGCGCACGCTGGCCAGCATCACCATGCCCAACACTGTGGCGTTCTTGAAAAGCGCCACAGCAGAGCGCACATAGGTCCTCATATCCGTGGTGCCGCCACCCGATCTCTTCAGCGATTTGTGGGCCAGGAGGACTGTCGCCGCGCTAACGAGCGCCGGGGCCACCAGCGCCAGGGCCAAGGCCCGCCATCCCATGCCACCCCACTCCAACCCCCAAAAGGCAAATCCGCCCAGTAACACTCCCATAACCACCGGAGAGATGCTATCCCCGATAGAGCCTCCCATCCTATGCACCGACATAGCAAAGGCCCGCCGCTGGGGATAGAGCGCAGCCAAGGTGCCAAAGGCGGGCGCGTGCCAGAGGGATGTGCCTACACCTGTAATGGCCACTCCCAGAAGAAGGAGCCAGTAGCTGGGGTAAATCCCTATCAAGAAATACCCCAGGGCCAAGGAGCTGAGGCTGCCCGCCAGGATCAGGGCCACCTTGCTGCGCCACATGTCTCCCACAAAACCCGCGGGGATGTTGACGGCAGCGCTGAAGAATGTCCGGGACATCCCGATCACGCCCACCTGAACATCGGTCAGGCCCAAGGCGACCTTTACAGCAGGGATCAGCAATAGAAACGCCTGCTGATAGAAGTGCTTGACTGCGTGCCCCGCGGATAGGCCGATCATCAGCCCCCAGGAGCGCTCCCTGGCTACCTCTTCTGGTGGCCCTGCCACGGCCTGAGTCGTCTCTCTCATTGCCTGTCCCTCACTTTCATGTGATCCTCGCCAACACCACAGCGTATTCCCAACCGAACAATAGTATCAG
>JAUSCR010000061.1 GCA_030651175.1 Dehalococcoidia bacterium
ATGGTATCATAGAGAGACCGTGGCGCTTCACCTCTTTCTGGCGACTAACAACCAGGGCTAGGTAGCCGAATACCGGGCCCTTCTAGGGACATTGCCCCTGGACATGGTAACGCCATCCCAGGCAGGGATCATGAGCGTGCCCGAGGAAACAGGCGCCACCTTTGAGGAGAACGCCCTGCTGAAGGCGAGGTACTATGCGGAGAGGAGCGGCCTGCTCACCCTGGCCGACGACTCCGGGCTGGAGGTGGACGCCCTGAACGGCGGCCCCGGCGTCTACAGCGCACGCTACGGGGGACCCGGCATCTCCGACTCCGACCGCGTCAGCAAGCTGCTGAAGGCGCTGGAAGGGGTGCCCTGGCAGCGTCGCACCGCCAGGTTCCGCTGCGTGGTGGCCCTGGTCTGGCCTGGGGGAGCCGAGGAGACCTTTGACGGCGCTCGGGAAGGGTATGTTACCCTAGAGCCCAGGGGCAACAACGGCTTTGGATACGATCCTATATTCTTTCTGCCCGAGTTGCGCAAGACCATGGCTGAGCTGCCACCCGAGGTCAAGAACCAGTTGAGCCACCGAGCCGAGGCCGCTCGCAAGGCGGTGATCAGGCTGCAAAAAGAGCTGAGTTTGGCACGCCTGCCGACTGACAGCGAGGTCAAGACTCCACACGGTAGATAGCCCATGCGTGCCACCACAAACCAAACTAATAGCGACTCCCACACACCAGCACTGCTGGACCAGTTCCGCCGGCCCATGCGTGACCTGCGCATCTCCGTGACCGACCGGTGCAACTTCCGCTGCTTCTACTGCATGCCCGCAGAGATATACGGCGAGCGGTACGAGTTCCTCCCCAAGCCGGAGGTACTCACCTTCGAGGAGATCACCCGGCTAGCCAAGATACTGGTGGGGCTGGGTGTCAGCAAGATACGCCTCACGGGTGGCGAGCCGCTGGTGCGGGCAGACCTGGCCGAGCTGGTAGCCATGTTGGCGCCCATCCCTGGCCTGGAGGACCTCACACTCACAACCAACGGCTATCTGCTGGCCCAGCAAGCCCAGGCACTCCGGGACGCCGGCCTTCGACGCCTCACCGTGAGCCTGGACACGCTGGACGACTCCATCTTCCGCAAGATGAACGGGCGCAGCTTCGGCGCCCAGCGCGTGCTGGAGGGCATCCGGAAGGCGGAGGAGATAGGATTTCACCCCATCAAAATCAACGCCGTGGTGGTGAAGGGTGTCAACGACCACACTGTGGTGGATCTGGCTCGCTTCTGCAAAGAGCACGGCTACATCGTGCGGTTTATTGAGTACATGGACGTGGGAAACCGAAACGGTTGGAAGCTGGACAACGTGGTCCCTTCCGAAGAGGTCATCCGCCGCATAAGCCGGGAGATGCCCCTGGAGCCGGTGGACAAAAACTACCGGGGCGAGGTTGCGGACCGGTGGCGGTACGTGGACGGAACGGGAGAGGTCGGCGTCATCTCCTCTGTGACGGAGCCTTTCTGCGGCGAATGCACACGCCTGCGGCTATCGCCTGACGGCAAGCTGTACACATGCCTATTCGCCACTATTGGCCACGACCTTAAGGCGACTATCCGCTCCGGCGCCACGGACGATGAGCTGAAGGAGCGTATCGCAGGCCTATGGCGACTGCGCACAGACCGCTACTCCGAGGAGCGCACCTCCATGACCACGCCCCTGCCTCGCAAGGTGGAGATGTACCAGATAGGCGGATGAAGAGGTATACTATATCTTGGAGTGATTTGTACGCAGAGTATTTTTGCTAGGCACGGTTCCTTTCGCAGGAGGTAAGAAGAATGGCTGGCAAAGACAGTTCCAAGCCCGAAGTACCGTTAAAAGAAGCTGGGTATACCTTCAAGGAACCACCCAAGAAAGTTCCAGCGCCTCCGAGGCCCGTTGTACCCCCTAAGCGGTGAAGCCTTGTTTGTGAGGGAAAGTGCCCAGTTGGACTCATTGGGATCTAACAACTGCATGTACAGGAGGGGCGAAATGGCTGACGAAAAGCACGAAAAAGAGATTCCAATTCGCAAAGGATATACTTACAAAGAGCCTCCCAAGAAGGTGCCCGAACCCCCAATGCCTGCTGTCCCACCTAAACAATCCAAATAGCTCCTGAAAGGGAAGTCACATAACCCATGGACTTCGGAAGTGTGCCGCTGGCCCTTTTCCTGCTTTTGCCTGGGTTCTTGGTTCTCCATGTCATATTCCTCATTAGCAGGGCTAGGCGCGTATCTGCCTTTTACGCGACGATGTGGAGCCTTGCAGCCAGTCTGATTCTTACTGCCACTACCTACCCCATTTATACTCTGGTAGTCAAACCCCCTATTGACATTAGTCATTGGCCCGGGTTTTTGGATATCCTGGGCAACCCCGAAAAAATCCCTGGTCCAATTTGGGGCCTCTTATATGGTTTGGCTCTTTTGTCAGGGATAGTATTGGGCGTTCTTGATCGTAAAAGGTACCTCGAGAAACTATTTCGCTTACTTAGGATAGACCTTGAGGCAAACTCGGATCTTTGGTACAAGCTACTTAGAGAAGACAATTATGGAAGACTTCTGGTTTACCTGAAGGATGGCAGTCTGGTTAGTGGATGGCCAAAGTATTTCTCTAATGACCGTGAGCCGCCTGGGCCGGAAATATACTTGTCCGACTTCCAAGTCTGGGATCCTGAATCAGGCCAGTGGAAAGTGCAAGAAGGCATTTTGGGGTCTCTCATTCACGGCAACGAAATCAGTCGCATCGAGTTTATATCCAAAGACGTCACAGAGGACGGTAAAGGGGACGCCTAAGTGATTCACATCTACACTGACGGCTCCTGCCTGGGAAACCCTGGCCCTGGAGGCTGGGCCGCTGTCATCCAGCAAGACGGCAACAAGCGCAGTCTGGCAGGCCGCGAGGAACAAACCACCAACAACCGCATGGAGCTCCTGGCGGCCATCAAGGGCCTGGAGGCCATTCCAGATGGGGCCGAAGTTACCCTCTTTAGCGATAGCCAGTACATGGTCAACACCATGACCAGGGGCTGGAAGCGGAATGCCAATCAGGACCTGTGGACCAGACTAGACGCTGCGGTTGAGCGCCGGCGCATCAAGTTCCAGTGGGTCCGAGGCCACGTAGGAAACACGGGCAACGAGGAGGCAAACGCCTTGGCCACCATGCAAGCTGGATTACCCCATGAAAAAGAGAAGGCCCTCAGCCACCTGGACGCCCAGGGACGAGCTCGCATGGTGGACGTGGGCGAGAAAGAGCCTACCGCGCGAGTGGCTGTTGCCAGAGGCACAGTGCGCATGAAGCCTGAGACGTTGCGCCTCATCCAGCAAGGCCAGATGGAGAAGGGAGACGTCCTGGCCGTGGCCCGCATCGCCGGCATCATGGGCGCTAAGAAGACATCTGAGTTGGTGCCGCTTTGTCACCCAATTCCCATTGACCAGGTGACTGTGGAGCTAGAGCCGGACGAAGCCCAGGGCGCCATCCAAATCACCGCCACCGCCCGCACCACAGCCAAGACGGGCGTGGAGATGGAGGCCCTGACCGCAGTCAGCGTGGCCGCCCTCACCATCTACGACATGGCAAAAGCGGTAGACCGGGGCATGCGCATAGAGGGCATCCGGTTGGTTAGCAAGCGTGGCGGCCAGAGCGGCGACATTCTGCTGGAGCAGTAGGCGGGGCGACTGGTACAGTTGCCCGGCTCCTACGGGTCTCACGTGGGGAATGTTCGGCCAGCCTCTTCCGTGGGCTGAAGCACCGCGGGCACAGGTCACCCGCACCTGCAGTGTCAGCGGCAAGACGCAAAAACCCCTTGCTAACGCCGTACACTGCCTGGTTGCGGTCTCCAGGGCGCGGGACAGCTTCACCTTGAGCGAAAGCCTGGCCTACCCTGCGGTGGTACGCAGGTGTGACTCGATGACCTCAATGCCGTTGCGGACAGTGCTCAGCGTGTTGGCCACCTGTTGCTCCAGTTTGTACAGTGTCTCCTGGGCATACCGGTCGGCCTCAGCGCGGCGGTTGGAAGCATCGGTGTCCACCATGTCCAGAATCCGTTGCGCCTTCTGCTGGGCCTCTTCCACAATCTGGTCGCCTCGCTTCTTCGCCTCTTTCAGCATCTCGTGATCGTCCAGCCGGCTTCGGAACTCCGTCTCCGCAGAAGAGCGAATGCGCCGGGCCTCTCCCAGGGACTGGTTCAGGAGCTCCTCCCTCTTCTTCAGAATCCCCTGCGACTCCACGATGTCCTGAGGGACAGCGACGCGAAGCTGGTCCACCAGCTCCAGTAGCTTGTCTGGATCAATGAGGGCCTTCTTACCAATGGGAAGTTTTTTCCCCTCCGAGGCCAGTGTCTCTAACCTATCGATAATTCCTTGGATCTCCATGTGTGCCCCCTTTTATGGCCGCCGCGGCCTATATAGCTATGTGAAACTTCTCTTGCAGGGCGGCGGCTACGTCTTGTGGTACCAAATCCTTAATATCGCCCCCGTATCGGGCCACCTCCTTTATTAATGATGAGCTTACAAACTGATACTCCAAACTGGTGTATAGAAAGATGGTGTCAATATGGGGCCGAAGCCTCCGGTTCATCATCACCATGGCAGCCTCGTAGTCCAGGTCGGTGATGCTGCGCAGGCCCCGTACCATGGCGGTCCCCCCCAATTCATGCGCGAAATCCACCGTAAGTCCGCCATAGGCCCTGACTTCCACGTTGGATATGTTCCGGACAGTCCTTTGCAAGAAACGCATGCGCTCCTCGGTGGAGAACAGCACAGTCTTTGAGGGCGTATCGAACACACCCACAATCAGCCGATCGAACATGGCAGCCGCCCGCTCCACAATATCCATATGCCCCTTGGTAACAGGGTCAAAGGTGCCTGCGTACACTGCCAGGACCATCTAAGTCTCCTGCATCCTATACATAGATAGCGCCGTATCTCCGTATCGCCTGTGGTCTTCCCTTATCAGCATTCCATACCTCTCCGCTGCGTCACCCCTGCTGCTGTGCTCCATGACCACCAGCCCGTCCTTTCCCAACAACCCAGGACGGTTTAACGCCTCCATAATACGCTCCACGCCGGACAGCTCATACGGAGGATCCAGCAATACCAGGTGGTACGACCCCTCCAGGAACGTCAACGCTTGCTCCACCAGCGCCCGGTGCACATGCCCCCGATCTGCGAAGCCTGCCTTTTCAATGTTCCTTTCAATGGCGCTACACAATCTTTCGTCACGTTCCACGAAGTCAACCCTTGCGGCTCCCCGGCTTAGCGCCTCAATCCCCAAAGCTCCCGTACCTGCGAACAGGTCCAACACTGCCGACTCTGGCAACTCCTGCGCCAGGATTTGGAACAGAGCGCTGCGCACCCTGTCTGATGTGGGACGCACCCGCAGGCCTGATGGCACCTCCAGGCGAAGCCCGCGGGCCACACCTCCCGTAATGCGCATACCCCTCTCTGCCAGCCAGAGTCACACTCCTGCCACCGTGAAACGGCTACGATGATATACACTTTTTGGACAAAGGTCAATCATTTGCTTAGAACTTTGCTAAGCTTTTTACCATCATTACCTTGCGATATGTTGTCACGCTACCCATCGAGCGGTTCCGTTCCGTTGTGGTTGGGAAATGCACAGAGCTAGGTAGCCCTATCATCCGAAATGGAACGGTACCCAAATGGTGGTTTCAAGAACCACCAACCCCCCGACTCAAGTCGGGGGGTTGGTACTTCGCTAGGCGGGTTGTTTTGGCGTCCTACTTGACCTTGGGAATCACGTGCTCGCCCAGAAGCTCAAGCTGGTTCATTAGCGTGCCTTGGTTGTCCCACTCCCCAAACCGGTAGGTGGGCGGGAAGACCACGTACTCGCTAGCGCCAATGGACTCGTAGGAACGGATCTCCTTCACCAGGTCGTTCACGTCGGTCATGGGGAAGGCCGCCACATAGGCCCGCTCCCCTTCCCGGGTGACGCCCTTGGAGACCGCCTCCCCAGCTCGGCTGAGATCAGTCACCAGGTGGGCCCTCTTGGCCGAGACTGCAAGGTAAGGCTCACCCTGCCGTCCGTACTCCTTCCAGAGTGCGTTGATCTCGGTCCAGCCCTCCTCGACGCGCTTCAGACCCTCGGCGCCCTGCCCCGGCCCTGGTATCCAGCCATGACAGAACTCGGCAACGCGCCGGAAAGGCCGCTTGCCGGTAGCCCCGACCAGGATGGGAATAGGCTGCTGGATAGGTCGGACGGAGATGGTCATCTCGTCGAAGTTGGCGTACTTGCCGTGGAAGGAGGCCACGGGATGGGTCCACAGCTCAATCATGCATTTCAAATACTCATCCGTCATGTTGCCACGCTCGTGGACGTTGAGGCCCAGAGCCGCGAACTCCTGCTCGTTGTACCCAGTACCGGCGCCAATCTGGAGGCGGCCTCCGGAGAGAGAGTCCACGGTGGCCGCTATTTTGGCCTGCTGGATTGGCGGGCGGTATGGTATTACGCACACGCTCTGGGCGAGTGTGGGCTTCCACCCCTGGATGTTGGTGATGGCCGCCACGTAGGACATGGTGGTCCATTCGTCCATATAGCCGTTGCCATAGCCTACGTATTGGGCAGGCGTGAATATGATGTGGTCCACGAAGTGCAGGGAGTCCACACCCGCCTCTCGAGCCTTCGCACAGGTGGCCCAGATTGCTTCTCCCCTCCACCAGCGGGCATAGTTGGGTACTATAATGCCGACTTTCATGCGATTTTCCCTCCTCCCTGGGTTTCGAGCTAGCTCTCCCAACACCAATCTAGCCCTTGGGCACCTTGGGCATCACGTGCTCCGCAAAGACCTCCATCTGATTCAACTCCATCCCCAGATTGTCCAGGTCGCCGAACCGGTAAGATGGAAGGTGCACCACCGCCATGTCGGCTCCCAGATCCGAGAAAGTGCGGAGCCGGGTCACCATTTCATCCACGTGGGTTATATTGAAGGTGGACACATAGGCCCGCTCTTGCCCTGCCTGAACTCTTCCACCTATACCAGCCGGCGGGCTACCTGCCGGGGTGATGCCCTTGACCACCTGCTGCCCAGCCTGGCTTCGGTCTGCTGTGATGTGTCCTCCCGCCTGCATGACCAGGTAGGGCTTGCCCTCCCGTCCGTTCTCCTTCCACATTGAGTTAAGCTGAGCCCAGTCCTTCTCAAAGGCACGCAGGGAATCGGCGTCCCTGCCAGCTCCAGCTCCAGCTATCCAGCCCTGGTACCGTTCGGCGATGCGCCGGAAGGGGCGCAGCCCGCGAGACCCGTACAGGATAGGCGGATGAGGTTGCTGCGCCGGTCGCACCGAAATGGTCATCTCGTCGAAGTTGACGTACTTGCCGTGGAAGGAGGCCACGGGGTGGCTCCACAGCTCCTTGCAGCACGCCAGGTACTCATCTGTCATATCGCCGCGTTCCTTGACGTTGAGGCCCAAAGCCGCAAACTCCTGCTCGTTGTAGCCGCTGCCAGCCCCAATCATCACGCGTCCGCCGGAGAGAGAGTCCACAGTGGCTATCACCTTGGCCGCTTGTATGGGAGGACGGTACGGAACTACCCAGATGGCGTTGCCCAGGATGGGCTTCCAGCCCTGGATATTGGTGATGGCCGCCACGTAGGACATGGCGGTCCATATGTCCATGTAGCCATTGCCATAGCCCACATACTGAGCAGGGGTAAATATCACATGGTCCACAAAGAAGAGGGCGTCCAGTCCAATCTCCTTGCCCTTCTCACAGGTGGCCCATATGCTATCGCCCCTGAACCATCGCGCGTAGTTGGGTAGAGTAATGCCGACTTTCATAACAATCCCTCCTCTAGTAGCCCAGCTTCACCGATGCCACTACTGCGTCGGCGTCTCTGATAGGCCACTACCATCACCTTGAGATAGCCGACCGACACCCGAATGTGTAGGAAGCCTTGTTCCGGTGCGACGGCGGGTGCATCATACGTGGGGGCTTGGGAACGTGTCAAGGCGACATGTACTGGAGCACGAATCGTGAGAGAACACGGTGTGCGTGCTCAATTCCCTGTACCAGGGGTATCATGGGAGCATGGGGCGGAAGTTGCCTCATAAGTCAGGAAGGTGCGGGAAACCTGGGTTCCCGCCGGGGGTCTGGGGGTATCCCCCAGATATAACTTTTACCCCCTTCCTTGCCAGGAAGGGGGTAAGGGGGATGGTCGAAGGAGTTTTTCATCACCCTGCTTGGGAGGTATCATGGAACCATGGGGCGACTATGGCAAAGGCTTTCCCTCGGCTTGCTGGTGGCCATCTTGCTGGTGTCTGCCGCCACGGGAGTCACCGAGCCGGGGCGGGCGGCGGTCAAAGCAGCGCTATTCATTCCCGAGATACTCCCAAACGCACCGATTCACCCTCAAAGGTGGCTGCGAGAAGACCCCAGCTATGAAGCCGTGCGGTTTTCCTACGGCGGCGCTCAGGGAACTGGAGACCTGTACGCCCCCGCAGGCGGCGGGAAACATCCGGCCGTCGTGCTCTTCTTTGGCGTTATCCCAGCGGGGCGGGACGACCCCCGCGTGGTGAACCTGGCCTT
>JAUSCR010000068.1 GCA_030651175.1 Dehalococcoidia bacterium
AGGCAGAGGGAGCTGGTCCTCATGACCCGCAACGGCTCCTGCTTCTCAATACGGGCAACACAGGGCCGTGGCAGTTCTCGCAGCTCACGCCGGCGTGTGCTGAGCCTGACCACTTGGTATAGTTAGACGAGTGGCAACCGCTGCACTGGGCTGTTTCGGCGAACGTCGTGGGTAGGCCGTCCCATTCGGCGACGTTATCTCCGCGATAGTAGCCGAACTGGCCGAACGAGTCGGGCGTTAGCACCTGCCTTGCCACGACGATTCCTGCAATAAAGAGACCCAGCACTACGCCCGCCATTGCCAGATGTCGTGTTTCCTTGTTCACTGGTCAATTCTCCCGACACCTGTAGGACGTCTCCTCGTGAGCTTCTCCCTGGCATACCCCACCTATGATCTTCTCTGCTCTTCCTGGAGCCTTGCCTGACTGTCTGCAGATGCACGGAACAATGTGTTCAGCACCTCCAAGGGGAACGGAATAATTGTGGTGCTCTTCTCATTGGCGATCTCTGCCAGCGTCTGTAGATAGCGTAGCTGGAGTGCTGCCGGCTGCGTGCCAATGATACGTGCCGCGTTGGCCAACCCCTCGGCTGCAAGGAATTCGCCCTCGGCGTGAATGACCTTGGCCCGCTTCTCACGCTCCGCTTCCGCTTGCTTGGCCATGGCCCGCTGCATGACCTCAGGAAGGAGAACGTCCTTTACTTCTACCAGGACCACCTTTACACCCCAAGCCGCCTCGGTCTGCTCATCAATAATCTCCCGCATCTTCAGATTGATCTGATCTCTATGAGCAAGGACCTCATCCAGTTGAGACTGGCCCAAGACGCTCCTCAACGTAGTCAAGGCGATCTGAGTGGTGGCCTGCCTGTAATCCTCCACGGCCACCACCGCATTCTCTGCGTTCACCACCTTGAAGTAGACCACCGCATCCACCTTGATGGTCACATTGTCGCCTGTGATCACCTCCTGAGGCTCCAGGACCATGGTGACCACCCTCAAGTCAACTTTGATCATGCGGTCTATGACGGGGAGCATGACATTGAAGCCAGGATTACGAATAGAAGCCAGCCGTCCGAACCGAAATACCACGCCCTTTTCCCACTGCTTGACGATTCGAACCGACAAGACGAGAAGTGCCGCTGCGGCCAGGGCTATCAGAACACCAATCCATGGTTCCATGGCTTATTCTCCTTCGGTCTCACTGCTAGTTGTTGCGGATACCAACACTGTCTTCTATGCGGCTCTCCGGACGGAATGGGCCTGGGATTCCGTCTCCTCAGCAGGCCCCGCTCTTGGCGGAGATGGGGACTCACGCGCCGAACGCTGCGTACTGATCGTGAGACTATTCGCAGTCGTCCCCCCAAAGCAAAGCACTACATGCCGTCACGGTTTTCACTACGTAGCGGTAACGATTTCCGCTACTGCTCTGCATTTCCATTGTGAAACAAATCACTATGTAATACCATGAAAAGACAGCCCCAATCTTGTGGTAAAAGCGTGAAAAACAAGCGGGTGATGATAGAGGAGGAGCCCAGGGCCTTTGACGATTTGTGGAGGGGACTTCAGGCTGATTCGGAGGATTTGACCAGAATATAGCCGATCCCGTGCCTGGAGAGGATGTGCAAGGGCCGGCTGGGGTCCAATTCTATCTTCCCGCGCAGGTGGCGGACATAAGCCCTTAGATACTCCACTTCACCACGGTACTCTGGACCCCACACTTTCCCCAGCAGTTCTTCGTGGAGCATCACCCGCCCTGCGTTGGAGGCAAGCTCAGCCAGCAGGCGGTATTCCGTAGGGGTCAAATAGACCTCTTCGCCCCGCACTATCACCCTGCGGCGCAGCAGGTCAACTGTAAGGTCTCCGCTGCTGAAGGTAAGGCCGGGCTGTGCTGCCTGGGAGAGCTGGGCACGTCGAAGCAGCGCCTCCAGCCGCGCCAGCAACTCGGGGACACCAAAGGGCTTGGTCAGGTAATCATCAGCACCTATCTGCAGGCCCTTCACCTTGTCCTGTTCCTCTACTTTGGCCGTCAGCATAAGCACGGGCACCATGGAGAAGGATCGGATGTGCTCGCAAAGTTCGTACCCGTCCATGTTGCCTGGGAGCATGATGTCAAGTATTACCAGGTCTGGCGATTCCCTGGCCAGAAGCTCCAGAGCCGTGCTGGACTCCTCTGCCGTGACCACCTTGTAGTGCAGCGCCTCTAGGTTGGCCTTAACGAAGCGCACAAGCCGGGGGTCGTCATCAACGACCAGTATGCAGGTCTGCTTCGCCATCGTGCGTGCTCTCCATTGGCAGAGTGAAGAAGAAGGTGCTCCCTTGGCCCTCCTGGCTCTCCACCCAGACTTTGCCCCCATGGGCCTCTATCAGCGCCTTGACTACAGCCAGACCCAGTCCGCTGCCGCCGACGCGACTTGTGGAATCGTTGCTTACCCTGAAGAAACGGTCAAATATCTTATCGAGTTGGTTGGCAGGGATGCCTATCCCTTCGTCGGTGACGCTAATGGTTACCTGGCTGTCATCCACCTTTCCCGACAACAGGATTCTACCCCCCCGCGGCGAGTATTTTACAGCGTTGTCTACCAGGTTGCCGAGCACTATTTTCAGGTTGTGGAGGTCGCCTTCTACCACGGGGAATGGGGTGGAGAAGTCCGTATCGAACCTGTGGCCCGGGCTATTGGGCGCTACATCGGCTATCACTTCCTGGGCTAGCCGGTTGAGTAACACTGGCTCCCGCCTGAGCACCAGGCCTCCCGCCTCCACCCGGGCCATCTGGAGTAGTTTGTCGATAAGGTCGCGCAACTCGTCCGTCTTCTTATCTATGGTCTGCAGGAACTCTGTGCTGGTCTCCGGGTCCCAGGTCACATCCTTCCGTAGAAGGGATGTGGCGTACCCTTTGATGGATGTCAACGGTGTACGCAATTCGTGAGAGACGATGGACAGGAACTCTGACTTTAGCCGGTCGGTCTCGCGGAGCAGCCGTCCCTCTTCTTCTTGGTGCGAGAGACGAACAGTCTCTACGGCCATGGCTACTTCGTTGGCCAGGGCCTGTAGAAGATGGAGGTCGGCGGAGGTAAAGGGCACATTGTCCCTGAAGTTTCCCAGGATGAGGATGCCCATCAGTTGGCCTCTGCTAACCAGAGGCGCGCCCGCCGCATTTCGAACGCGAGCCTGGACCGGGCCCAGGCGGAGGACCTCGGCGCAGATAGTCTCAGTCAACTGGTGCAACTCCGGCGGGAGTTCCGGTGGGATAGCGCAGTGCATCGCCGGTGTCGCCTGGATGTCAGCATGTCGCGGAATTGCTACATCCTTGAGTTCCAAGCCGGAGCCAATGCCCACCGCAGACTTCAACAAGAATCTGTCGGTATCCCCGTCGTACAGTAGGAGCAAGCCACCGTCGGAACCGGGGATTACCTCCACCACCTTTGCCATCACTGCGTCCAGCATCATTGAGACCTCAGGTGTAGAGGTCAACGTCTTGGAGATGGCGAATAGAGCACCAAGCTCTCTCGTTCGCTGCTCCACTGCTTCGTAGGATGTCTTGAGCTCTATCCTGGTGGAGTCCAGTGTCTGTGCCAGGGCCCCCAGCTCGTCCCTGCCATGGACCGGGATAGAAGTAGAGAGGTCTCCGCTGGCCATTTTCAGGGCAGCTGTGTTCAGGGATCTTATCCGGGTCACCACGTTGGAGGTTGCCAGCCAGATCAGACCTAGTGTCACAGCCGACATGAGAGCGCCGGCCGCAATGAGTCCCTGTTTCAGCTCCCTGGTCACAGCCAAGGCCTCCTCCTCTGACTGGCGGATCGCCACTCCCCAGGAGGCTTGGGATAGGGGAGCGAAGGCTAGCACATCTTTGCGTCGAGTGGTTTGCTCCGCTTCTATGTGACAGCGGTGGCATGTCCCCACCGCGGGCTTGCCTGAGGCAATCAAGGCGGCAAATTTATCCGGGTGGTCGCTTTTCTCGAAGAAGGTGGGGGCCCTGCCGGGGCTGGTTCTGGCCAGGACCACTCCCTTTTCATCCACTAGCTCAGCGTAGCCGGTTTCACCCAGTTGGAGGGGTTTCATTAGACTGGCAATGCTCGAACGACTCAGGTCCACCGCCGCTACCAGAACTCCCTCCCCGGCACGCACGGAGCTGGATAGCAGAACCACCGGCACGTCTATTGACGGGACCGAGGTCAACCCTGAGACGGAGGAGTTGCCGGTGGTCACTGTTCTCTGAAGGCTGGGGTCAAGGGCAATTTGTGCCCCATCACTATCCAACCAGGGCAATACCCCCCAGACCTTTCTCCCTTCCCGGTCCAGGACAAACACATCGCCAATAGGAAGGCCTAGCTGAGAGAGTGTGGTATACAGGGATGCCAGTTCGCGCCCAGCAAGGTCAAACCTCTCCCCTGCATCAGTCGTCCTTTTATCAAGCGACCCTGCGGCAACCTCCAGACCCTTGAGGGCTAGGCCCAGCACCTGGTCCTGGTAGTCTGCCACCAAGAGGGCTATGGTGAGCCTCTCCTGAAGCCTGGCCTCGGTGCTGCGGCCCAGAGCAGTCAAGCCAAGATAGCCAAAGACGGAGATGACCAGCAGGAGTCCTATGACGACGATCAGCCCTATCTTGCTCTTGAGGGTAAGATTCGACAGGAACCCACCCGGAATATGCATAAGATCTTATCTTTTTTTATCTCTGCTGTCACACGTACTGTGCGTAAACAGTACATTCTGGCGGTTGGCAAGTCAAGGAACAGGCTGGCGATAATTCTCTTCAAACACCAACTGCTGTGCCGAGACTAGGCAGTCATCTAGAGAAAGAAAGGCGTAAACAATCACGCTATTGCCCGGGGTCAGGGCGGACAGCAGGGGCCTTGTTCCAAAAGTCAGGAAGGTGCAGGGAACGTCAGTTCCCGCTGGGGGTCTGGGGGGTATCCCCCAGATAGAAATCTTCCCCCTCTCCGAGTCGGAGAGGGGGCCAGGGGGTGAGGTTCAAGCACATTTGGAACAAAGCCGACAGCAGGCGAGCCGTCATATCGCCGCTCACCGCTTGCTGCTGCCCTCTAAGGCTGGAACAGCCGGAAGTGGCTTTCGGTAGGCATAAAGCCCCGCGCATGAAGACGAGATCGGATGGGTTTACAGGAGCAGCAGAGCCGCCTGTTTCCGCAATGTCTTGTCCCCCGAGGTTGGCTGTGGCCCGTTGAGAGGGTTAGCTTCCGCGTAGCCTGGGGTCCCAGACGTCTCTAAGGGAATCACCAAAGACGTTGAACGCCAGCACGACCATCATGATGGCGATACCAGGGAAGATCATCAGCCAGGGTGCTACCAGCGCAAAGGACTGAGCCGAGCCTGAAAGCTCTCGACCCCAGGATGCGTGAGGTGGAGGTACGCCCAGGCCCAGGTAGCTGAGTGAGGCTTCTGTAAGGATGGCAGTCCCCAGCGCTAGTGAGGCGAGGATAAGGAAGGGGGCCAGGGAGTTGGGCAGGACATGGCGTAACATTATACGCAGGTTAGAGGCTCCTATAACCCTGCAAGCGTCCACGTATACGTTCTCCTTGACGGAGAGGACGACGCCTCTACTGACACGCGCAGCCCGAGGCAAGAAAGTTATACTGATGGCCAAAATGACTTTGTCCAGGCCGGCGCCAAGCACGGACACCAGCGCCAGGGCCAAGAGGATGGCCGGGAAAGCCAGCATGGCGTCCACTAAACGCTCCAGGATCAGGTCTACCTTCCCCCCCAGGTAGCCGCTGACCATACCCAGAAGATAGCCGACAGCGGTGCCTATGGCGATGGAGAAAAAGGCAACGTACAAGGAGATGCGCGCTCCAGCCACAATCCGGCTGTACAGGTCACGGCCTAGAGCATCGGTACCGAACCAGTACTTTGCGCTGGGCGCTTGAAGGCGCTCCAGGGAGTCCCCCTTGTTGGGATCATAGCGTGCAACCCAGGGAGCGAAAGTCCCCATGATGAGAGCAAGAACGCAGATGGCCATGCCAACAGTGCCCAGGGGCTGCGTGCGAGTGAATCTTAGCAGCCCTTTGGCCCCGCGGTGCAACTGCTGGGCCATTCCTGGCCTCACAGCGACCCGCTCTATTATCCCCTGTTCACTCATGGGATCTCCTTCTGACCCTGGTTGCGGCTAGTGCCTAGCTGTAGCTGATGCGGGGGTCAAGCCACCCGTAGGCCAGGTCTATCGCCAGGTTGGTTAGCATAAAGAGCAGCGCAAATACAACTATCCCTCCCTGGACAATGGGGTAGTCGTGGACCTGTATGGCGTTGATGATGTACGATCCCATTCCAGGTATGCCGAATATATACTCCAGTATCACCGTTCCCCCCATCAAGGTAGCGAAGGAGAGCCCAGCCAGGGTGACCACGGGGATGAGTGCGTTCTTCAGGGCGTGACGGATTATGACCACCTGCTCCCTTAGCCCCTTGGCCCGAGCGGTACGGATGTAGTCTTCCCTTAGCACTTCCAGCATGGTGGAGCGGGTCATCCGGGCGATGGTTGCAAGTCCATGAGAGGCCAGGATCAAAGCTGGCCACATGAGTTGCAGGAGGTTGCCGGCCGGGTCCTGCCACAGGGCGTGGTAGCCCATGGGTGGTAGCCAGTTGAACCAGAAGGCCCCGGCAAGGATCACCAGCAGCCCCAGCCAAAAGGTGGGCGCAGCCAGGAAGAAGATGCTCCAGAAGCGCAGGGTGTAGTCCAACAGGGAGTTTCTGTAGACGGCCGACAGGATGCCCATCGGAATGCCAAGGACTAAGCCAAGGAACTGCGCCATCAACGCGATCTGGAACGTTATGGGAAAGCGGGTAATAACCTCGCTGGTAACCGACCTTCCCGACAGCAGGGATGTCCCCAGGTTTCCTTTGGTGATGTCCAACAGCCAGGTCAGGTACTGCATGTGCAGAGGGCGGTTCAGCCCCAGTGTCTCCCTGAGGGAGTCCATGCTGTAGGCGGAGATCCTGACACCTCCCTCGCCGCCCATGATCATTAGGGCCACATCACCGGGCAGCACCCGCATTACCAGGAAGACCAGGATAGTCAGTAAGAAGATCGTTGGTATAATAAGAAGCAGCCTTCGTATGACGTATTTATGCATCGCCTGTATTCTTCCCTAGCTCTGTTCCTGGCTTCTTGCTTGGAGGCTACTCTTAGTCTTGTAGCCACAGACGGTCAGCCCGGAAAAGGCCAGAGGGAGAGTGCAGGGTCTGGCCGATGGTGACCCCCTGGACTCGCTTCCACCAGAAGGCGGTGTTGTACGGGATGGGGGTGGGGGCGTAAGCCAAGTCTTTCAGCACAATGATTTCCTCTATCTGGCGCAGGAGATCCTTCCTTTTGGCAACATCCAGTTCCGAGGACATCTGGATATAGAGCTTATCAACCTGGGGATTGGAGTATCCCGAAGGGTTGCGGGAGCCACCTGTTATCCAGTACTGGCCCACAATCTCGTCCGGGTCCTTGGTAACCATGGTGTATCTGGCAAACTGTAGCTGGTAGGCCAGGTTGGCGACACGCTCCGACAGGATGGTGCTCGTAAGTAGCTGAAGTTTCCCGCGGATGCCGATGGCGGCGAGCTGCTTCTGGACCTCTTCGCCCCCTCGCGGCGTGGGCAGGGTGTTTAGGCTATTTATCTCCACGTCTATTCCGTCAGGATAACCGGCGTCCTTCACCAGTTGCTTTGCCTGTTCGATCTCCTGGGCCTTCTTGGCGCCGGTCCCCCAGCCGGGCAATACGTCCCATATCTCATTGTCGGCCCTGCTGGAGTAAGGTGAATTTGCGGTGTAAACCAGTAGCTGTGGGTACACAGGGGAGTTGCCATAGACAGCAGGACCGACCCTTATCCTGTCCAGGGCCAGGTTTACCGCCTGCCGTAGCTTCAGGTTGTCAAAGGGAGGCTTGCTAACAACCATATACGCCCCGTTGGGCCCGGAGCCAACATCGGTGTTATAGACGTCGAGTTTGCCCTGGTCAGCTAGCTTGAGGAACGATCCCAGGAACTGTTCGGGGGGAGCGTAGGATCCGGTCCAGAGGTCATATCTCCCGATGAGGAAGGCGGCTGCTCTTGTGGCCTCGTCCCCTATGTTCGTTATCTCGACTTTGTCCAGGTAAGGCTGGCCCGGCTTGAAATAGTTCGGGTTGCGTACCACCGCCCAGGTTGATCCGGAGACTATTTTATCCACCAGGAAGGGACCCGACCCCGCAGGCGCAGTCTTTAGTCCCTCGCGGGTTGTCCCATCTCGAAATATCACGCTGCTGGCGACGGCGAGGGCCTTCGGCACGAAAGGCGAGGGCCGGATAAGATTGATCCGCACCGTGTACTTATCGGGTGTTTCGATGCTCTCTATGTACTCTTTTATGACTCCGCTGCGCGGGGAGACGATTCCATCTACATCTCCCATGATCATCCTGAGGGAGTATTTCACATCGGTGGAGGTCAGCTCCTGGCCGGTCTGGAACTTGATGCCCTTGATCAGCGTGAACACCATGGTCTTGCCGTTGTTCTCCAGTCGCCACTCGCTGCAGATATCACACTCCGCGACCTCTCCTGTGTAGTTGAGTAGCAGGTTGCTGTACAGTAGGGAATTGGTACGGTAGAAGTCTGGGCTGGCTGCCAGAAGTTGTTCATCGAAGTTCGGAGTCCATGTACCCGTAACCAGGCGCAGGGTGCCGCCCTGCTTGGGCTGCTTGCCGGGGGTAGGAGTCGGTGTGGCTACGGCTACGGCAGTGGGCGTCGGAGTAGCCGTTGGGCCGGGCCTGGTAGGCGTAGGTGTTGCCGCAGGCGCCGCTGTGGGGGTTGCAGTTGGAGTTGCCGCGGGAGCTTTCGTAGCAGTGGGCACGGGAGTAGGCGTGGGTTCCGCCCCTGGGCCGCAGGCCAGGGCGATAACCAGTAGGGGTACTACCATGGCAATCCAGATAGGTAGTCGGCGGACACCTTTCACAGCCATAAACGTTTCCCTCCTGCTAAAGTACACATGGCTCCAATATCTTACCAGTTTCCTGGCGAGATAGCGCTGCAAGGCCGCTGCACATCCCTGCCGGTCCAATCCGAGTGGTGCCTACGGTATTGTCTGGTCTTACTGCTCTATCCACAGACGATCAGACCGCAAAAGACCAGCGGAGGAGTGCATGGTCTGGCCCACGGTGACTCCCTGAATCCGCTTCCACCAGAAGCCGTAGACGTACGCAGACGTGGTTGGGGCATACCCCGCGTCCTGCAACACAATGATGTCCACAATCTGGCTCAGGAGTTGCTTCCTTTTTGCAACATCCAACTCCGAGGACATCTGGACAAAAAGCTTATCAACCTGTGGATTGGAATATCCCGTGATGTTGCGGGCAGCACCCGTTAGCCAGTACTGGCCAATCACCTCGTCCGGGTCCTTGGTGGTCATAACGAAATTCCAATGCTGGATGGCGTAGGTCTGGTTGGCCTGACGCTCCGACTGCAAAGCGGATGTAACCGTCTTTATTTTCGTGCGGATGCCGATGGGGACGAGCTGCTTCTGGACCTCTTGGCTTGTCGTCGGGAATGGTTCGTCTGGGCGGACATCCATCTCGATGTCTATTCCGTCAGGATAGCCGGCGTCTTTCATCAGTTGCTTGGCCTGTTCAATCTCCCTGTCCTTCTCGGCGCCAGTCCTCCAGCCGGGCAATACGCCCCATATTTGGGCGTCGGACCTGGTAGCGTAAGGTGAAGCTTCAGTATAAACAATTAGCTGCGGGTGCACGGGAATAGCGCCAGTCAAAACAAGCTGAAGCCTTTTCCTATCCAGAGCGAGGTTTACCGCCTGCCGTAGCTTCAGGTTGCTGAAGGGAGGTTTGCTAACGACCATCCACACGCCACCTTGCTGGGTCCCGCCTGTCAACTCCTGGAACTCAACCTTTCCCTCGTCGGCCAGCTTGAAGAACGCCGGCACAAACTGCTCCGGGATCTGGCCGCCTCTAACCCATATGTCAGATCTCCCGGTGAGAAAGGCGGCTGTTCTTGAGACCTGATCGATGACCTGGGTTATCTCCACTCTGTCTATGTAAGGCTGACCTGGCTTGAAATAGTTCGGGTTGCGTACCAGCGACCAGGTTGTTCCAGAGACTATCTTATCTGCCAAGAATGGGCCCGATCCCGCAGGCGCAGTCTTTAGTCCCTCGCGGGTCGTTCCATCTTTGTATATCGCGCTCATGGCGTTGGCCAGTATCTTGGGCACGAAAGGCGAGGGCCGGATAAGATTGATCCGCACCGTGTACTTATCGGGTGCTTCGATGCTCTCTATGTACTCTTTGATGACACCGCTGCGCTGGGAGATAATTCCATCTACATCTCCCATGAGCATCCTGAGGGAGTATTTCACGTCGGCGGAGGTCAGCTCCTGGCCGGTCTGGAACTTGATTCCCTTGATCAGCGTGAACACAATGGTCTTGCTGTTGTTCTCCAGGTGCCACTCGCTGCAGACGTCACACTCCGCGACCTCTTCCGTGTAGTTGAGTAACAGGTTGCTGTACAGCTTGGTGGTTGCCTGGAAGTAGTCTGCGGACACTGACAGAAATTGGGCATCAAAGCTGGGAGGCACTGGGTTTACAGCCAGGTTGAGGGTGCCACCCCGCTTCGGCTGCTTGCCGGGGGTAGGAGTCGGTGTGGCTACGGCTACGGCAGTAGGCGTTGGCGTGGCTAGAGGCCCTGGGCGGGTGGGTGTGGCGGTGGCCGCAGGCGCCGCTGTGGGAGTCGCAGTTGGAGTTGCCGCGGGAGCCTTCGTAGCCGTGGGCACGGGAGTAGGCGTGGGTTCCGCTCCTGGACCGCAGGCCAGGACGATAACCAGTATGGGCACTACGATGGCAATCCAGATAGGTAGTCGGCGGACACCTTTCACAGCCATAAACGTTTCCCTCCTGCTGAAGTGCACATCGGGCTGGAATATCTTACCAGTTTCCTGGTGGGCTGGCTCTGCAAAGCCACTGTACGGTCTGGCAGAAGCACGCTACGGAATACCGAGCGGCATCATAGCAGCACTCCTGCAACATGTAAACCAGGATTTCCCGCCATCGGTTGGCGCTATGGACGTTCCCTGGGCGGAGGAGGCCGCCATCGCCTCTGGACCTTCGGTTAGGGCTTGTCCTGGGTTTGGCGAATGGAACGGCTTCAACCACGATGGGCTGATATTGGCTGACCACATCGCAGACACGCCTAGACGCGGACCGCCTCCGCCTGCTGACCCACCATCTGGAAGGCGTCCCACCGCTGACTAGCTCCCTCGACGATGCGATCAATGTCCTCGGCCAGGATGTACCGCTCCCGAACCATGTCCTCAGCGGCCCGCCGCACCCTCGCCAGGTAGTCCTCCTTGGAGGAGTAGCGCTCCTGGATGGATGGACGTGGGTCGCTCATCGCATGGCGCTCCCTCTGACTGCGCGCGAATGGCAACACCGCCCCTTGTATCGGTAGGTAGTGGCCGTCGCCACCGATGTCCGGATGGCGCATTGTCCAGCCGGTGTGGGTGCCGAGGGGCACGCGAATATCCGGCATACGGATTCCTGCGACCTCATTGCCGTCGGAGTCCACGGCTGAGACCACAGTCACATACGGCTCCCCTTCCTTCGCAGGATAGTGCGGGATGCCCCTGGCCATTTCCGGGCCGAAATCCAGGCGGCGGCGAATAGGGAGGGCCTTGGGGAAGCCCATCCCGGGGATAGAGCGAAAGAAGTCAGCTAGGAACTCCCGTCGGACAGCGGTGCCTTCCGCAATGCGGGGGATCTGGCTGGTGGGGGGATCCACACCCTCGCGGACCCAGCGGTCCAGGGCAACCAGAAGAGCACGCTGGACAGGCCGGTAGTCCACCGTGTTGACCAAGTGCTTCTGGCGGCCGCGGTCGGCGGTGACGTCGGTCAGAGGCAGCGAGCCCGCCGCGTGTTTCGTACTCGCCAGAGCGTAGATGCGGACGTTGGGCGGCGGCTCCACGTCCCTGGCCCCCTCAAGGTCTGTGTGAGTGAGGGATGCGCCGCTCCACCAGTATTCGACACTGGAGTTGGTGGCAATGATCTTGGGTGTGGCGCCCTTGGCCTGCAGCCGCCGCAGCAACCCGTCGGTGTGGCCGGTCAGGGGGTCGGCCCCTTCCCTGTAGGTCAAAGGATGGACGTTGCCCACATTGCGCAGGTGGTTGGGGGAAGCTTGGCCGAAGCGGATGTTGAACTCACCAAGGCGGGAAGCGGCTGTGTGCGACATCGCCCCGTCATAGACCAGGCGTCCTGCTTCGTCGAGATTCAAGCCCAAGTAGAGGAACCCCCGCACGAAGCGGCCGGTCTGGGATGGACCATAGGCGTAGGCTCGATCAATGGCGCCGGCGCAGGGATTGCCCGCCTCGGCAGTGCCGTACCGGAAGAAGCTGGCGCAGTCCCGCATTGCCAGGAAGCTCAGGCCAATAACCGGAGCACCGATGGTGGTGTAGATAATCTCGTACGCTTTGCCCGCCTGGAGGCCTGTAGGAAGGCACACGTAGTTGGAATCCGGCACGGGGCGGCCGTCCACCCAGCGGGCAAAGAGCCACCGGTCTCTTGGGATGACGGTGGCAGGACCATCGGGCCAGTCCCGCTCCGTGAGGACAGCGTTAGGGTCGTTGAGGTCTGCTGCGGGCAGGGGCTTGTGCCCGCGGTCTGCCAGGAGCACTTGGTACGTGTCCTTATGCAGGTCGAACTGTTGGTAGGTTTGGCCGGTGAGTCGTCGTCCGTTGGCGCCCAGCGCTTCGGGGGCGTGGAGCCGGATCTGTCCTTCGGGCACGTCGGTTTGCCAGCCGCAGAATACCACGGTAAATCCATGGCGCATCAGGAAGCCATTGCCCAGATCAGGCTCCTTGTCTGATGGCACCGCAGGGGAGCTGTTGAAGTTCAAGGCGAGCCGGTTGCCTCGGTTCACCACATCAAGGAGCAGGCTGCCGCCAGGCCTGGGCCTCACGGGCTTGAGGAGTTGGATGTCCGAAGCAAAGTGAACCCTTCCATCGGTCCCGGTGGGCGCCAGGTCGATGTCGGTGATGAGCTGGCTATCCGGATGCTTGGGGTCCACTGCGTAGTGCAGGGTGCCCTGTATGAACTCGTACTGGCCCACTTCTCCAAAGGAAGCCCCGCCCCCTGCGAGGCTGTGGGACGTAATCTCAAACCGGGTGACTGCCATGTCGTCCTCCTTTCAGGGGCAACAGTCCCGAGGGAAACATCCTCCATCCCGCTCCACCGAGTATGCGAACCCGGCTCAGGGCGGTCTGTACGAAGCCCCACACCGAACTTCCGCGGGCTGCCGAACCCCGGTGGCCAGGGAGAAAGCTAGTGAGGAAGTCCTTTCGGACGCCCCTGTTGTAGCACGGAAATGGCCAGGGTGCAAGCGACTCCCGCTTTGGAGCTGCTCCATCTGCGCTTCGGCTGCCGGAGTGGTGACACTCAGCTCCCCCTAGTCGCGCCGGGCCGCCGCCGGGGGGCGCATGGACCAGTAAAGGATGGTGGCAACCACGTAGGTCACGCCAATGGCGATGAAAGCTATCCGATAGCTCTGTGTAGAGTCGTATATGAAGCCAGCCACCACGGGGCCCAAGAAGGACAGGACGCTTTGAAGCAGTGTCACCATGCCACGCAGGAATGCAAAGTTCCGCCGCCCGAAGAATTCGCCTATGAGCGCCCAGGTTACTGTGTTGCACGACTCCGCCCCCGCAAACAGGATTACGAAGACGATACCCGTCAGGAGACCGGCGGGGCCAAAAGCCAGGTACCCGGCTGCGGCTATGCCCAGGACCATGGCCATCGCCGACGCCCTGGAGCGGGACCATTTATCCGCCACGAGTCCCCCGACAATTACTGCCGGCAGGCGCACAACGGCCGACACCGATAGCAGGATGGCCGCCGTGCCCTCGCCGATGCCCCGGGATACCAACATGGGCACGAAGTGCACACTCAGGGCCGACTGGGCCATGAGCCGCAGGCCAATGGCCAGGGCCAGAACCCAGAAGACTCGGGTGCGCATGGCCTCCTTCACCGTAAAGTCGCCGTAAAAGGTGGTAAGGCTTGCACCACCGGCGTCCGTTGAAGGGTGCGCCAATCCTCCAGGCCGATCTTCAGGGGCTGCTTCGTCTCCCACGGGCTTGCGAACCAACAAGGCGAGGGGAAGACCAACAACCAGCATCGTTACCCCTGAGAGGATCGCCGCCGCCCGCCAGCTATAGCTCAGCACAATCCACGCGATGATGGGGGTAACCAGAAAGCCACCGATGGCCGAGCCTGAGGCGGCCAGAGACATGGCGGTGCCCAGCCTGCGGCGAAACCAGAAGTTAATTGTAGCCATCAGGCCGTGAAAGGGGAGGGAAAAGCCAACGGCCAACACCCCAAGGAACACAAGCAGGAAGGTGAGGTAGGAGTGGACCAGCCCAAGAAGAATAAAGCCTGCGCCCCCTATGATGACCCCGGCAACGACGATAATGCGGGGCCCAATGCGATCCGTCAGATAGCCGGCAAGCGGCCCCTCCGCGCCCCCCTCCAGGGAGCGGACGGCGAAGGCGAAGGACAACTTGGTGCGGGAGACCTCAAAGGTACGGATAAGGGGCAGGAAGTAAACAGAGAGGCCCGTATGGTACAGGCCCCCAAACAACAATTGAAAAAGGCCGGAAATAATGACAATTCGCCAGCCTTTATAGAAGTCCCTGGGCCTCTTCGCTTCGTGTTGCAGTTGCTCCTGCTCCATCGCTTGCCTACTTAGCTGGGACTCCTGATTTCGACTGATGCTGTGCCTTAAGCGAGGTCCGCATATGGGGTTGCCAGAGCTTACTGGCAGTCCTTGGTGCTTGTCAATCTTCTCTCGCTCCTGCGCGGGATACGGTTTCTGCCACCAACACCCAGGCGAATACCTATCATCCTCATCCTGGCCCAGCGCGAAACTGCTGAGCTCGTGTCACAGGGTACACTACCCCAATGGGCCTCACCTTTCCACTTCACCGGCGACTAAGAAGGCAGGGGTGGTGGCGTAAAGCACAACGTGCTTGGCAGGCTGTTGAAAAAGGGGGCGTTCAGAGGGGCGAAGCCCTTTGACGGGGGTCTGGGGGTGTCCCCCAGATTCAATCTTCACCCCCTTCCTGGCCAGGAAGGGGGCAGGGGGATGGTCGAAAAGGGTTTTTCATCACCCTGCTACTCTCTGACGTACTCCCGCTCCCACCGCATGAACTCCTCCGTGCGGTCCACGGCGCGCAATAGGTCTGGGGAGGCCTGGCGGTCTCTTAGCTCCTCCGGCGCTCCGCCGTCTTTCAGGTGCTTCAGGCTATCGTAGATGGCCTTGACTGCCATGCCGTAGATGGGCTGCCCCAAGAAGCGGATGCGTACTCCGTTGGCCGCCAGGAACGCGG
>JAUSCR010000075.1 GCA_030651175.1 Dehalococcoidia bacterium
TGGACCGGGCGGGCAGGCTCCAGTTGCCCAGGGAGTCTGTGGAGAAACTGGGACTGGTAGGCAGGACACGCCTGGCGGTACAAGAAGACGGCGTGGTAATAAGGCCCAGGGAGCGAAAGAGATGAGCCGATTCCCATTGGAGCCACCGGTGATTCAGGCCCAGGCAATAGAGCGGTGTTTCCAGGGCGGTGGCCTCCAGGTGATGGCTGTCAACGGCGTCTCCCTGGACATCCGCAAGGGGGAGATGCTGATCATCATGGGACGTTCCGGCTCCGGCAAGACAACTCTGCTCAACCTCCTGGGTGGCCTGGACCGCCCCACAGGTGGCACAATTCTCTGGCAGGGGCAGGACACCGCCGCCATGTCCGAGAAGGAGTTCACGCGCTGGCGCAGTCAGAACGTTGGATTCGTGTTCCAGTCGTTCGGCCTGCTCCCGCTACTTTCAGCCTTTGAGAACGTGGACCTGGCGTTGGGAATCCGCGGCGTTAGAAGGCAAGAGAGAAGGCAAAGGGCGCTGGAGGCGCTAAAGGACGTTGGACTGGCCTCCCGGGTCGCCCACCGGCCTTACGAGCTGTCCGGAGGCGAGCAGCAACGCCTGGCGATAGCCAGGGCCCTGGCCGTCAACCCTACTGTGGTCCTGGCTGACGAGCCGACTGGGGACCTGGACTCCGCCACGGCAAAGGACATAGCCCAGCTTCTGAAGGGCATGGCTGACCAGATGAATGTGGCGGTGGTAGTGGCCACTCACGATGTCACATTCATGCCCCTGGCCGACCGCATCGAGGAGATTGCCGATGGCAGGCTAAAAGCTACGTGACCGACAGCTCATAAATATAAGCTGCGCCTGTGTCCAGCCCTGCGTCGTCGTCTCTGGGAGCGCCCGCCATAGCCGTGGTGCCATAGATAGTTACGGACTCTCCGAACTGGTCATCCTTGCGCCGTCAGCCGCCTTGAGCTTGGCCGCCTGTGTCCAGGTGGCGCCGCTTCTAGTCGCACTGATAGCCGGCATACTGATTACCAACATGATTACTCCTATCTACCGCGCTGAGACAACACTGCAAGTGAACGCGGCGGTAATCAGGCCACAAGATATGGACCCGTTCTCGGGGCTGTTCCTGAGCCGCGAGGCTGTGCCTACATTCGTAGAGTTGGCCAACACACCATCCATCCTGGACGAGGTTGCAGCCAACCTGTGGCTGGACCCTAAAACCCAGAGTTTGGGCAAGGTTACAGCCGCACAGATACGCGGCACAGAGTTCTTCGTCGTGACGGCGGAGAATCCGGAAGGTTCCGTTCCATTGTGGTTGACATGCATAATGTGATTCTGACTTCACAACATCGGAGCTGCCGCACGACTTACAGCCAATGGGTCTTGACTCAACCGCCCTCGACCTCACCCCCTATATCCCCTCCGACTCCATCGAGGACGCCCGATAGAATCGGCGCTCGACAGAGTCGGACATGTCGAACCACATGAGCGGAGTATGGTGGGTTCGTCCGCTTCACCAACCCCAGGCAAACATCTCCTGGTCTCCCCTTACCATTGACCTTGCGAAATGCCGAGCCTAGAATGAGCGTAATTTCAGGAGGGAGGGACACATGCCCAAGAGTTACGAGACAATCCTGGTAAACAACGATGATGGCGTGGTCACTTTGACCCTTAACCGGCCAGAAAAGATGAACGCCCTGACCGGCCTAATGATGCAGGAGACCACCGATGCGTTGGAGGAGATAGACCTGGACGAAAGCATGAGGGTGGTGGTAATCACAGGGGTGGGCAACGCCTTCTGCGCCGGAGCGGACTTTGGCTGGGGCAGCACCGATGGCCCTAGTGCGGGGGTGGCTGGCGAACGCAACTACAGGAGATTGGTCCTGGGATTGCAGGAGAAGCTGCGGGTGTTTCCCCGGCCCACCATAGCGGCGGTGAACGGCCACGCCTTGGGGCTGGGGTTCTGGCTAGCCATGCTCTGCGACTTCGTTGTTGCCTCCCCGTCAGCCAGGTTCGGCATACCCCAGATACGGTACACCCACCCCAACGGCGGGTCCATCAAGTCCATGATAGAGTTTGTTCCTCACAGGTGGGCGGTGTACCACCTTCTCACCGGCGAGGCCATTACTCCGGAGCAGGCGGAGCGCTTTGACATGGTCAACAAGGTCGTTTCCAAGGAGCAGCTCCTGCCCGAGGCCTACAAGCTGGCCGAGGTGATGAAAGAGAAGGACCCTGTTATTCTGCGCTTCCTCAAGCGCTCCATCTGGCGGGAAAAGTACCTCTCCTACGCCGAGGCTATAGACCTGGACAACATGCAGAGTGCCCAGGTGTCCACGGTACGGAAGGCTATGGGTATTACAGGCCCCTCGGGGCTGGAGGCAATGAAAGCCCAAAAGAGCAAAGCCAGGGGCCGCTAGAAGGCTTCGGCAAATTGCCTACCCTCTTCGACCATCCCCCTTGCCCCCTTTCCTTCGCTACGCTCAAGGACAGGCTCTGGCCAGGAAGGGGGGGGGTGAGAATTGAATCTGGGGGATACCCCCAGACCCCCACCAGAGTCCCGACAAGTCGGGACTCTGGACTCCCCTTAGAGGGAAGCCTGCTACGGTATAACACCCTCCGCTCTGAGCGCCCCGATTTCATCGGGGCTGCGACCCAACTCCTGGAGCACCTCCACGGTGTGTTCCCCCAGGGCTGGGGCAGGGGAGCGCAGGTGTGGCTCATGGGCCGTGGCGGACATCTGGAATGGAACGTTTGTCACAGTGACGGCGCCCAGGCCTGGCTGCTCCATCTGAATGAACATGCCGTTTGCCACCACCTGAGTGTCTTCGTACACCTCTGACATCTCTTTCACCACGCTTACCGTGTGTCCGTCCGCCTTGAGAAGCGCCTCCCACTCCGCGGCGGGCTTTGTAGCAAACTGGCGGGTTAGTATCTGGAAAATCTCCTCCGCCTTTTGTGTGCGCTTCTGGTTGGTATCGTAGGCTGGGTCCTTGAGCAGGTGGTCCAGCCCCATGATATGGCAGAGGCGCTCCCAGCGCTCACCACCGCTCATGGCAAGAATGTACTTGCCATCGCCGCACCGGTAGGTAGCGGGAGCCGTAGGCACAATGCCGTAGTTTCCGGTGCTGCCAGCGCGCCGCGTCATGTTCACGGTGTGGCATGCTATGGCGGCCTGTAGCAGACTGGTATCCACCTTCTGTCCTGCTCCCGTGACTTCCCTCTGGCGCAGCGCCAGCATGACTCCGTAGACCAGGAGCATTGGCGCCGACATATCGAAGTGGTATAGCTGCGTGTGTGGGGGCAGCACACCGCCGGAAATCCGGCGGGCTGCCAAATCTCCAGACCTGGCCTGGGTGACTATGTCAATGCCGGGCAGATCGGCGTCTGGCCCCTCTTCGCCATAGCCTGTAATGGAGGCATAGACAACCCTTGGGTTGACAGCAGCCACTTGTTCATAAGTCAGGCCAGCCCGCTGGCGTGCGCCAAGGCGCATGTTTATCGTCATCACGTCGGCTCTGCGCAGGAGGTCGTAGACCACCTCGCGTCCCTTGGGCTTTGCTATGTCCAGGACAATGGAGCGTTTATTCCGATTGAAAGTCACGTAACGCACGCTCGTCCCGTCCACTTCTGGCAGATAGGGGACCGCCGGACGGGAAGAGTCGCCATCCAAAGGCTCTATTTTGATAACATCAGCCCCCTGGTCCGCCAAGAGCATGCCTGCCATTGGGCCGGCAAACACCTGGCATATCTCCACTACCCGGATGTCTGATAGAGGCAAGGCCATGTTCTCTCTCCGTTTTTGTGTGGAATGGGTTTAGTCTAGCACAGGATGTCCAGAGAGACCTCTCGGGGAGGGCAAGGGGACGGGAGGAGGAGTTTTTCACCACCCTGCTAGGGTAGTGTCACTGAAGTTCGCTGTAACTGTCATTGCGAGGCCCGACGAGGGAGGGCCGTGGCAATCTGCCTGCGAGGTCTACCCTCTCGTCCAGATTGCTTCGTCGTCCCGACACGTCGGGACTCCTAGCAATGACAGTTCGTATGGGTATTTCAGGGACGGCACACTAGGGTAGGCGGCTACTTGCTTCTTAGCTGTGGGAAAAGCAGCACGTCCCGGATGGTCTGCTGGCCCGTGATGAGCATCGTCAGGCGGTCAATGCCCACGCCCAATCCGCCCGTGGGCGGCATGCCGTACTCCAGCGCCACCAGGAAATCCTCGTCCAGCCTGTCAAAGTCCTCTCCGCCAAACTGGCTGCGAAGCGTCTCTTGCTCCAGGAACCGCTGGCGCTGTACCTGAGGATCGTTCAGCTCTGTGAAGGCGTTGGCTATCTCCATGCCGCCGGCGAATGCCTCGAACCGCTCCACGTATCGCGGGTCTTCCGCCTTGGCCTTGGCCAAGGGCGACATCTCGACCGGGTAGTCCACCAGGAACGTGGGCTGGATGAGCTTGGGTTCTACCAGTGAGCCGACAAGCTTGTCAATGATCCTTCCGCGGCTTGCCCGCTGCTCCACGTCTACGCCGGCGTTCCTGGCGGCGGCCAGCAAAGCGGATGTATCCTGGTGCGCCTCAATGTCTATGCCGCCAATGCGGAGCAACTCCTCCTTCAGCGAGAGCCGTTGCCACGGCGGCTCCAGGCTAATCGGTTGGTCGTGAAAGGTGACAGTGGTTGAGCCGGTGACCTGTCGGGCCACCGATGCCACCATCTCTTCTAACATGTCCATCACATCTTTGTAGTCGGCGTATGCCTCGTAGCTCTCCAGCATTGTGAACTCTGGGTTGTGGTCCATGTCTATGCCTTCGTTGCGGAACGCCCGGCCTATTTCGTACACCTTGTCCATGCCACCCACTATCAGCCGCTTCAAATACAGCTCCGTGGCGATGCGCAGGTATAGGGTGCGGTCCAGGGCATTATGCCTGGTGACAAAGGGCTGCGCCATTGCGCCCGCGGGCACGGGCACTAGTACCGGCGTCTCAACCTCAATAAACCCTTTGTTGTTCAGGAAGGCGCGGACGCAGGAGATGATCTGGCTCCTGGCGCGGAATATGGACAGCACCTCAGCATTGGCCATGAGGTCCAGATACCGCTGGCGATAGCGTATTTCTACGTCCTTGAGGCCGTGCCACTTCTCCGGTGGAGGGCGCAGCGCTTTGGATAGCAGGGTGGCCTGCTGCGCTTCAAGCGTAATCTCCCCGCTGCGTGTCTTGAAGAGCGCGCCGCGCACGCCCAAGAAGTCCCCCAGGTCCAGGTCATCCACCAGGGAGTAGCGGTCTTGCAGGATGTCCTGTCGCAGATGGACCTGGAGCCGCCCTGAGGCATCCCGTATGTCCAGGAAGGCGGCCTTCCCCATGAGGCGCAGGGCAATGACGCGGCCCGCTACCGTCACCTCCTCAGACCTGGCGCCCGGGCCCTGCCGGACCTCCGTGTCCTGAAACAAGGCTACCGCCTCCTCATTGGTGTGAGAGCGGCGGTAGCGCGGGGGATACGGGTCTATTCCCTGGTCTCGAAGCCGCTGAAGCTTCTCCATTCGGGACCTGGTGAGTTGTTTTCCCCTCTCTGGCATCTTTTCAGCTTCTCTGAGGCAGAGACCTCCTGGGGCTACAAAACTATTCGATCTTGGTGATACTGAACTTGGCAACCCCAGCGGGAGTGGTAACTTCAGCCTCTTCACCCACTTTGCGCCCCAGGAGGGCTTTGCCTACCGGCGACTCGTTGGAAATCCTCCCCTTGGTAGGGTCTGCCTCGGTGCTTCCCACTATGGTATATGTCCGGGTTTTTCCTTGAGGGTCTACCACGGTCACCACAGCGCCCAACTCCACGCTTCCGGAAGGGACCCTGTCATCGGGTATGAGGACAGCCTTCTTGATTGTGTTCTCCAGAGTCAGAATGCGGCCCTCCACAAAGGCCTGCTCGTTCTTTGCTTCCTCGTAGTCGGCGTTGTCCACGGTGCCGCCCACCCCCTTGGCCCTCTGAATCCGCTGGGCGACCTCCTGCCGACGCGCAGTGCGGAGGTGTTCTAGCTCAACTTCCAGCCTGGTTAGCCCTTCGGATGTCAGGAATGTTTCGCGCTGGGTCATGATTCCGCCTCCCCGCCGTGGAAACAAAAACAAGCCAGGGCGAGGGGATTCTTCCCCAAGCGCCCTAGCAAGGCTAGTCTACCTTATTACAGTTGGGGTTGTAAAGCGCTTGTAAGGGGCGATAGCGAGCCCACACAAGTGCAGCGGCTCCATGCGCCGAGGCGCAGGGGAACCGTGGAGGAGATGTCTTCACCCAGAACAGATACAGCCATGGGAGGACGCCTGGGTGGACAGTGCTATTTCGGCTGCAGACCGAGAATCACGACGAGTTTCGCCAGAAGGGTCGGTTTGTAAAAGTATTGACAGAGCATACTAGGAGTAACTTCAATGGTTTTCTGTCAACTGCTGAGAGCAGCAGCTTGCGCTGTAGCCCTAGCCTGTAGCTAGCGGCAACCACGAGGCTCTCGGCCTTCTTCCAACAACCAGGTGCATACTTTAGAAGGTGAACGTAACGTAACACCGTAGCGTTGGTTTGACTTCCTTGACCAGAGGGGGAGTGCGCCCCACTCGCAGAAATCTATTCAGGCGTCTCTGGTCGGGCCTCTTTCGCACCACTCTCTCCTTCTGACGGCAACTCCTGGCCCTGGTCGGCGGCCAGGGTGGTGCGCATAGCATGCACGGCAACCCGAATCTGGTCGTCGTCGGGTTGGCGAGTGGTAAACGCCTGAAGCATCAGGCTGGGAGCAACAACCAGCCGTACCAGCGCGCTATTCTGATGGCTGCCGCTGAACCGGATTACCTCATACGCCAGGCCCGCAATCACGGGCACCAGCACGATGCGGGACAAGACTAGCCAGAGAATGGGGGGTCTACCCAAGAAAGCAAAGACCACGATGGCCATCACCATGACCACCAGCAGAAAGGCCGTGCCGCATCGAGGGTGGGCCGTAGAGTATTTCCTGATGTGCGCAATCTCCAGGGGATCATTGGCCTCATAGGCTTTGACAGTCATGTGTTCGGCGCCGTGATACGCAAAGACGCGCCTGATGTCGGGGATAAACCCAATACCCCATACGTAGCCCAGGAACAAGGCCAGGCGAACCCCTCCCTCCACCACGTTGAATAGGATGTCGCCGCCCACGCCTTCGCCAAGGAAACCATGGAACAGGGATGCGACAAGCAGCGGTAGCAGGAAGAAGATGCCCACTGCAAAGCCCAGAGAGATGGCCATGGTAACGCCCATGCTCCACCGGCCCATCTCCTTGCCCTCCTGCTCTATGCTAACATTGGCCGAGTACATGAGGGCTCTGGTGCCCAGCACCAGCGTCTCTACCAGCACCACAATGCCCCGCACTAACGGCACACGCCGGATCACGCCGGTGTACACGGTGCTCAGGGGCGAAACCTGGGTAGCGACCTGGCCATCTGGACGGCGGACCGCCACGGAAGAGAACCGCCGCCCACGGATTAGCACTCCTTCTATGACAGCCTGGCCGCCATAGAAGAAACGAGGCGCAGAGCGGGTTCCTGGGTCAGGCTGGGCGTGCTCCACTTTTCTTTCCGAGGCCAACTCTGCACCCCTATGTAGTCCTCTGGCGATTCAATCCGGTCACGTGTGCGTTGGCAAGACATACAAAGGGGCGGATGTTTCCGCCCCTTTGTATGTCTTGCTCTCCGTGCTAGGCCGCCTGTTACTTGAGACCGTAGCGGCGCTTCAGACGCTCCACCCGGCCCTCAGTGTCCACAATGCGCTGCTCCCCCGTAAAGAAGGGATGACATGCGCTGCATACCTCCACTCGCAGGAGCGACTTGGTGGCCCCTACTGTAAAGGTGTTGCCGCAGGAGCAGATGACCTGGGCATCGGGAAAGTACTCCGGATGTATCTTAGCCTTCACTGGCCACCCCCACGGGCGCCGGCAAAACAATGTTGGCCCGGCGCCGCTCTTTGGTCGCATGGTCAAATTTCACCCATCCATCCACCAGGGCGTACAGCGTGTGGTCGCGGCCCATCCCAACGTTGAGGCCGGGACGTATCCGCGTGCCCCGCTGGCGGACAATGATGCTCCCCGCGGTCACTAGACTACCGCCGTATCGCTTGACCCCCAACCGCTGGCTGTTGCTGTCGCGACCGTTGCGACTGCTGCCTCCACCCTTCTTATGGGCCATGGCTAGCCTCCTCCACAGGTCTCCTGGAACGGCCGCGACGGACCGGCGGCACGCTACCAGCGACGATTTCCTTTATCTCAAGCCGGCTCAAGAACTGGCGATGACCGGTCTTTACGCCCTGCCGGGTCTTGTTCTTGTACCTGAACACCACTATCTTGTCGCCACGCCTCTGCTCCGCCACCTCTCCTATCACCATGGCCCCCTGGACTGTAGGCGTGCCCACAGTAACCTTTCCATCATGGGATAGCAGCAACACCTGCGTCAACTCTACGCGGTCTCCCGCTTCCGCTGGGAGCTTATCCACGTCCAGGACGTCGCCAGGGCTGACCCTGTACTGCTTGCCACCCGTCGCTACTATAGCATAATCCATATTTCGCACCTCGAACCTTTAGATTGTACTCATGTGTGAGGAATACGTCAAGAAAAGGGTTGTGATAATTGTCACAAAACTCTTGAGCTTGTATACTCGTCTGTCTGCGTTTTCTTTAGCCCTGGCTGGAGATAGATGCTATGCTGTTCCGACTAGGTGTGCTTATGGCCCGGTGGCGCTGGCTGGTCATTGCCGCGTGGGCGGTAGCCTTCCTGGTGTCGGCCATCTTTGCGCCCAGAGTGCTCTCTGAGCTGAAGGCAGGGTTCGGACGGGCGGACACTGAGTCGCAACGAGCCTCTGCCCTCCTGAGGGAAAAGCTGGCCCAGCGGGAAGCGGTGGTCGCTCTGGTATTCTCGCACCCGCGCCTCAAAGCGCAGGACACAGAGTACCAACAGGCCGTCGAACAGACCCTGGCCCCACTCTCTCGTGTCCCGCCGGATGTTCCAGGCGTGGAGCGGGTGATCACCCTCTACAACAGCGCCAACCCGAACCTGGCTTCCGACGATGGCAGGACCTCCTACGCCCTGGTGGTGATGAGCGTTGGCATAGACGAGGCCATGGACATGTATCCCGACCTGCGCCGCCGCCTTCAGACCCCCGAAGGGTTTCAGATGTGGGCCACCGGAGGCATTGCCATATTCTCGAACCTGAACACCGCAGCGGAAGAGGACCTGCGCCGCTCCGAGGCTCTGAGCTTCCCGCTGGTGCTGGTGGCGCTCGCGCTGGTTTTCGGCACCCTGGTGGCCACGGCCCTGCCAATCGCCATGGCCATCCTCACTGTAGTCATCACAATGGCCCTGGTCCTTCTGCTGACCCAGTTCACCGAGGTCAGCGTCTTCGTCCTGAACATAGCCTCCTTCCTGGGGATAGGCATTGCCGTGGACTACACGCTGCTGGTGGTGAACCGGTTCCGGGAAGAGCTGCCCCTTCACGGCAGAAGCGAGGCGATAGGCGTCACAATGTCCACCGCCGGACGGGCCATCCTGTTCTCCGGCCTCACCACCATGGTGGGACTCACAGGCCTCTTCTTTATACCACTGACCTTCTTCCACTCCCTGGGCATAGGCGGATTGACCGTGGTGCTGATCTCCGTCCTGGCGGTCATGACACTGGTGCCTGCGGTGCTGGGAGTCCTTGGGCCCAGGGTTAACAGCCTGAGGATACTGCCCGCCTCATCCCGACCAATGTCGGGATGGCGACGGGTGGCCCACGGCGTCATGCGGCACCCTATCCTGGTGGCCGTGCCGGTCATCGTCTTCCTTCTGCTCCTGGGTGCCCCTTTCCTGGGGGTGAAGGTTGGATCGGGCTGGGCCAGCGTCCTGCCTCCAGATGCCGAGGCACGGCAAGGCTGGGATGTGGCGGAGAGGGAGCTGGGCCCGGGAGAGCTTTCGTCCATGGCTATTGTCGCCCAGGCCCCTGGCGGCATCCTGAAGCCGGAGACCGTCGGCGCCCTCTATGACTTCACCCATAGGCTCGCCCAAGACCCAAGGGTGAAACGAGTGGAGAGCATCTTCACCCTGGACCCATCCATAACGCGCGAGCAGTACCAGCAAATGTACGCCGCGCCGCCCAGCTTGCTCACTCCTCAGATGCAGGCCGCTCTGCGCTCCATGTTGGCGGATGATGTGACGTTGGTCCGCGTCATTCCACGCATACCTCCGCTGTCCGACGAGGCCAGGGCCTTCGTAAAAGAGATAAGAGACCAGGGCATTGGGCCGGGCGTGTCCGTTATGGTCACCGGTGCCACTGCCGACATAGACGACACCGTGGACATTATGTACCGCAACTTCCCCCTGGCCATCCTCTACATAGTGGTGACCACCTATCTGGTCCTGCTGGTGCTGTTCCGCTCCGTGATCCTGCCGCTCAAGGCGGTCATCATGAACGCACTGAGCATCCTGGCCAGCTACGGCGCGCTGGTGTACATCTTCCAGCAGGGGCACTTTGAGAATCTGCTGGCGTTCCGCACCCAGGGGTTCACCGAGAACACAGTTCCCATTGTCATGTTCTGCATCCTGTTCGGCCTGAGCATGGACTACGAGGTGTTCCTGCTGAGCCGCATCAAGGAGCTGTACGACGAGAGCGGGGACAACACGGCCAGCGTGGCGTTGGGGCTGGAGAGGACCGGCCGGATAATCACCAGCGCAGCCCTGATTCTGGTGCTGGTGGCCGGCGCCTTCGCAACCAGCGACGTGGTTGTGGTGAAGGCCCTGGGCGTGGGCATGGCCATAGCCATACTGCTGGACGCCACGCTGGTGAGGGCGCTGCTGGTGCCCGCCCTCATGCGCATCATGGGCAAGTGGAACTGGTGGGCGCCCCGCTGGGTTCAGCGCCTGCTGCCGGGGCAGCGGATGGGGGTGTAGGGGACAGCGACAGCGCTCTGACTGACCACCCAACCCCGGAGCATCACGGGGCAGTGAAACCCTTCATGCGAATGGAGGTGACACCTGTGCCGATGCAGTGGCCTATTACACAGCAACCCCAAGTGTCTCTTTTATGTCCCGAAGCACCTCATCCAGCGTGCGTGTCTGCCACCTGGGCCGACGTCTTATTGGCTCATTCTCAATCTCAGGGACAATCTTCATGTGGACGAAAACAGGCCCTGGTTGGTTAAGGATCATCTCAATTTTGTCCGCCAACTCTTCTAGGTCATCAAAGAAGTATGTAGAAGGGTAGCCGGCCTCCCGGGCGATGCCTGAGTAAGAGATAGAACTACTGTTGGGAACAGGTTGCCCTCCTGTGGTCGCGTAGCATTCGTTGTCCATGAGGAAGTGATAGAAATTCCTGGGCTTTAGTTCCGCAATGGTGGCAAGCACACCCAAGTTCATAAGGAGGTCGCCCTCAGAATCGAATAAAACCACCTTCTCGTTTGGCCGTGCTTCAGCCAGGCCAAATGCGAAAGAAGCATGCCCTCCCATGGCCGGATCGCCCAGTGGGATGTCCCGTTTGGGATTGGTGCTTATGCCTTGCCAGTGCCGGGCGCCCCTGTCCGGTATGACCAAGGCATCGCCACGATACTTCTGGAAGAGTCTCAACATGTCGGCAGCGTTAAACATTAACCACCTCTTTTGATCGGTCTGGCCCCGTCCAATACCAATGGGTGTCACCCTAAGGCACGAATACGGACTATCGGATAAAGCCGTGGTATTCGTCCCCAACGAGGACGGCCACGGGACGCCTGGTCCGCTCAGCCTCTTCGAAAGCCAAGGAGATGCGGGAAACGTCATCGTTGGTCTCAATGAGGTAGTAATGGATCCCAAGGGCGTTCAGAAACGGCTCTGTGAAGTTCGCCACATCGGAAGCGCTATTCACGCCGTGACGCGTCCAACCCCGGTATCCAACCACTAGCACAACGGGTGTATGCATACCCAAGCCCCATCCTCGGATGGAGTCTCCAGCCTCCAACATTCCTGTGTTTTGAATGAGTACGACTGGTTTCTTTCCTCCCACGACGAGGCCGGCAGCAGTGGAGATGGCCTGCCCTTCACGGCTGACTGGGATAATGGTCAATGTGGGTTCAGCCTTCATAAGTTGGTACAACCAGTTGGTCTCACTGTCCGGCAGCCACACAATATGGGTAACACCATGCTTCTTGAACTCTCCCAGGACGGCCTCGGGGCTGAGTGACGCCTGCTGTTGCTGATTCATGCCTTTTCTTTCCTCCGACCGGTCATTTCTATTGGCCCCTTGTTCAACGCGATTGTACAGACGCTGGCAATGTTATTCAAGCAACCCCGCTAACTATCAACCGTATTCGGCGTTAGATTGCCGCGGGATAAGAGCGCAGCCACGAGGATCGCCTTTGCTTTGGGCTGGCCCGCTGCGGCCAGCAATCGTTACGCCACCGCCCAGCATCCGTTCGTGGCGGGCTGGAACGAGGGCAGGCACAAGCCACTTGCGTGGGCTATGGGCGTAGGCAGCGCGGCCATGGAATGAGGATGGCGAGCGGACGGGGGAAGGGGCGGGGTGGCGGGGGGCTGACTGCCTACCATGTCATTCTGAGCGTAGCGAAGAATCCAAGACATTCCTATAGTGGTGGAGGCTCGCTTTGGATTCTTCGGTCGTCCTTCCCAGGAAGGACTCCCTCAGAATGACAGTGGTGGCTGGTGCGCCTACCGCCGGAGCCGAAGGCGGCGGCGTTACTGCAGGGCACGCATTCCTCACAGGAATGGTTCCCGTAAGCGTCACGCAATCGATTTGGGGTTCACCAGGTGTTGGGGTAACACCACCCTAGCTCGTGTTTCCGCCAATGCCTTCTCGCGAATCATGGCATCAGCCGCCACACGGTCCTTCACCATCTGCCAAACGGACGTGACGTATGTTAGGTAGCTACGAGTGTATTCCTGTTCAGCCTGATCAATCCGGTCCCTGGCCTCCTCCACATCATAGAATTCGTACTGATGTTCAAACCACTCCTTGTAATCGGTGTACTTGTGCCGAAACGACTTAGCAGTTGTCTGGAACTCAAATGCCCAAAGACCGAGGTTCCTCCCCTCTCGTTTTAGTAACTCGTGATTGTGGAACGCGTTCTGGAACTCTTTCAAGGAGGCTAGCTGGCACCACATCTTAGCGTCTTCATAACCCAGCGCTTCCCAGTCTACTGCCTGCGCTGTAACCTGCTGCGCAAGCCTGGCGGCGAGTGTTTCCATTCCCTCTTTACTAGCTCGTTCGGTTGCGGCTTCGTAGGAGTCTACCCAGGTCTTGATGGCGTCTCGGCACACCTGGGAAACGTTGGTGACCTGTTTGATTGGCTCGAACCTCTTCAGAAGATCGTCTGGCACGTTTATTCCGATTCGCATGGCACCCTCCGTATGTCTATGTTATAATACAGCATACATCATTTATAGGACATACACAAGAGGGTAAACATACTGTTGTCTTGGAGACTCCACCATGCCCGAAACCGATGCACGCACGCTAGACCTTCACGGCCTGACCTGGACTGAGGCACAGACCGCTTTCATTGATTTCTACAACGCCGCTGTTCGCCAGGCAGGCGGGAACCCGGGCAACCTAGAAGTGATACATGGTTACGGTTCCACCGGCACGGGCGGCGTGCTACGCACCCGGCTGCAGGCGTTCCTAGAGCGCCACAAGTCCTACCTTGAGTTCCAGCCTGGGGAGAATGTAGACAGCAATCGAGGCCACACCATTGTGACGCCGCTGAAGCCGCTTCCTTCCCTAGGTGAGCAGTTGGCGGAGGATGTTTGGACCTACTGTGAACAGCCACGCGCCCAGAGCAAAATCGTGGGCAAGTTCCGTCGGCATGGGGAACCGGAAGTGCTGCGTGCCATCAAGGTGCTGGAAAGGCAACAGCGGTTGCGCGCCATGACGCACGGTGGGCTAAGGCTGTACCAGGCAGCGTGACGCGGCTGGGACAAGCCCACCACGAGCTCAGGAATAACCCGTAGGGGCACGGCATGCCGTGCCCCTACTACGCCGTCTAGGCCGTAGCCCCCACCCGTTCCTCCGCTTTGCGGAAGGCAAGGCCATCAGGGCCAGCGTCCACAACCACGCGGTCGCATTCTTTGTAGCACGTTTGACAAAACATGGCAATCTGCCGGCAAACCTGGCTTGACAGCACCCTCCGCCGCGCTGTCTAATTGGATGGAAAGTCCAACTATCGGAAAGATGGAGATGCAGGCATGACGCAGACAAAACCAAAGCGCAAAGTGGTGAAGACGCTGGCCAAAGGCCAGGTCACCATCCCCAG
>JAUSCR010000077.1 GCA_030651175.1 Dehalococcoidia bacterium
GTGGAGCGTGGAGAATTGCGCTACTTCCTAATGCCGGGTTCCACTCCCCCTGCTGGACCAGGTGGCGGTCAGCCGCAAGAGGCTATTTTGAGAGAGATACGTCAAACTTGGGAGGACGTGTCGGTCGCCGCTCGAATGCCGCCGGGCAGCTTGTACAGGTTCAGGGGTTAGTGTCCTGAGTCAGAAGAAGCATGAATATGAAGAGCCGCCCTTCGACAAGCTCAGGGCGAACGGAGAGGGTTCCCCCGTTCGTGGTGAGCCTGTCGAACCATGAACGGGCTAGTCCTTTCCTGGATGGATGCTTGACAAGCACCCATGCGATATGATATGAGTAGGGCATGGCACCGATAGCGAGCATAGGCAGAGAAGCCCACTGTAAAGTATGCGGGCACACATGGAGCCTGCGGGTACGCTACCCGACTCAGTGTGCCCGCCGAGCATGTGGGGCCAGGTGGCCGATGGGAAGACCACCGGGGCCGAAGCTCGGTTCCCACCACTCCAGCTAGCCCAGCAACATAAGTGGCAGCGCTCAATACTCTTGCCACGAGAGGATTTCGATCTGCCCGCTGGCCTCGGTGTACTGAATGCGGGAACGAACGGTGCCGTCAGAGGCCAGGGATGTAATGTCGTAGATGATTATCCCCTCAACCTCCGACTCTGGCGAGGCGCCTCCTTGTATAGATCCGCCCCAGCTTGAAGCGCCGCCGTCGCCGGAGCCTGTCTTGCAGTGGCCGCCCACCAGTTGCCTCGACCAAACACTGCTAACCTCGTTGAAGTAGTCCACGCCTGGTTCGGGGGTTGTTATTGCCCGGAACACCTGGTATCTGGTCTCGCCGGCTGCCAGGCTCACTAGAGGATTGAGGTTGCTGCCGGTGCCATCGGCCCAGCGGAGCAGCCAGCGGGTGGAGTTGCCGTCCCATACAAGCTCAGGTTCGCTGAGGGCTATGTTGGCGGGGTACTCTAGGGCGGAACCGGCCACGTAGGTAAAGGTCGGCGGTAGATTGTCCTCAATCTTGCAAACATAGCGTGTGCCGGTTGAGAGGTTTTCTGTCTTGATGGAGTAGGTGAACTCCGTCTCTACGCCTGGTGTGGCGTTCTGAGGCTGGACCTCCTTGGTCACCATCACGTTCAGGTCATAGCCGCAGTAGGGGGTGCCGCTGCCCACGACAACCTCTGCGGTGAAGGGGGTGAAGACATCCACGTAGGTTCCAGTGGTGCTCCACCAAGGCACATAGCGCACAGAGGCCTGGTTCAGGTAGGTGCCTTGGTCAAGCTCGGCCTCGGCCTGGAAAGAAATGTAGACCTGTTCGCCTGGCGGGATGGTTATATTGTCAGGCTCCAGATTCCAGTAGAGCCGGTAAGGTCGGTCGCCGCACGACTGTGGTGAGCTGTTGTTTAGTTGTGGGTTACTGGTGGTGAGGCCGCTGGTGGACCCGTTGACATAAAGAAACTTGGGCGGCAGATAGTCGTATACCTGTTTGATGACGGCGTCGGCGCTGCCGGCGTTCTCGATGGTGATGGTGTAGGTGAAGAGGGTTTCCGTATCCTGTTGGGCTGTGGCAGGGGTGACGGTCTTGGTGACCACAAGCCCCTGGCCCTGGAGGTCAATGACTGTGAACACCCTACAAACCGTCACCGTGACCTGCTCTCCGCCGACCGTGATCACGGTGTCAGTACAAGGGTCAACGGGGGTAAGGTTGTCGTCGAAAGAGGGGTTGTTGATGACTGTCCAAAAGGCCAGCTCCGCCCCGGCGCTGGCCGTGTAGCGGCTCCGCAGAAGCTTGTCGTATACACGCGAGAGAACATTGAGCTCGTCTGCGACCTTTATGGCTCCTATGGCCAGGGGCACCGCCAGGCCTATGAAAGCTAGGACCAGGAGCAGGACCGCCCCTGCCTCTTGTTTCAGGAACCTGCGACAGGACATAGGCCTCCTGCTACCCCTTAGCCTTAGCTTAGAGTAGACCTCGTGACAGCCTTGACACTCAGCGTCCTGGTGACGCCGGGGCTTACCTGCACTTCGATCTGAGCAACTATAGTCTTGCCTGAGCGACTGAATACCGCCGAAGAGACGCCTCGTCCAACTGTGTGACTCACGCCATCGTAGGTGCGCACCAGGCTATCACCTACCACGGAATAGCTAGCCGTGTGGGGTGTCCCGGCTCCCTGGAACTGGTCGGTCCAGCTGCTGGCAATGGCCGCCGCCGCCGCGCCATCGGCCAGGTCCGTGGTCTGGGTCATCTTCATGTCAGTGGAGAACCAGCTCAGGCCTTTTCGCAGCTCGTTTATCGCCAGGCCATCGTCTATGATCTTGCCTTGGGTATCCACCGCCTGAAACATGGTCATACCCAGGGTGCTCATGAGCATCACAATGACGCCGACCGCGACAATCATTTCCGTGAGAGTGGACCCTTTCTCCCCGCAAGCTATGTTTCTCATCGGTTGGCCCTCAACGTCTCTATTGCCTTCACAGGCTGGCCGCGCTTGAACACAGTCACACGTATCGTCTCAATGTTTGGACTGGTGGCGTCGTACACCAGGGCTTCCGCCGTCGCCGTGTAATCAGGCGGCAGAGCAACAGTGGAATATGTAGTGGGAGGAGGCACGTAGGCTAGTTCGAATACGTGCTCCATCTGGTTCCGGATGATGTTCTCTGCCAGAGACTGGGTCTCAAAGTTGCGCTTGGCCATGTGCCCTGTCTGGACGCCTGCCATCAGAGCTGTCCCCAGGGATCCCAAAACTACCAGAGCGACCGTCACCTCCACCATCAAACTGCCTCTCTGGCCTGCCAGAATCTTCTTGGGCCAAGAGAGGAACCGCCGGTCTTTGCCTTCGTTGCAATCTATTTCCACGGCATGTCCCTCCCCTTTTGGCCAAACGCTATTTCTATGCGCTATTCCAGCAGTCTGGCTTTTCGGTCTTTGAGGTCGAACCCCCGACTTGCGCCGGGGGTTTGGACATTGTTGAAGCCAACCTTAGTATGGCCCGACAGTGCAGGCAACCGAGGTGGTACCGAACTGCTTCACCTTGCCCGTGGCGTCCCAGCAGTATGTGTAGGTTGTTGGGTCCTGCCTCATGTAACCAGCCAATCCCCCTGCACCCGCTTCCGCAGGTAGCGCTGTGAAGGTCTGGATGCTGCTACTAACCGTAGTCAAGTCGTTCGCTGTTACAGCAGCAATGCCCTTGGCTGCAAGCATGGCGTCCATAGCCGCCTGCACCGCCTCCTGCTCCGAGGCCGTGGCGCCCTCTTGTCCCTTGCCGGCAAACTTGCCAACGCTGACCACGCTCACCGCCGCCAGGGCCACTATGATGGACACCACCACCAGCAGCTCTACCAGGGTGAACCCACCTTCCCTTGCCTTCGTCTCTACCGCAAGACTTCTCTGGATTCTCATGCCTCTACCTCCTTATTTTTCCAACTCCCCGTAATCTCGCTTTGTCCACGGGTTAGCTAGATAGTAGGGGGTGCATATTAAGAACACGTGTAGAGAACCTAATAAAGAAGTAAGGAAATGCATGGCTCCGCTTGGAGCAGTCAGAGCAGAAGGAGGGCACGTTACGTTTCTCTAAGAGCCTGTGTGGAAATGCGTCCGTGGGACAGAAGAGCATCGTGTGGTGAGAAGGCAGCCACCGCCCCTCCAGATTGCCACGCCCCGACAGAGTCGGGGCTCGCAACGACGACAGGAGTGGATACGTTCGTCACTCGTTGCGAGTGAGCCAGCCACCATTCTCGTCATTGCGAGTTGAGCGAAACAATCTGGCGGCGTGGGGAAGAGCTTCCCTCTTTCCACGCACCCTCTCAGGAGGCTACCCCCCAGACGATGTATGGTAAAGCTGTTACTTATTAGAGGGCTGCACTGGCTGATATATCAGCGCCTTGAGCTGGAAGGTTGCGCTGCCTGTGCCGGGGGCAGTGCTTTCCATGTCAGGCCCAGGTCTAGCCTTGGCTCCCGACTGTATGCTGCTGATCGCCACATCCTGGAAAGCCTGGGCCCGCCGCAGCCTGCCAGCATAGGTGATGATGTAATCTTCGCTCAGGGCGGTCCCCGACACGGAGTAGCCATCGGCGCCCAAGCTGAGTCCGGTTATCTGCACACTTAAGGAAGCGGCTTCGCTGTAAATCAAATCTATGTCCGCCATCACCGATTTTATGTACTGACTCATTTGGCTAAGCCGGGCCTCTGCCTTGTTCGCCAGCTCCTCGGTGGCCGTAGCTCGCTTCTTGTCCGCTTCAGTTGTTAGCCTCTCCAGCCTCTGTGTGCGGTCCTGCCGCTCCAGGCCGACCAGTCTGGATGCCAGGGCGTCACTCCTGGCTAACGCGGCGCCCAGATTATCCTGGAACCCAACCGCCGCGTATGCGAAAAGGGCAATGGAGAGGAACACACCCGCGGGGAACACGGGCAGAGACCGCGCCCGATACCGCTCTGGGAGAACATTCACTGAAGCCATCGTCCCCGGCCCCGGGCTGGTTCTCCGCAAGGGCCTTGGCCTGGCCTGGTACGCAAAGAAAAGGCCCAGGTTAGTGGCGTATGCGGCTACGGGGAAATGCCCTGGGAACTTGAGCGATGGGTTGAGAGCCAGCGCCTTGCTGTCCAGTCGTCTTTCCACCTCTTCTCTTGTGATCCCCTTTGCTCCGCTGTTGCCGGTGACAAGCACGGGTCGGAAGCTATTCTCACTATTCTCGGGATCCTGGGACTGAGTGGCCACCTGCTCCACCGCCTGACTAATCAACGCACCGGCCTCGCCCTCCCGCACGCCGGCCAGGTCAACTTCGTGCACCAGCCGTGGAACGCCCTTCTCTACCAGCACCACACCAGCCGACGTAGCACCCATGTCCACTATTACCGCATCAGGAATGCCCGCCACGTAGGCCAGGGCCGTGGCCCTGGGGTACATGGCGGCCAGCTTTAGCCCTGCCGCTTTCAAGGGTGCAGCCGTCCTATCCATCGTGCCTTTGGACACAGCGATAGCCACCACCCGGTGTCCTTTTTGCGCCTTCTCCGCGGCCCAGGCGAGGTCAACCTGCTCTACTGGGAAAGGTATGCCCTCTGCCACCTCGGCAGCGATTACCTGTCCCAGGTAACGTCCTTTGATTTTTGGCACTGCAAGCTGGCGCACCAGGGCGGCGCGCAAAGGCAAGCTGACAACCCAACGCCCTCCCAGGCCCAACTCCTTCACCAGGGACTTAAGTCGGGAGGCTGTAACCTCCTGGTTCTCACCGCCTCCATCCAGAGCGACCATCCCCCAGCGCACCACACGGCCTTTTTGGAAGACAACAAACCGAAGCTCCCCGTCCTTAACGTCCAGGGTAATCAACTGACGCCTCAGGAAAAGCCCTCTGGCCATGTAGGCTCTATCAAAGTGGAGGAGTTGGGCTACGTCGGAGGAGGTTGGTGTGGACTGCGGGCCTACATTTGGGACGGACTGCGGGGCCGCCTCAGAGGAGTGGTTTGTGCTGGTTGATATGCTCATGCCATCTGCCTATTTCTTGGTGGCAGACTCCTTGGGCGCTGCCTGGGGAGAAACGTAAAGAACCAGTTGCATCTGAGCGGTGGACCCTGCGCCTGAGCCACTGAACCGGGCATCTGCCACCACCATGGCCGGGATTCGCTGGTGGAATTCATCCAGGAAACGGCCTACTTTGTCGTTGCTGCCATTCAAATTCAGGGTCAATGGCTGGAGTTGGTAGTGCACCCCATCCTCTACCTTGGCCGAGGCCTTGCCCATGACCAGCGTAGTGACCCCGACGCCGCTGGCCTCCGCTGCGTCGTACACCAGCCCAGCAAGAGCTTCGGAGTCATACCGCTTGAAACGGACCGCCAGTGCATTGAACCTCTCCGCCGCAAGTTCGGCCTGGCCCGGTGACGCCTTGCTGGCGGCTGGCGCCAGGGGACCCGCCAGTCTCGCCACCTCATTGTCCAGTCTCGCCGCCTCTCCTACGGTGGCCCCGTACAGCACTCCCATGTATGCCCAATACAGGAACACCCCAATCCCCAGGAGAGTAGCCAATACCACCCAGGGCTTGACCCTGGGCAGGCCCTGGCTCAGCCTCTTCCACCTTCCCGTTAACGATACGGCTTGTTGCATATGTGCCTACTTGAAGGACTGGAGGCCCGAGTATATGGGCATTAGCATTGAGAAGGCCATGATGGCCACCATGGCCCCTACTATCAGGGTAGAAGCGGGCTCCAGCATGGTCAGCAGACCGTTGAGGCGCTGCTCCGTCTCTTTCTGATACGCCTCAGCAGCGTCCCGCATGGTCTTCTTCAGGGAGTTAGAGGCCTCTCCAATCATGGCAAGCTCCACGAACAGCGACGGCAAAATGGAGTGTTTTTTCAGCGCTGGCGTGAACCCGTGGCCGCTGAGGAGGCTTTCCTGAGACGCCAGGAACGCCCGTTTGATCATCTGGTTTTTGCATCCACTCATAGCCAATTCCAATGCCGTGGCCAAGGGCACTCCCGCCTCCAACAGCATTGCGATGGTGCGCGAGAAGCGGGCCAGCTCTGATGCTACTATCATGCCCCCAAAAAGGGGAGCCTTGACCTTGACCGCCTCAATAGCGGATCTGGTTCTGGGAACCCTACTCATCAGTTTCACTAGGATAAACAGTAACGCCACCCCTATGAAAATCTGGCCGAAGTTGTTCTTGGCCCCGGTGAATGTGCCAATGGTTAGGCGGGTAATCAGAGGTACATCACCCTTCATCTGCTGGATCACACTAAGCATTGGCGGCAGGGCCACCACCATCAGCACGCCCAT
>JAUSCR010000078.1 GCA_030651175.1 Dehalococcoidia bacterium
GCCGCCTGCGCCACTCCCCACTCCTTCACCAGCACCTTGTTCAACACCTGTACCCGTCGCTGTTCTCTGTTGCTCAATATCAATCCTTCCATGGACTGACATTTTGCCTGAACAGTTAAGGACTGACATTATCACTGACCAATGGCAAGCGGCGCTGCGCGCTGTTGCCAGGCAGTCACAGCCCTGGTATACTATAGTCGCTTTCTGGTGGTTGGAGCGGGGTGGAACCACCCGTTCCCATTCCGAACACGGCCGTGAAACGCCCCAGCACCGACGATACTTTGCTCGAGAGGGTATGGGAAAATAGGTCACTGCCAGGAGGCAAGGGGTTCTTGGCTACCTCAGCCAAGAACCCCTTTTTACTACCAACCATCTTGGTGGCACACCGGTCCTGTTTGCTTTTGAGGGGTGTCCAGTCCCACGACAAAGTCTGGGGTTGACTACACCTAAACCTGGCGCTTTAGTGCCAGGACAAGCCGCTACCACCTAGAGGCAAACAGGACCTCAAACCATTACATCCTTTACACCTTGTGAATCTTGTCTATATAATGGATTAGGTTGGTGAATCCCCATAAGGAAGTGGTTGTAGTCTTGTCCTCTTCTATCAATCAGGTTCAAGCGTCTTCCCAGCCCGATATGGCCCGCTTGCTGGAGCAGTTCGAGCCCATCAAGACCATCAAGCATGGTGATGTGATAGCAGGCACGGTCATGCACATTGACCATGATGGTATTCTGGTGGATACGGGGCACAAGTCGGAAGGCTTTGTGCCCAGCAGAGAGATGCGCTCTCTGTCCCTGGAAGCTCTAAGCAAACTTCATCCGGGGGACGAGGTCTTTGCGTACGTCATCCAACCGGACAGCGAGGAGGAGCCAGCGCTTCTTTCAGTGGACCGGGCTCGGGGTGAATGGGGATGGCTGCACCTTCAAAAGTGTTTGGACAATAACAGTACCATTGAAGGTGTCATACGAGGATTCAATAAAGGTGGTGCTATAGTAGACGTGGATGGGGTCCAGGGGTTTGTGCCCATATCCCAACTGGCGCCATTGGGGGTAAGGTCTGGAGAGACCAGCCAAGAGGATGTCCTGGCGCAGAGGGTGGGCCAATCAATTCAAATGCGCCTTCTGGAGTTAAATCGCCGCCGCAACCGCGTTATCCTGTCGGAGCGGCTGGCCCTACAGCAAGAGAGGGAAGAGAAGAAGAACCAGCTTCTGGCGGAGCTCCAGGAAGGGCAGGTGCGGAAGGGTCGAGTCAGCGGACTTTCCAGCTTTGGGGCTTTTGTGGACATGGGTGGGGCGGACGGTCTGATCCACATCTCGGAGCTTTCTTGGGAATCAGTCCGGTCTCCTGAGGAGGTGGTTCAGGTTGGCGCTGAAGTGGAGGTGTACGTCCTAAAGGTGGATCGGGAGGCCAGGAAGATCGCCCTGAGCCTCAGGCGGCTGCGGCCGGAGCCGTGGCAGACCGTGCCCGATCGGTATCAGGTGGGGCAGGTGGTGGATGGCACCATTACCAAGTTGACAAACTTCGGTGCCTTTGCGCGGATAGAGGGATCGGTGGAAGGACTCATACACATCTCTGAACTCACAGAGAGGATGGTGCAACATCCAAAAGAAGTCGTTCGCGTGGGAGATGTAGTGAAGTTGAGGATCATCAAGATGGAGCCGGAGCGACGCCGGCTGGGACTCAGCATGAAGCAGGTGGAGGAACCGTGGGAGGAGCAAGTAGAATCCACCGAGTAGTAAAAACCACACCTAAGAATGTTGCCTACGGAGCACCGAAATGGCTAGCAGATTTGAAAAGTTCTCAGAGCGTGCACGACGGGTCCTTTCTTTAGCCCAGGAAGAGGCTCAGAGGTTCAACCATAACTACATTGGGACGGAGCACATCCTTCTGGGGCTGGTGCGGGAGACCGATGGGGTAGCCGCGCGTGTGCTCACCAGTCTCAATGTTGAGTTGACCAAGGTGCGCTCCGCCGTGGAGTTCATAATCGGCAGAGGTGAACGGCCATCCCCCGGTGAGATTGGCCTGACGCCCAGGGCCAAGAAGGTCATTGAGCTGGCGGTGGACGAGGCCCGGCGATTGAACCATCACTACATTGGCACAGAGCATTTGCTCATTGGTCTGATGCGTGAGGGGGAAGGGGTGGCGGCGGGAGTCCTGGAGAGCCTGGGAGTCACCCTGGACAAGGTCCGCAGCGAGACCAGCCGTATCCTTAGCCAGAGCGTTGCTCAGGGTGGTGGTCACCCCGCTGGTCGTTCCACAAGCCGCACTCCCACGCTGGACCAGCTTGGGATAGACCTGACCCAAGCCGCTCGGAACGACAAGCTGGACCCCGTGGTGGGCCGCCACAAGGAGATACAGCGGGTCATTCAGATCCTGAGCCGGCGCACCAAGAACAACCCGGTGCTCATCGGCGAACCCGGCGTGGGCAAGACAGCCATTGTGGAGGCCCTGGCCCAACGGATAATCAAGGGCGAGGTGCCTGAGTCCCTCCAGCGGAAGCGCGTTGTCACCCTGGACATGGGCGTCCTGGTGGCCGGCACCAAGTACAGAGGCGAGTTTGAGGAGCGCCTCAAGAAGGTCATAGACGAAATAAAGACCTCTGGAAACTGCGTCCTATTCATTGATGAGATGCACACTATGATTGGCGCCGGCGCAGCCGAGGGCGCCGTGGACGCGGCCAACATCTTGAAGCCCTCTCTGGCTCGTGGCGAGCTTCAGTGCATAGGCGCTACCACCCTGGACGACTATCGGAAGTACGTGGAGCGGGACCCGGCCCTGGAGCGGCGGTTCCAGCCAGTCCACGTGGCGGAGCCTTCGGTGGAGGAGTCCATCGAGATCCTCCGGGGTATCAAGGGCCGGTATGAGACCCACCACAACCTGACTATCACCGACGAGGCCATAGAGGCGGCGGTCAACCTATCGTCCCGGTACATAGCCGACCGGTTCCTGCCGGATAAGGCCATTGACCTGATGGACGAGGCTGCCAGCCGTGTGCGGATCAGCAAGACCACCATGCCGCTGTCGGTGGCTGAGGTGACCAAGGTCCTAGAGAACGTGCGTAAGGACAAAGATGCGGCCTTGGCCCAGCAGCAGTATGAGCTGGCGGCGGAGCTGCACCAGCGGCAGCAGACTCTGACAGAAAAGCTGGAGCAGTTGCAGAAGGATTTGGACACCGTGAGCCAGAACCCGGAGCAGTCCCTGCCTGTGGTCACCGCCGAAGACATAGCTGAGATAGCCAGCATGTGGACCGGCATCCCAGTCACGCGGCTCGCCACGGAGGAGAGCCAGCGCCTGCTGGAGATGGAGTCTGCGCTACACCTGCGCGTCATAGGCCAGGACGAAGCCATTGCCAGTGTGGCAAAGGCGGTGCGAAGGGCCAGAGCCGGACTGAAGGACCCACGGCGACCCATAGGCGCGTTCCTGTTCCTGGGCCCCACCGGCGTAGGGAAAACCTACCTGGTGCGTGCCCTGGCGGAGTTCATGTTCGGCTCCGAAGACCACATGATACGCCTGGACATGTCGGAGTTCATGGAGCGGCACACCGTGGCCCGCCTGGTGGGTGCTCCTCCAGGCTACATTGGATACGACGATGGTGGCCAGCTTACGGAGGCTGTCCGCCGCAAGTCATACTCCTGCATCCTTCTGGACGAGATCGAGAAGGCCCACCCGGACGTGTTCAACATCCTTCTCCAGATGTTCGACGACGGCCACCTGACCGATGCCAAGGGTCGCAAAGTGGACTTCCGCAACACCATTGTCGTCATGACCAGCAACATAGGCTCAGACCTTATTCGGAAGGACGCCTTCCTGGGCTTCTCCAAGCCTGGCGAAGAGGACAAGACCTCCGAAGAGTCGTACAACCGGATGAAGGGGAAGGTGCTGGACGAGGTGAAGAAGTTCTTCCGCCCAGAGTTCCTGAACCGGATAGACGCCAGTATTGTGTTCCACCCCCTCAATGAGGGGCATATCCTTCAGATCGTGGACCTGATGTTGCGGGACGTGGCCAAACAACTGCTGGAGAAGGGCGTGTCCATGGAGGTCTCCCAGGCCGCCAAGGAGTTGCTGGCGGAAAAGGGGTTCGACCCCAACTTCGGCGCTCGTCCGCTGCGCAGGGTGATCCAGGAGCGGGTGGAGGACAGGCTCTCCGAGGATTTCCTGG
>JAUSCR010000104.1 GCA_030651175.1 Dehalococcoidia bacterium
TTGCCCTTGGTCAGGATGACCACGGTGCCATGCTCCCTGGCCAGGAGTGCGGCATACAGGCCGGCTATGCCGCTGCCGACTATAAGGAAGTCAAATGATGGCATGATAAGCCTAGTATAGTTGGTGGCAGGGGCGATGCCAACAACTGGACGTGGCGGTTGGATTCGTTTGTGGCGATTGGTCAGCTAGTCCTCAGCTTAGCATTTGTTTTACTTTTTGGGAGAAACAAATCCGAAATGCGTAAGGGGGTAAGAGCATACAGTCATGCAGGCAATAATGGGAACGGCGTTCATAGGGGTATGATAGGCTGTGGGCGATGGTGTGAAATAGGTGAAGATGGCAGGGTCATAAGACGCCCTTTAGTCACCCGCATCTTCCCCCTATGAGTTTCACCTGCTACAATACCTCCGGCGAGGTTTCTTGAAAATGAATAAAAAGATTGAGAGTCGGGAGCTTGACTTGGTTTCCGTTGTATTCATCTTCGACCCCAACAAGCAGCCGAAGGCACTCTCAGGTGATGACATCGCAAAGGTAGAACAGAAGCTTGACGAGCGGTTTCAGTTAGGGCAAGTCGCAGGGCCTTCTGGCCTAGGTGTTCAGATAGCGATTCCGCGACGCCAGATAGACATCAACTTTTACCCAGACAGGATCGAAACAAGGAGTCAGTCGCCACAGTTGGACGAGAACGTGGCAGAGCAGATGATGAGGCTGTTTGACGGTATCGTGCCCAATCCTGACGATTTTAGTTGGAGGTCGGCTGGGTACAACTACATCTTGAGAGTAAATGCAGAAGAGCCCATAGTAGCGCGTTTGAAAAAGGCGATCCTGAAGCCAGTCTTGGAGAAGCGACTCCACCGCAACGTAATCGGATTGACTCCCTGGATATGGGTGGAGTCTGGAGAAGCCACGTTGTGGCTTAGATTAGAGCCATACCCTCCTGGAGACATTCTAACCACCAGACTTTCGGTAAATGCAAATTTTTCAATTAGCTTGGCTACAGGTAAGTTACTTAGTGGCAATGTCCACAAAGACCGCCTAATAAAGTTCCGGGGAGAGCTTGACCAAATCTTGGAGGCCCTTGGTCTATGACTACCCAGGCTAGTGTTGTAATGGATCGAATCACTGGAACCGCTACCTATGAGCATGGACAGCCACGCGTCCGGTTCGACCCACTCGGAAGAGCTGAGCGGATCATTCTGAACCCGATGGAGTCAGTAGTAATAGGCACATCTGCAAGACTTGCAGATATAAGAATCGTAGACAATGCGGCTATTTATAGCTACGTAGAGCCAATGCTCAATCCGCCTACGTATTCTGTTGTTGATTTGATGGCCTATCGTACCCTTGAACAACGAGCGCCGCAGTTTTTGCCAAGGCATTTCGGGCGAGACATGATCGAGTTGCTTTCTCTGGTACTCCAACACGGCCACAAGCCTGTCCTTTCGCTGGACGATGAAGAAACATTAGAGATGGAAGTACGGCTCAATACGACTGAGATACTACTTCTTTCAGTTACTTCTGCGGGTATGACCGATGCCCTTGTCCATAATGCCCAAAGAGGCTCCAAGTCGATCGCTTCGAGTGATATCGCTGGGGTAGTGAGGTTCCTGAGAGAATCGCGAAAGGTTAGTCAAGTTAAGGCCAAATGACGGTTCCTTTGGAAGACTCGCTGTGCCGCTTTCTTGACCCGCAAGACTGGAATTACGAAGACGATTGTCCGGCGTTTACTGCATTCCGGGCTTCACGCCGAAAACTGTCTCTGTGGCACAAAGAAAAAATTGAAGCCATGGGCGATAAGCTTGATGATTTGTGCTTCAGCACTCTCAAAGGATTTGGCCACGGGCTGCTCACCGCATCGGACTGTATAGAAGCCGCCCAAAGCACACCTTCCCCCAATTTTAGTTCTGGTGTGTATTGGCGTCCGAGTGCAGCAGAGGCTGCGTGGGGCCAATGGCGTGATGCCCACGTACAGGTGGAATCTGTAGCAGGTGATCAGAACTTTCCTAAAACCTACCGTCTTGAGCTTGCCCGACGATGCCAGGTAGTAAAACGCCCTGCTGGACTATGAACAGCTAAAGGCCTTGCCTGCCATCATCCTTCCTTCGGTGTAGCTTACGGTTCAAAAGCGTAGTCCTTTCGCATCGCGCAAGATGAGAGGGTGGCCCTAACATAAGCCAGCCCGCCACTACTCGCAATCCTCAGCGTCCGGGGAGCGTTGGCGGGGCCACACACGGAGGGGACTCCCTGAACCCGGTCACAGGCTACACCACACCCAGCATCCTCTCCAGGGCGATACGGGCGTAGCGGGCGGTCTCCTCGTCCACGGTGACACGGTTGAGGACGCGGCCTTCTACCAGGTTGTCCAGCACCCAGGCCAGGTAGGCGGGGTGGATGCGGTACATGGTGGAGCAGGGGCAGATGACAGGGTCCAGGCAGAACACAGTCTTGTCCGGGTTTTCGTGGGCCAGGCGGGACACTAGGTTTATCTCCGTGCCAATGGCGATAACGGAGCCTGGTGGAGCCTGCGCAACAGTGCGGACGATGAACTCCGTAGAGCCGTCCAGGTCCGCGGCGGCCACGACCTCGCGGGTGCACTCCGGATGCACCACCACCTTGACGTTGGGGAACCGACGCCGCGCCTCCTCTATCTGGGCTACCGTGAAGCGAGTGTGGACAGCGCAATGCCCCTGCCACAGGATTACCTTGGCCGCCTGAATCTGACTGCGACTCAGGCCACCCAGAGGTTTGAACGGGTTCCACACCACCATGTCATCCAGGGGGACGCCTACCTTGACGCCTGTGTTGCGCCCAAGGTGCTGGTCTGGCAGGAAGAGAACCTTCTCGCCGCGTTCAAAGGCCCAGCGGAACACCGCTGCGGCGTTGGATGATGTGCAGACGATGCCACCGTTCCTGCCGCACATGGCCTTGATGGCAGCGGTGGAGTTCATGTAGGTCACCGGGATAAGGCCGCTGCCTGCCACCTGGCTCAGCTCGTTCCAGGCGTCCAGAGCGTCCTCGGTGGGAGCCATGTCGGCCATGGAGCATCCGGCGTTGATGTTGGGCAGGACCACCTGCTGGCGCGGGCCGCTGAGTATGTCGGCGGTTTCCGCCATAAAGTGGACGCCGCAGAAGACGATGAAGTCCGCATCCTTCTGCCGTGCCGCATTCTGGGAGAGCATGAACGAGTCGCCCTTGAAGTCGGCGAACTGGATAATGTCCTCTCGCTGGTAGTGGTGGCCCAAGATGACGGCCCGCTTTCCCAGCTTCTCCTTGGCGGCGCGGATGCGCGGATAGAGCACCTCCGGCTTCATACCCATGTACTCTTTGGGCAGGCGTTGCCAGCGGATGTTGGCCTTCAGCTCCTCCACCAGGGGCTTGCTCGCCAGCGACTCATCGGTGCGACAGAAGGCGGAGTGCTCGATCTCGGTTATAGGTATGACAGGGTCGCGAAGGGTAGTGGCCATCGTATTCACCCCTCCACCAGTAGGGGGCATAGGAGATTATTCTCCAGTATACGATATTCGTGAATCTGGGACAACTTGGGAAATGGACGGCTCTATGGCCGAGGCGAATGCCTTCTGGTAGACTGAATACGATGCCATAGCAAGGTGCTGAAAAACTCTTTCGACCATCCCCCTGGCCCCCTTCCTGGCCAGGAAGGGGGGGGAGGAAATTATATCTGAGGGACACCCTCAGACTCCCGGCAAAGGGGCTTCGCCCCTCTGCACTGCCCTTTTTCAGCATCCTGATACCTGATAGGGGAGGAGATCATGACTCTTATCCCGGACAAAGATAAGCAGGCTCTAAAGGACCGCTTCAAAAAAGAGCTCAAGAACGACGTGACCATACGCCTGTTCACCCAGAAGACCTTTGGCCTCACCATACCAGGCAGGGAGTGTCGCTACTGTGACCAGACCCAGGCACTCATGGAAGAGATGGCTGCCCTTTCGCCCAAGCTGCACATGGAGGTCAAGGACTTCTACTCGCAGTCTCAGGAGGCCAAAGAGGCGGGTGTTGAGCGAATACCGGCCATAGTGCTGACCAAGGGCGCAGGCTCCAACGTCAAGTTCTACGGCATTCCGGCGGGCAACGAGTTCACAAACGTGCTGGAGGACATTGTCACCCTATCCCGGGGTGTGAGTCCATTGTCCCTGGACACGCGCAAGAAGCTGAAGCGGCTCAAGGAGGATGTGCACATCCAGGTGTTCATAACGCCCACCTGCCCGTACTGCCCGCCGATGGCCCGCCTGGCCCACGCAATGGCTATGGAAAACAACCACATCCGCGCCGATGTGGTGGAGGTGCAGGAGTTCCCGCTGGTAGCGCAGCGGTACATGATTGCGGCCGTACCCAAGACTGTTATCAACAACCGAGTGCAGTTTGTGGGAGCCGTCTCGGAGGCCATATTCGTAGACAAGGCGCTGGAGGCGGCAGGCTTATCCCCGGAGGAGCGGACCGTTCCGGCCATCTCCGTCGCCCCTGAGCTTGGGCCTT
>JAUSCR010000111.1 GCA_030651175.1 Dehalococcoidia bacterium
GTAATCAGGCTGCCCAGTGCAACAGCGTAGCTGACCTGAACAACACCAACGTTTATATCTAACGCCAGCGCCAGCAAATAGGCCTGAGTGTAGAAGACGGCGTAGGCCAGCACCGTCAGTGCCACTGCAAGGAGGGCCCAAGGCAGCGTAAGCTGTTTCAGTCCGTTCCGAAGCTCTACTACCCAGCCCTCAGGCCCAAAGAGCTTCCCGCCTAGCTTCCCAAAACGGTTGCCTAAAGCTTGAAACCAGCCGAAGGTGGAGTTGTTTAGCAGCAAAAGCAAAGGCAGAACCAGAGCTACCACCGGAACTCCAATGGCTAGCGCCGTTACGCCATTATCGGCCAGGCCCAGGCTTACCAGGGCCGCCACGCCAACTATCATCAAGGCATACAGGTCGAAGATGCGGTCTGCCAGGACGCTGGAGAAGGCGCGGCCCGAAGCGACGCCGCAGTCTCGGCTCACGTAGACCGCCTTGATGAACTCGCCCAGCCTGCCGGGGGTGAGCAGCCCTATGAATATGCTGCCAAAATACGCCAGGGAAGAAGGGATTACTCCGTACGATATTCCTTGGGCCCTCAGCATCCACCGCCAGCGCAGGGCTTTTACCAGGATACCAGGCACGTTGAGGACAACGGCAGCAGCAACAAGGGGAATCGCTGCATTACCCAATGCGGTCAGGAACTGCCCTCGGTCTATCCTAGTAAGGAGTATCCCAAGAAGCAGGAATCCCAACAATCTGGGTAGTGTCTTGCGTATCTTCATGAATGGAGCCTGGGTGCGTGTGTTGATGCAGTCGGCAGGCCAGCCAACGCCACGCGTTGCCCAATGGTGATGTGCCTTTCCCTGTTCAGCTTGGCCAACTGTCCCGAGTCAAATGGCGTCCCCTTCACCTCCAACTCCTGGCTCTGGAAGTAACGGCTCTGGGGCACATACCGCACAAAAAACTCGTCGCCTATGGAAAGCGACTGGAACTTGACGTTGCCCTCCAGCCTTATCTCGTCCTCCAGCGTGACGCCATCCCCGTCGAAACGGAAGCTCCGCCGGAAGGCCACCGGAGCAGGCCTATTACCCAGCATCAACGACTTCCTGATGCTCCCCTTCATGAAATGCGAAAGCCGCGGGCTCCACCCCAGAGCGATAAGGACGGCGCGGAAAATAATCATCTTCAGCGGCGAAAACAGCTTGTTGGACGGCACGATGTTCAGGTGTCCGCTTACTTGCCACCCAGTATCATCTGTCTGGCATTCGTAGGTAGGGTCCACCCACTGGGTTGTGACCACCTTGCCGTTGTCCAGCTTCCCTATGACACCGCAGTCGTTCAGGATCAGACGGCCCGTGGCCTTATCAAACACCTTCACCACGCCTCCCTTGGCCAGGTTCGCCACCACGTAGTGGCCTGGCAGCGTGGCGGTGTAGACCCGCGCCGCCGGAAAGTACCGCGTGCCTGGCTCTCGCTGGTAGGGCAGGAGAGGCAATGCGGCGGGCCGCGCAGAGTAGTCAAGGTACGCCTGCAGCAGCTCGGGCACACGGTAGAAGAGGTACCGGTCGGCCATGATCTCCGGCGGCACCAGCTTCCCCTCCGATAGCGCCTTCAGCATATGCTCTGCCACTGAAGCCGCCATTGGGACTTGGCCGGCCATTATCTCGAAACCGTGCGGATAGAAGTGCATGGTGTTGCGGCTGCCCATGCTGCCGCCGTAGAAGCCGTTGGGGTAGGCGAAATAGCTGCAAAACTCCACCGACTGACGCAGCACTTCCAGTATCTTCGGGTCGGGGTTGGTCTGGTATATCTTCGACAGGAAGGAGACAGTCGCCGATAGGTATCCCGGGTCCACGCCGTCGTACTCCCGCGACCAGCCCTCCTCTGCGTTGTGGAGCTTCAAAAACCCCTGAAGCAGCCCTTGGAACCCGGCCTTCAAGTCGGCGTCACCCAGGATTTCGTAGGCCTTCCAGACCGCCAGCGACGCCACGGCGTGGTGATTGGCCAGCAGGTCTTGCTCCGACTCACCCTTGGCGATGAACCTTGCCGCCTTGCGGGCTGCGCCAAGCACTCGCTGGGCTACCTCCTGGGGCATCTCGTCCTTGAGAAGGCGATATGCTTCAAGGTTGGCGTAGGTGGTGAATGCCGAGGGGCCGGCCCAGCCGCGCTCGTATGGGTAGAACTCGTCAAAGCTGCCGTCCTTATGCTGAAGCGAGGCCCAGTAGTCCATGCCTGCAATGGCCCAGTCCCGTATCTTGGGCTGTCCACGATAGATGCTCCCGGCAAACTCGTGCCGGTACACCAGCGCCAGAGTCAGCACGCCAAACTGCGGCAGGGCGTTTGGAAAGTCCTCTGTCTTGTCCAGCCAGTAAGTCCGGTCGAAGCTGCCGTAAGTAGGGGAAAACTGGTTCCGGTCTTGCAGGGAAAGCAGCCGGGGCACCTGGGAGATGGCCCTGGCAGCATACGCATCCCGGAGACTCGTTGTAGAGGTGTTAGCCATTCTTATAGTTGGTGGGGAACCGCTTGTCTATGAGCTCCGCTAGAAGCCCTATGGCTCCAATCTGGACAGCGCCCACGGCCAGAAGCACGGTCGTAATGTCAGCCAGTTTGCCCACCACCAGAGTAGTGTACAGCCCTACCCCCAAGCTGAGGAGCAGCAGCAGCCCGCTGATAGGCAGGAAGATTTTCAGGGGAGCAAAATACAGGGCGATTTTCAAAATGAGAAGAACGAAATTGATTGTGTCCTGGAACGGTTTTATCTTGGATCGCCCCTTGCGCTCATGGTAGTCAATGGTCAGATATTCCACTGTGTAGCCGTTGGTCAACATGGCCAGGGTGATGGTGGTGGTAAACGAGAATCCAGATGGCAACAGGCTAAGGAATCGTAACGCGACCTCCCTGCGGAACACCCGCAGCCCGGAGTTCAGGTCAGGGATGCGCTGTCCCGCTGCCAGCTCCGCCAGCCGGCTGATTACCCACTTCGCGGGCCGCCGGACCCATGAAATCGCAACGTTCTCTCCTGTCCTGGCCCCCACCGACATGTCGGCCTCGCCGCGTGCCACCAGTTGCACCAGCTCCGGAATGCGTTCGTTAGGGTAGGTGCCGTCGGCATCGGTTATGATTATCAGAGGGTATCTGGCGTGCAAGATTCCTGTCTTCAGTGCGCCACCGTACCCTATGTTGGCTTTGTGCGACAGCAGCCTCACCCCTTGACGGCGGGCTATCTCAGCCGTTCCGTCCGTGGAGCCGTCGTCAACCACCAGAATCTCGTGCTCCAGGCCGCTGGTGTCCATGGTCTGGCGAAGCTCATCCAGCACACGGCCAATTCCCTTCTCCTCGTTGAAGGCAGGGATAATGACCGTTACGCCTTCCTTCGAAGAAGGACTCGCCGAGATTCCCTGGTTTTCTACGACACGAGATACCACGTTGGCTCCTGGATAAGGAATCCTGTGACGGGCGGCCTGGTGTAGTGAACCAGAAAACCGCTGTAAAATGTCATTCTGAGTCCCGACCAGTCGGGACGAAGAATCTGGGGAGGCGGCCCCCACCCTACCAGATGCTTCACTTCGTTCAGCATGACAACTCGGCGCTCCGGACTAATGCAGCCAATCTCTGACTCAGGACACTAGTCCATCCGCAACAAAACGTCCACGATGCGCTGGGATGCTCTACCATCCCATAGCTCTGGACGCACCGCCGGCGTACCTGACCTCTGCCGGCGTAAAGCCGCCTCGATTGCCGAGAGTAACACCTCCGGATGGCTGGACACAAGAGCGTTGGTGCCGTGGGTGATGGTAACTGGCCGCTCTGTGTTGGGCCGCACCGTAAGGCAGGGGATGCCCAGATAGGTGGTCTCCTCCTGAATCCCGCCGGAGTCCGTGACCACCGCCGCCGCCTTCCTCATCAGCGCCAGAAAGTCGAAGTATCCCAGAGGCTCCAAGAGACGGAACTCCGATGGCCACTCTCTCAGCGACATCTCTTGCATACGCTTCTGTGTGCGCGGGTGGACGGGGAAGATTACAGGCACCTTGGCGCTGATGTCCCCCAGCGCCGATACTATGTCACTGAGGGCACGTGGGTCATCCACGTTGGAGGGCCGGTGCAGGGTAGTGAGTACGTACTGGCGGCCATTCAGTTGCTCCAGCAGCCCTTCCGTGCCAGGCGCTGTGGTGTAGCTCAACCGCTCCTCCCTGGTCAACGCCTGCGCCAGGGTGTCTATCATTACGTTGCCCACGAATTCAATCTTTTCTTTGGATATGCCTTCGTGGAGCAGGTTTTGGTCGCCATCCCGAGATGGTGTGAAAAGGAGGCTGGCAACCTGGTCCGTGACAATCCGATTGACCTCCTCCGGCATGGTCCGGTCGAAGGAGCGTAGCCCCGCCTCCACATGGGCCACAGGTATGTGCAGCTTTGCCGCCGCCAGAGCGCCGGCCAGCGCCGAGTTGGTGTCCCCGTACACCACCACCCAGTCCGGGCGCTCTTGAAGCAGGATGGTTTCCGTCTCGATTAGCATCCGCCCCGTTTGCGCCCCGTGGGAGTCCGAGCCTATCCCCAGGTTGTAGTCCGGCTCAGGGATCTCCAGCTCCTCGAAGAAAAGCGCCGACATCTGGTAGTCGTAGTGCTGCCCCGTATGTACCAGCACCTGCTGCAAGCGGCCGGGGTGCTTGGCTACGGCTTTCATGACAGGAGCCACCTTCATAAAGTTGGGGCGTGCTCCCACCACGTGCAGTATCTTTTTTGCGCGGGTGTCAGACATTGCTAATGTTGCGTCAGGCTATTAGGGTATCATTCGGGGGTGCAGGGGGCGGAGCCCCAGCCGAGGGTCTGGGGGTGTCCCCCAGAGATACCTTGCCTCCCCCCTCTCCTTGCAGGAGAGGGGGCCAGGGGGTGAGGTCTACGCTCGTGCAGAGAACGCCATCAATGTACCTTGATTTAGGTGACGCGACACTAGCAGGGTGATAAAAACACCTTCGACCATCCCCCTGTCCCCCTTCCTGGCCAGGAAGGGGGTGGAAATGGATTTGGGGAATACCCCAAACCCCCACCAAAGGGGCTTTGCCCCTCTGGACTCCCATTTTTCAACAGCCTGTCGGCAGTGGCGCGTGACAGGCAGACACTGTTGCTATATCCAATGCCTCAGGCTGAACGTAGCGGGCTTCGGACAGCCTTGGGGCTACGTCCAACGCCCCGGTAGTCAAACCCCAGACTCGTCAGCAGACCAGGGTCCAGGGCGTTGCGACCGTCGAACACCAGGCGAGGCGGCTCCATCGCTTTCGCTATCTCCGCCCAGTCCAGGCGAACAAACTCATCCCATTCCGTGCACAACACCAACGCCCGGGATCCTTTCAGAGCCTCATAGGCATCATGGCACACCTTTGTCTCTGGGGGTAGGATCCCCTGCGCCTTGGCCGCGGGGTCGTACGCCCTGACCTCCGCCCCCTCTTCCACAAGCAGAGGGATCAAGTCCAGGGCAGGGGCGTCCCGCGTATCGTCTGTGTCCGGCTTGAAGGAGAGGCCAAGGACAGCCACGGGCACGCCCTGAAGAGACCCGAACGTCTCCTTCAGGCTGAGCAGGGGCAAAAGCCTCTGTCTGTTGTTCACTGTGATGACGGAACGCAGCAGTTCGAAGCTGTGGCCGTTGGCGGTGGACTGAAAGTCCAGGGCGCGCACATCCTTGGGGAAGCAAGAGCCTCCATAGCCCAGGCCGGCACGCAGCATCGCCGGACCTATCCTGGGGTCCATCCCGATTCCCAGGCTCACGTCGTCAATGGTGGCGCCCATGCGCTCGCACAGATTGGCAATCTCGTTGACAAAGGCGATCTTGGTGGCCAGGAATGCGTTGGAGGCGTACTTGATCATCTCAGCGCTGGTTACGTCCGTCTCCACATACGGGGCCTCTATTCCCTGATAAAGTTTCTTGATGCGCTTCAAGGCCTCTGGGCTGGTGGCACCCGCAACTATCCTGTCGGGGTGAAACCAGTCCTGCACGGCGTGTCCTTCTCGCAGGAACTCAGAGTTGGAGACATAGTCTATGTCTGTCCCTTGCAGCATGGTGGTCGCAAGGCTTCGTCCCGTGCCTGGGGGCACAGTGCTCTTCATCACCACCGTGTCTACCCGGGGTTCGTGAGCGATGATCCACCGGATAGCCGAGCGCACGTATGACAGGTTAGCGCCGCCGTTGTTCAGGGATGGCGTGCCAACACAGACCATCGCCATCTCTGACGGCGACTCCTTCACGTCATCCAAATGGGCGAACCTCAGGCGTCCCGAAGCAAGGCCCTCCACCACCATCTCCTTGAGCCCAGGCTCAAAGTAGACCACGTGCCCCTTGTTCAGAGTTCCGACAACGGCACGGTCTATGTCCAACCCCAGCACCTGATGGCCCTGAGCGGCCAGAGCGGCGGCTGCCACCAGCCCAACATGCCCAAGCCCGTGAACACTTATTTTCATAGCTTCAAACCTCTCGGAACCGGTGTATCTAACGTACCTTTTGACCTACCGCATCTTTGAGCGCGCCGACAACCTCTTCCACCTGGGCCCTGGCTAGCTCTGGATACATGGGCAACGAAAGCACGTTGCCCTGAGCATACTCGCTCTTGGGGAAGTCACCCAAACCGTAGCCAAGGTAGGCGAAGACGGGCTGCAAGTGGAGGGACAACGGATAGTACACAGCGTTGCCGATGCGCCGGGCATTCAGCGCCGCCTGCACTGTGGCGCGGTTGTCCACCTCTATGGTGTAATACCCAAAGGCGTGCCCGCACCCCTCCATGACCACTGGTCTCTTCACTGGCAACCCTTCCAGCGCCTCATCATACCAGGCGGCCACCCGGTTGCGCTGCTCTACAAACCTGTCCATGTGTCTCAGCTTCACCGACAGTATAGCTGCCTGGATGGTGTCCAACCGACTGTTGAGGCCATGCTCCTCGTGGTAGTAGCTGCGCGACGAGCCGTGGTCCCGCAGCCGGCGGACCTTCTCAGCTATATCTGAGTGGTTGGTCACTATCGCTCCGGCATCGCCGGCGGCGCCCAGGGTCTTGCTGGGGTAGAAGCTAAAGCAGCCCACATCGCCGATGCCGCCAAGAGGGCACCCCTTGTATGTCCCTCCCAGAGCCTGCGCATTGTCCTCAATCAATTTTAGTCCCTTTGCACGCGCTATCTGTAGCAATGGGTCCATATCCGCTGCATGTCCAAAAAGGTGCACAGGCAGAATCGCTCGCGTCCTGGATGTAACGGCTCTAGCCACCGCAGCGGGATCCAGGTTGTACGTGATAGGGTCAATGTCTGCAAAAATGGGACGCGCCCCACAGCGACAGATAGCCTCGGCTGTGGCCACGAATGTAAATGGCGTGGTAATCACCTCATCGCCTGGGCCAATGCCGCAAGCCCTCAGGGCCAGGTACAGCGCATCGGTGCCGGATGCGCACCCCACACCGTAGGCAGCGCCTGTGTATGCCGCCAGCTGTTCCTCAAAGGCGGACACCGATGGCCCGTTGATGTACTGCGTGCTCTCCAGCACCGCCAGCACATTCTCTCTGATCTCCTCTTTCAGAGCCTGTGTCTGCGCCTTTAGGTCTACTAATGGAACAGCCATACTAGTTACTGCTTCCTTGGGGATTTGCTGCCTGCGTAGGCTGGCGCTGGTATTTGTTGCCGGTGCTTTTCAGGCACGCCTGTACTAGGCGGTGCTCCCAGACGCCACACGTTGGGGCCGTGAAAGTCTCTGGTGGCGTTGCGTGTATCGTATATCAGTGGTGCGTGCCGGACCACCAAAGCGTAGTCCACGTCCGAGTGGTCCGTTGTGATCACCACCAGGTCGGTGGAACGCAGGGTTTCTGGGGCGAGGGGCACCGAGCGCAATCGGTCTGCGCCCACACGGATCTCAGGCACAAAGGAGTCGTGGTACTGCACCTTGGCCCCTCGTTCCTGCATTAGCTCAATGACCCTCAGCGCCGCCGATTCCCTCACGTCCGATACGTCCTTTTTGTACGCTACGCCCAGCACCAACACGCTCGAATCCTTCATGGCTTTGCCTTGCGTGTTCAGCGCCTCCATCGCCTGCGCCACCACATAGTTGGGCATGCCCTCGTTCACTTCCGTGGCCAGGTCAATGAACCGGGGCGTGAAGCCGAACTGTTTGGCCCGCCACGACAGATAAACAGGGTCTATGGGGATGCAGTGGCCCCCGACGCCGGGCCCAGGATAAAAAGCCGTGAAACCGAAGGGCTTGGTCTTCGCCGCTCCAATGGCCTCCCAGATGTCCACGCCCATGCGGTCGCATAGCTGGCTCAACTCGTTGATAAGGGAGACGTTCACCGAGCGGAAGGTGTTTTCTATCAGCTTGCTCATCTCTGCCACGCTCGGAGATGAGACGGCGTGGGTAACACAACCCAACGCCATCTGGTAAAAAAGGCAAGCCAGCTCGGTGCAAGTGGGAGTGACCCCTCCCACAACTTTGGGCACATCCTTTAGGTGGTAAGTAATGTTGCCCGGGTCAATTCTCTCCGAGGAGAAGGCCAGGAAGACCTCTTCCCCAACCGTGTGGCCAGCGTTGGCCACGGGAGAGAGGACAAGCTCCTCCAATGTCCCAGGATAGCTGGTGGACTCCAGAATGACCATCTGGCCCGCATGGACATGGGGCAGAATCTGCTGCATTACGTTCACTATGTACTGGACGTCTGGATTCCTGTTCCTGTCCAGGGGCGTGGGCACGCATATGACCACCACGTCGCTTCCGTCAACAGCCTGGAAGCTCTCCTGGGCGGATAGCCGCCCTGCCTCTACCACACGGCGCAGCCTCTCTGACGGTACGTCTGCGATGTAGCTTTCGCCCCGGTTGATCCGCGCCGTGCGCTCCGGGTCGCGCTCAATGCCACGGACATCAAATCCCGCCCCGGCAATCTCCGTTGCCAGGGGCAGACCCACATAGCCCAGCCCCACAACGGCCACCTTGGCACCACGGCTACTTATGGCTTGCCGCAGTCCCTCTGCGTATGAGTCCATGGATTTCCTTTCACTCCTA
>JAUSCR010000119.1 GCA_030651175.1 Dehalococcoidia bacterium
CCAGGAAGGGGGGAGAAACTAAATCCGGGGGACACCCCCAGACCCCCGTCAGAGGGGGCACGCCCCCTCTGGACTCCCATGTTTACGCAGCCTGCTGGGTAAGCCTCGCTTAGAAGGTCAGCTTGCGGTACAGCGCGGGCAGCCGCGTAGGCAAGGAGTTGATGTCGGCCAACACCTCGTAGCCCATGTCCTGGCACATTTCCTTCAGGTAGTCATGGCCTGCCTTGTCCACCGTCAAGCAGAAGGGCGTGATGCCCTTGCGCCGCGCCTCGTTCAGCGCCATTTTGGTGTCGTGGACGGCGTACTCTTTCTCTACGCCCTCCCGGCTATAGCCGCGGTCCTGGGGGCGGCCATCGCTCAGGAGGAGGAGCACCTTGGTGCGGGCGTCCTGCCGTTCTAGCTTGGCGGTGGCGTGGCGGATGGCGGGCCCCATGCGAGTGGCATGGAGCGGCGCTATCTTGTCTATGCGTCGCTTGATCCTGTCGGAGAAGGTCTCTTCTAGATCCTTTATTATGTAGAACTCCACGTTCTCGCGCCCGTAGCCAGAGAACCCGTAGATTCCGTAGATGTCGCCAATAGTCTCCATGGCTGTGATGAGCAGGACGATGCTTTCCTTCTCCAGGTCTATGATGCGCTTGTAGGTGCGGCGCTGGGCCTCGCCGCGGCGACGGCGCAACCAGGCCATGTACTCCACGGGGTCGTCAGGGGTATCCCAGGTATCCCCTGTGCGGCGGGCCTCGTCTATGGCTTCGGCGGTGGAGGCGCTCATATCCAGCAGGAAGGCTACCGCCACGTCCCGTTCCACCTTGTCGCGGCGCCAGTGGACCTTTTCCGATGGGGCCATACCTGCCCACTTGTCAATGACGGCCTCAATCACGGCATCCAGGTCGAAATCGTCGCCGTCGGGCAAATGCGTCACCTTGCGGAACATCTCCGGCATTATCATTTCGAACTGGCGGCGTATTTGTGTTACCATGCTGGCGTAGCTGCGCAGGGTGTCTGAGAAGAACTGCGAGTCTCCTTCGACCACAGGCTTCTCTCGGACAATGCACCACCTGGGCTTGTAGTCCATGGCGCGGAAGTCCCACTCGTTATATACGAACGTACGGGGTTCTTTGGCCTCCAGGGACTCTCCGGCATCATCGTCGTGGGGAATGGGCCCATAGCCCTGACCTGGGTCTTGCGGTGGACTGGCGGCGGACGATTTGAGGATGTTCTCCACAAACGTCTCGATGTTCTGGTCAAGATTGCCAGACTCAGCGTCGAACTCCAGTTCAGGGTTAGCGGCCAGGAGCTGTTCCAGCATCTCCCTGGTGAGGGGGCTGCCTTGCTGCTGCTGGCCACCCTGGCCCTGCCGGAGGCGCAAGGCCGCCAGAAGCTGACTTAGCTCAGGCTTGAAGTCGCCTCGGTAGTCCACATCAGGCGGCGATTCGTAGCTCTCCTCCTGCTGCTGGTTTTCGGAGTCGTTCGCGGGAGTGGGCGCCGAACGGAGCTGGTTCAGGAGCTGCTCTAGCTCCTCCAGGGAGAGGTCCTCCTGGTCAAAGTCCATCTCAATCCAATCTTCCTGAGGGACCTCCACGTTGGGCATTTCGGCAATGAGGTTGTAGATGCGAAGGGTGGCCTCCGCCGAATCCTCCACCTTGGCCTTGGTGGATAGCACCCGGCGGACTACCTGCTCGATGGCCTTGGCGATTTCCACATAATCGGCAGGACTGGGCAGTCCCTTGTTCTGCTGGAGGCTGAGCCGCACCAAAAACTCCACCATCGCCTCCTGCAGGGGCATCCCTTCAATATCAGGTCGCTCTCCAAGGGCGTCTTGTTGGATTCTGCGGTAAGCCGGGGCCAGCCCTGGATAGTCCTGCCTGATGCGGTAGTCCAGGCGGCTGTCCTCTACCACCGTGAATACGTCCTGGGCCAGCCGGCGGTTGTCAAACAGATTGAAGAACCGGCCCATGTCAGTGGCAAAGCCGCTTTCCGCTTCAGTTACACCGTTGCCTTCTGATTCAGCGGCGCCGTTACCAGAAGGGGATGCTGCCTCTGCTGGTGCAGGCGGGGGTGGCGGGGAGGCAGCCGGACGGCTAGCGAGCACCTCTTGCTGCCTGGTCAGCCGGGAGTCTGGGAACTGGGCCGACGGTGTTTCAAAGAGGAACCCAAAGCTCCCGAACTCGATGTGCGCCACCTGGTGGGTGGCCAGCACCTTGAACATGGAGAAGTTATCGCTCTTGGAGTTGTACCGGTGCACCACGGGAGGCAGGAATACTATTGTGCCTTCTGTGGCGGCATGGTCCTCCGAGACCCAGCCAATGTTCTTGGCCGTGAGCTCTTTTGTGGGAGAGATGTCTATTGAAGCTCCGGCTAGGGCCCGGCAATACAGCCGCAGCACCTCCTTGGTGCGGTCCAGCTCAACGGCGTGGGAGAGTGCCTCCAAGACCTGCTCCGACGTGGTGGACTCTACCTTGAAGTACGCCAGCCCTCCCTCGGAATTATCGTGGAGGATGCTTAAGCCGGTTTCAAACCATGCCGCCAGTTGTTGCTGGCCGATGCGCCCCAGCAGCTCTGGGCTGGTGTTCAGGAACGCCACCGTCGCATCGGAAGAGGAGGCAAGCAGCCTTTCCGCCATGTCCAGGAGGAATCCCTGAACATCCTCTTCAACCCTTCCCAGGGATACAGCTCCCTCGCTAAGGCGCTGGGGTGTGTTGGGCATGCCGCCCTCGGCCAGGGCTGCAGCCAGGCCCAGGAGCCTGGACCGCTGCTTTTCCCCCATGTGGGTTGTCACCTTCTGCACCGAGTCAAAGCAACCCTTGACCTCTCGCCAGTTGCTCTGTGCCACGGTTTGGGCCAGCCGGAGAAACGCTGGCCTGTCTTCGCCAATCTTGGGCAGCATATCCTGTCCTAGAACAAGGCACTCAGTTGCCAGTTCGGGAGACTTCTCGGAAAGGATTTTTATCACCTGGACGAACTGTTCCACCTGGTGGTAGCCGATGTGCTGGAGGAGGGAACCACTGACATCAAAGAACTTGGCCGCTACCACGCTGGATTTCCACGTACCGCGGTAGAGGGTCCGGCCCAGGTCTGCCCATCCTTGGATAAAGTGGGGTCTGAGATTGGGCATGCTGGCAGGGCTGGCGTGGAAGAAGGCTGCCGCAAGGGCTGGTGACTCCCGGCAGAGGGCACTGCCGCACCGCGCCCATTCCATAAGCTGGACGGTGGTAAGGCGTTTGGCCACCTCCGGGCTGGCGGCAAAGTATGCTGAGGCCGCTTCCCACGAGCGGACTGTCTGCTTGGCAAGGTCCACGCCCTGCTGCGCCCAGGCCTGCAGGTCGGGTTCCCGCAACTCATGCTGGATGCGCTCCAGGGATTGCCTGAACTCGTCTCCCACTGTGGCGGGAAATGCCTTCAGCTCACGGTCAACCTCTGGCAAACTGTAGGTCATCGCGTTATGGCTCTCCCTGGCCAGCCGGAATCTTCCACCAATCCCAGGAACTGCCCTAGAATTCGCGCTGTGGCCCCATAAATCAGGTGGCGCCCGGCGGCATAGGCCAGGGTGGTCGTCTGCTGGCCATTGGGCAAGACGCGAGTCTCTTCTCTCATGTTACGCCTGTCCAGAAGGTGTGAGATGGGTACCTCCACCACCTCTGCCACCTCAATGGAGCTGGGCCTGAACTCGTATGGATACGGGATTGTCCCCACGAAGGGGTGAATAAAAAACCCCACCTGGGTAGCTGTATCATCCAGCTCCCCCAGGATGGTAACGTCCTCAGGCTTGATGCCCATCTCCTCGTGGGTTTCCCGCAGCGCCGTGGCAGCCAGGTCAACATCCTCCGGGTCCTTGCCGCCGCCTGGAAAACACATGTCCCCTTTGTTGAATTCCACCTCTTCCGTGCGTTTGTTAAACAAAACGCAGTACTCGCCGTTTTTTGGATAGAGGAGAAGACACACCGCAGAGGGCCTTAGGCTAGGGTTGGTTGTGCCTTGAGGCTGGCTGCGGGCGAGTATTGTGTGGACCGTTTGAAGGGCACTATCTATGGCTGGAGGCATTTTCCCTCTCTTGCTATTCGAAGATGGAGGTTATGACCTCCTCTATGCTTGTCTGTATGTCAAGGTCGTCGGTGACGCCCCATGCCACCGCTGTCTGGCACGCCCGCCGTGGCGCTATGCCTTGTTGAATTAGCTTGCCGGCGTATATCAGCAGCCGGGTGCTGGCCCCTTCTTGAAGGCCGTGGTTCTTGAGGTTGCGAACCTTTTCCCCAAGCCGGGCTAGGGCCTCGGACACATCCGCGGACACACCGCTTTCATGCGCGATGATCTTGGCCTCGGCCTCCCGGTCTGGGTAGTTGAACTCAATGGCAACGAACCGCTGCCGGGTGCTCTGTTTCAGGTCTTTCAGGGAGCTCTGGTATCCCGGGTTGTAGGACATGCACAGCAGAAATCCTTCGTGCGCCTGGAGGATCTGTCCCCGCTTTTCAATGGGAAGAAGCCGCCTGTGGTCCGTCAGAGGGTGAATGAGCACCGTGGTGTCTTTTCTGGCCTCTACTATCTCGTCCAGGTAGCATATAGCCCCAGACTTCACGGCACGGGTCAAAGGCCCGTCTATCCATTTGGTCTCTTCGCCTTCCAGCAGGTACCGGCCCACCAGGTCGCTGGCGGTCAAGTCCTCGTGGCAGGCTATGGTTATCAATGGCACAGGGCGAGACTCCATGCCGTCCTGCGCGTTGGTGTTCCGGCGGAGCGCGGTGCTGAATGGCTGTCCCAGCCTCCAGGCCATGTACTCTACAAACCGGGTCTTGCCACATCCCGTAGGCCCTTTGAGCAGCACTGGAATCTTCTGTGCGTACGCTGCCTCAAACAGCTCAATTTCATCTTTTACAGGAACATAGAACGGTTCCTGGTCAATTATGAACTCCTCGATAAGGAACTCCCTGTATAAACTTCTTGTACCTTTTGCCGTCGTCACCTGGTCCTCCCTCGCACGCGGCTATCCCAAAGTTGTTCAACCTGCCTACGCAGCTCTTCCAGACCCTTGTTGTTCGTTATCGTAGCAGTAGCATGCTTGGCGCGTTCCTCCCTGCTCATCTGAGACCGGATGCGGCGGCGAATCTCCTCCGATGGAAGGTTGTTTCGCTTGCCCACCCGCTCAACCACCACATCCTCGTTGGCTTCTGTGACCCACACCTCATCTACCAGGGGCGTCCAATTCGCTTCAATGAGGATCGCAGCCTCTATTACAGCCACCTGGGTCGCTTGGGACCGCAGCACATTCAGACGCTCCCGGAGCATCTCGTACATCTTGGGGTGCATGATGGCGTTCAAGCGGGCCAGCGCCTTGGGGTCGGAGAAGACTATGGAACCCAGCTTCCTTCGGTCCACCTCGCCGCTGGGCTGAAGTATCTCCTGGCCAAAAGCCGCTACCACTTCTTCCCAAGCAGCGGTATGGGGTAGATACGCCTCATGGCCTACGCGGTCGGCATCTATGACCTCTGCTCCTAGCTCCTGAAGTTTACGGGACACTTCGCTCTTGCCAGAGCCAATGCCACCCGTCAGGCCAATTACTATCATTACCTATCCTTGGTAAGGTGAAAAAACTAATGCATTAGATTCTATCAGTCGGCTTTACTTATGGTCAAGCGAAATGTCTCACCATTGATGAACCGGAAGCAAGCAAGCCTTTGGTAGCCATCACGACTAGAAGGGTTTTGAACCCCTTTCTACCATCCTCCTGTCCCCCTTCCTTCCAAGGAAGGGGGAATGAAGAAAAGGACGGGGGACACCCCCGTTTTCCCCCGCCAGAGGGGGCATGCCCCCTCTGGACTCCCCTTAAATCGCAATCGCAGCCTGCTAGAAGCGGAAGGGGTCCGACTCGCTGGCAGCTATCTGCGCAGGCGTAACGGTCCGGCCAGGCGACAGAGCCGCAATATCAAACTTGGTCTTGCCGTGTACCACAAGATCAGCGGCTATGCGGCCCATAACTGGGCCTAGATGTATGCCTTTGCGGCCTCCACCCGTGGCGACCACCACACCCTCTTTACCCGGCGCCTTGCCCAAAATAGGCAGACCATCGGCAGTCACGGGGCGCAGGCAGGCGGTTTGCCGCACCACCTCGGCATCGGCCAGATATGGCAGAGCCTTCAACACAGGTTCCATGATGGCCTGCCTTCCTGCGGCACTGGGGGATTCGTCGTAGCCGGCTCGCTCCTCCGTGGTTCCAACCCAGACCAGGCCATCCGGCTTGGTGACGGCGTAGCTGTGTCCCCAGGAGATGTATGACAGACCAGGGCCGCCGATACGGAGATGCAGTATCTGCCCCTTCAAGGGCGTTACGGGGATGTCCATGCCCAACCAGGCAGAGGCATCGGCGCTCCACGGCCCCATGGCCACCACCACGGCGTGGCAAGGCACCTCTTCCCGTTCCAGTTGCACTGCCTGTATGCGGTTATTCTGATACCGGAACCCAACCACCCTGCCATGACGCAACACCGCTCCGTGGCGCTCCGCAGCTTGGAGCAACGCCAGGTTGAACCGGTAAGGGGAAACCATCCCCACCCGCCGCATAACTACTCCCCCCACTATGCCCGGGGCCAGGTGCGGCTCCATTGCCACTATCTCTTCGCCGCTTTCCCATTCCACCCGGAACCCATCCTGGGCCTGCTGCCAGGGCAGATGGGCTTGCATGGCCTGCGCTTCCTCTTGGGAATAAGCTACCATAAGGGCATTACGGAGCTGAAACTCGGTATCCACGCCCGACTCCTGGGGCAGCGTCTTTGCCAGCTCGGTGTGCAGCCGGTAGCTTTCCAGGCTCAGCGGACCAAGCGGCTCAGGGATGCCCACGCCGCCCAGAGGGTTGATTGCGCCCAGGGCAAAGCCGGAGGCGTGGGCGCCGACAGAATCCCGCTCAATGATGGTAGCCTTTACACCCTCCTTGGCCAGGTAGTATGCGGTGGCGCATCCTGCCACGCCGGCGCCGATGATTACAACATCCGAACCCGTGCCCCGACTCATGTTACCTCCCGCTGCACTGCTTGACCAACATATTTGAAGAACCCCGCCAGGGCAAGGAGACCGACGGCCAGCAGGCCCATGCTCCCACAGCGCCGGCAGGTCTTGGCCTCCGTCCATAATTCGCGGCAACGCGCCGCCCTGTGGCCGACAGTGTATACGGCCTGCCATACCAGTCAAGGGGTCTTCAACTGCCTGGATCACAGAAGATACCGCAGCCGCCTGGCAGGCTGCTGAAAAAATGGAAGTCCATCCCGATGCATCGCGACGAACACCAGAACACCAAAAGAGGCAGTAGCCCTGTCATAAGTTGTGAGAGAACACAGGGCTATTGCGTGGTGTGGTATGGGTGTGGTAATATGGTTAGTAGAAAGCAGTGATTTGTGGCCCCAGGTCCGATTGTTCGTAGCATCCAAGCCAGCCCGAACCCGCATTCCCCTCAATGCCTGCGCAAGGTTCTCCGAACGTCCCAGATATTGGCGACCCGAATTCATGCTTCAGAAAACCTTGAAAGGAAGTGCATTTGAGAATTTACGTTGGTAACATGTCGTTTGATACTACCGAGGATGAGTTGAAAACCGCGTTCGGCGCGCATGGGCAGGTGGCGGAGGTAACGTTCATACGGGACCGGGACACCGGCCGGGCAAAGGGGTTCGGCTTTGTGGAGATGCCGTCCGCCACCGAGGCGCAGGCGGCCATCGCTGCCCTGAACGGCAAGGAGATGGGATCGCGGACGCTGACTGTGAACGAGGCGAAGCCGCGGACGGAGGGAGGGTTTGGAGGAGGCAATCGAGGCGGCTCCAGCGGCTCCAGGGGTGGATACCAGGGTGGCAGTGGTGGTGGTCAGGGGTCGCGTGGGGGAGGTGACCGGACGCCTCGCTGGTAAAGGCTCCGGCACTCTCTGTCGTCCACATAGTGTAGGGTTCTGAGAGAAGGAAACCTCTCGAGAACGCTCAAAGGGGAAGCACACAACAAGGGCAGGCACAAAACGCCTGCCCTTGTTGTGTGCCTGAGGGGCTGTCAGACGGCTATGATCAAGATGCCGACTACCGTCGAGCGCCGATTCTATCGGGCGTCCTCGATGGAGTCGGGACATTCTCGATTTATCGGAAGAGTACGCCCGCTCATGTCCTTTGCTGTGCATGCTGGCGCCTCGGCTGGCCTCCAGCACGACAATGAAGATGAGATATAGATAGAATGGGAGGATTTGCAGCCAGTTCTAGCTGCCTTTGCGCCACCGGAGGAAGCGCTCTCTCCATCGGGGTGGCTTCTCTATCACATGACCCCGCCACCGCTTCTCGTAGGAGGGAGGGTTGATGAAGAATAGAGCATAGCCCAGGATAAACAGGACAATCCCCGTCCAAACCATTGGAGCCACCAGGCCGGGCATGCTGCCCTTCATCATCAGCGCCACCAGCAGGAGGGCCAGGCTTCCCAGCATGATCCTGCCTGGCGAAAGGTGCCAGCCGCGGCCTCCCATCAACCGGACAAAAACCGCGCCAGAGGCATGTATTAGGCCTTGTCTCTTTTGACCAGCCCTATGGGACCGCAGTTCCTCGACGTTGCCCAGGATCTCTTCAATCTCGCGCTGATACTTTTGCGACATACCTCCCTCCTGGCCTGCGGAATGTAGTCCGGTGTATATAGCGCGCAGCTTCCCTGCCTTTGGTAGGCGGCTTGCCTTCCACCGCCTCAGTCGTCCTCAGCAACGCACCGCCCCGATTATCCGGGCAGTTGGAGGGGGTCGTACAACCTCAGTATAGCATCGTTGGCCTGCGTCAACCATCCCTGTCACGACAGGCGCCAGGCAAAGCACCTATCAGGTATAATTCAAGCATTGGGCCAGCTTGCCAGAAGCAAATGGCGTGTTTGATATACCAACTCTCTCACTGCGTGTTGGATGTCGAAACCCAGCCCTAATCCTCAAGCTGTGTAGTCTTCTGCGCTGGCGACATGACATAGAGGTGGGAGAAGGCGGAACCTTTGGTAGCCCCATGCCAGTGTTTCTCCCCCGCCGCAATGAAGACGACATCCCCCGGACCGACCGTTATCTCTTCTTGTTCCGTGGCTACAATGCCTTTGCCCTTCGTGACAATGAGTATCTGTTCAATGCTGTGGCTGTGGAACTTGTTTCGTATCCCCCGTTCAAAGTTCACCTGCTGTATCAGGAAGTTCTGGCTCAACTCTTGGCCCACAATCAACTGCGTGGTAACAGGGCCGGTGAATAGTGGTCTTACCTGGGGCTCTTTTGCCACCTGTTCTATCCTGACTAGTTTCATGAAGACCTCCTTTACCTCAAATGAAGTGCACGTAATGCCTTCCATTCACTGTTGACCGACATGCACCGAAGTCTATTCTATCACGCCTTCAATGGACCGAGAGGAATGAGTATTAGCCAACGCCGGCTATAATGCAGCAAGCCCTGGTACGCCCACAAGCGGTCAATGGTAGGTGGTGTGGGGAAAAATAGGCCAGACGGCGCTGCTTGCGCCCAGACAAGAGAAGGTGGACAAGCACCAAAGACCGCTGATAGACTCCCATTGTCCGCTCCGGCCCTGCTAGCGGCATGGGGGCGACCGGAATTGAGAATCCCGGTTTCAACGAACTTCGGAGTCGGGATAATTAGGAGGCCGGCAATGTACACGGATGTGCACCACTTGGCCGTTGCGGTCAACAATCTAAAGGAGGCGGTGGAGGACTACGAGAAACTGGGCTTCAAGGCTGAGCGGGTGGGAAGAGAGACCAGCGGCGGCAGCCGTCAGGCCCTACTGTACTTTGGGGATAGTGGCAGCTATATAGAGCTGCTTGAGCCTATGAGCCCTGACATACCGCTGGCCCGTACGATTCAGCGCCGGGGCGAGGGCATTCACCTGGTGGCGCTGGAGGTGGACGATGTGAAGAAGGCGGTGGCGGAGATGAAAGCCAGGGGGGTGCAACTGATTGTGGACAACAACGCCGGCACTCTTGTCCATCCCAAGAGTACCCACGGCGTCTTGTACCGGTTGGTGGAGCGCAAGTGACGAGACGAGATACCGTGCGCCCTGGACTGTGAACACGCTCACTCGAGTTGGGCAACTTCACGCAGCTCATGTCCTTCGACAGGCGCAGGATGGGCGGACATGGATTTCCCGCTTGCGGTGATCTCCGACTAAGTCGAGAGTTCCGATTTCATCGGGAATGCTCGACGGTAGTCGGCATCACGATGAAATCGGACTTGTCGAACCATATGAGCGTAGCTAGGGAACCTACCGCCACGGCCAGCCTTCACTCCAGCTCTGGGCAGCATGAGGGTACCTGGCCTCCATCAGCGACAGGTGCTGGTCATCCAAGAGAGGCAACGGCAGCTTTGCGAGCCGGTCCATCCAATCAGCGGAGGCGCCCCGGACGCCGGTCACGGCTTCCGTGGTCACGTTCTTGCTCTGCGCCAGCACCTTGAAGTCGCCCATGCCGCCGGCGCGGGCCATCTCCAGCATGGCCATGCGGTTGGCGTCCCTCTGCCTCTGGCCCAGGCCGGAAGTCGCCAGGCGGCGCTGGAAGGCCGGGAGCCCCAGGTTGTGCAGAAAGGACGCCTGGGTCTGCAAGGGCTGGCCGGCAAGTCCGTACCTGGCTCCCAGGGATGTTACGGCGGTGAAGTCCACGTGGGCTGTGATGTCTTGCTCGCCCACCCGCGCATAGGGGCTGGACGCCAAAGTATGCCTGTAGTAGCAGCGGAGCGTCCCGGGGAGTCGCTGCCGCGAGTATAGCTCCTGGGCCTCGTACCCGTAGTCAATGGTCAGCACAAAGCCGCGTTCCAGGGTGGCGGCAACCTCCTGCACCCAGGGATTCAACTCCAAACACACCTCCGCACGCTGTCCCTCCTCCAGGGACACACCTTCTCCAGCCAGTCGGGCGGCGAAAAGGTGTGTAGAAGGTTCATCCTCTACCTCCAGGAATCGCCCGTCCTCATAGGCCACGTATATCTCCCGCAGGCGGCCATTGCGAAGTGTAACGCGATGGACAGGCAGGGCATCCAGCAGCTCGTTGGATAGAATGCAGCCGGTCACGCCCCGGAGCGGGAGTCTGGCGGCAATGAGACGTTCAAAAGAGGCGCCGCCAGGACCCGAGGCCAACCTGGCTGACCTGTCCACGGCTACGTATCGCAACGCCTGTCTGAAAGAAGCGTCCAAATGCCCGGCGTAAGCGGTGATGTCCCGTGCAAGCTGGCCAGAGCCAGCGCCTGGCTCCACCACCACAAAGGGGTGAGGGCAGTCCAGCAGCCTCCACATCTCCTCCAACTGGATGGCCAGGAGAGCCCCAAAGACCGGGTGCGCCAAGGGAGCGGTGAAGTAGTCCCCGGCAGAGGCAGAGGCGCTTGTAGTTGTATAGTAGCCGCCCTGGGGCCAGTAGAGCGCCAGGGCCATGAACTCAGCGAATGTTAGCTTGCCCTGGGAGGTGATTCGCTGGATCAGGACCTCTTGTAAGGAATGGAGTGTCACGCTGCCGTTCCTGGGGTTTTTGAGCTAGCCAGACAACCGCAAATCGTACAGAGGTTGCGGAAAACTTTATGTGTCAGCGCGGCGGGGAACCTGACAAAAAGGGAGGCGTACCGCTTATGATGTACGCCTCCTGGTACTACACGATAGGGCTATGACTACAACCACTCGTTCTCCCGCCTGGCAACGCCCCTGTTCCAGGTGGAACTGGACACGGAGTTGCGAAACAACTGCACCTTGCCGCACTGCTTGCATGTGCCCTGGCTGGTAGGGCCGTTGGGAGTCTCAATTAGCCAGAAGTGGACACACTCTTCGCTGGGATGGAGGTTGGCCTGGGAAAACCCATCTACCTGGGAAAGGATACCATTCCCTAGCGAGCCTTGGAACTGAGTTAGCCCTTCACTGATGGCGTCTCGTACCAATCTACGCCTCACTTTCAGGTGGCGGGAAACTAGTGATGACTGTGACAAAAGACAGTATATACAAGAGCTCAGGCGGTGTCAATGCTGAGAGCACTAGAGCCTGGTGTCAGCGGGCTTACGGATTTCGTAGCAACATCGGGCTGAACAGCTAGCGCTCGTATTGACATGGGGCAAGGGCCGATGCTAGACTGAATCAGCAGATGCCACCGTTCAGAGTAGCCTTCCTTATTATTGACGGCCTCTATGGGGAAGGGAGTGCGTTTCCCCAAGGGCGATGTGTTTTCTGGTCTTCTGACGCAGCGGCTCAATGATGACTACGCGCCAAGCCCACGTCTACCTCCCCAGTTTCGCGGAAAACCGTTTTTTCTCATCAAATGTAGCCGTGTTGGCCCCAGAGGTTTGCCCCCACTCATTCAACCAACATTTGCTTTTTCTTTAGGAGGGGTTAATGAAGGCCAAGCAAGATTTTGTGGCCCGCTTCGCGGGAGAAGGTGGCCAGGGCATGGTCACCTCGGCTGAAGGACTTGCCCAGGCCGCGTCCCAGGTAGGTTATCACGTCCTGACCTTTTCAACGTTTCCATCCCAGGTCCTGGGAGGGCCCACATTCGCCCAGGTGCGCATTGGAGCCACACCCGTCCTTAGTCCAGGCGACTCCCTGGACGTCCTGGTAGCGTTCAACCGTGAAGCCTACGACACCCACCGCGACGAGGTGCGGGACGGTGGAGTGATCATCTACAACTCCGAGGAGTTCCAGCTAGAGCCGGACGGCCGCAGCCTTGGCATGGCCTTCACCGAACTGGCCAAGTCCACGGGCAACGCTCGGGCAGAGAACATGATAGTCATCGGTGCCTTTGCCCAACTGGTAGGGATGCCGCAAGAGCACCTGGAAAAGTTCGTGACTACACGGTTCAGCCGCGGTCGAGCGGGGGACGATGAAATCATCCGCTCGAACATCCAGGCTCTGGGCCTGGGGCGACAGGAGGTGAGCAAGGGCGGCTTCAGCGTCGGCGTCCTGCCAGAACCTCACAAGACTGATGCCGCCCAGATCCTGGTCAAGGGCAATGAGGCAATAGCCCTGGGTGCATTTGCTGCTGGCCTGGATGTATATATCGCCTACCCAATATCCCCCGCCAATACCATCCTGTCCTTCATGGAGCGCAACCTTGTGGGACCAGGTAAGTTTGTTTACCAGGCCAGCTCTGAGATTGAGTCCATCAACGCAATAATAGGGGCGGGTTACGCAGGGAAGAAGGCCATGACCGCCACCGCCGGGCCGGGCTTCTCTTTGATGAGCGAGGGCATTGGGCTGAGTTGGATGGCCGAGATTCCAACGGTTATAGTTGACGTCCAGCGGGGCGGCCCAGCGACGGGCCTTCCAACCAAGACCGAGCAGTCGGACCTGTTTACAGCGCTAACTCCAGCGCATGGAGACGTGATGCTGCCCGTCATTGCGCCGGGCACCGTGGAGGAGTGCTTCTACGCTACAGTTGCAGCCCTGAACTGGGCGGAACGGTACCAGGGTCCGGTGGTGGTGCTAAGCGAGCAGATGCTGTCAGAAAGGGCGCAAAACATCCCCAAGCCCGACCTCAGCAAGCAGGCTGTCGAAAAGCGCCTGGAATTCCAGGGGGCCAACGGCTACAAGCGGTACGACGGCTATGAGTTGTCTGCCATGCCGATACCTGGGAATCCCGGCTCGTATGTGGCCAACGCCAGCGAGCACGACGCCACCGGCGACACCACCCACCTGCCTGCCCGTCACATTCAGATGACCCAGCGCCGTTTCAGCAAGCTAGCCCTCTTGCAGGATGGCACATATGAGCGCGAACACGTCCGGGAGCCTGTGGCCGTCTTGACGTGGGGCGGTTCCAAAGGGTCAACGCGAGATGCCTACAACATGCTGCGGGAGCAGGGAGAGTCGCTGGGATGGTACTACACCATGTACCTGCACCCCCTGCCTCCCAAGCTGCTGGAGGAGCTTCGCCACAAAGAGTTGGTGATAGTGCCCGAGCTAAACTACTTGGGCCAGTTTTCCTCAATCCTGAGATCCCAGGGCGTCCGGGCCGAGTCTATCACTCAATATACCGGGTTGCCCTTCAATGTCAGCGAGCTTATGGACAGGATCAGGAAGCGTGTAAAAGCCCACCAAAGAAAGGCGGTGACGGTATGAGCGCAAGCAACCAAGAGTACGATTTCAAGTGGTGCCCTGGCTGCGGAGATTTCGGGGTGCGGCGGGCCTTGGAGTTCGCCATGGAGGAGCGCACCTCAAAGCTGGAAACCCCCATGGAAAAGAACGTAGTGATAGCGGGTATTGGCTGCTCCGGCAACTTGGTGCACCTGCTGGAAGGACCGCAGCCCTACGGATTCCATGGCATCCACGGGAGAACTCTCCCCATAGCCATGGGTGTCAAGATGGCCCGGCCTGACCTGAACGTGGTAGTAGTGGCTGGGGATGGGGACTTCCTGAGCATAGGAATGGAGCATATTCACCCCCAGGCAGCGAGAAACCTGGACATCTGCGCCGTGGTCATGGATAACGGCGTGTACGGTCTAACCAAGGGCCAGAGCTCTCCGACTACCCACATGGGAGGCATCACACCATCCACCCCTTACGGCAAGTTGGAGGAGGCCGTGAACCCGCTGGCGCTGTATCTCACCATCGGCGTCACATTTATTGCCTCCGGATTCTCCGGCAAACCAAAGGACCTGGCAAAGCTCATAGCGGCTGGAATGGAACACCCAGGCTTCGCCATAGTCCACGTGCAATCGCCATGCACCACATACAACGATACCTACGACATGCTTAAAGGAGACCGCAAGAAGGGCATAGAGCCGGCAATCTACAATGTGCCTGAGGACTACGACCCCACCGACCGGGAGGGAGCCAACGAGCTAATCCATAGGCCGGGAGTACCCATAGGCATCATTTACCAGGACACATCCAGGCCTTCCCTCACACAGCGCGTGGAGGAGGTCTACAAGAGAGTCAAGCCCAAGAGCGCCCAGGAGTTGATGGACGCCTTCAACATCTAACCGGCTGGTAGCACACAACAGATGGTAGGGGCACGGCATGCCGTGCCCCTACTGCTACCCGCCGCCGGCTGCCCGAACGTAATCCTCCAGGTACTTCCGCAACAGCAGTCGACCACGGTGCAGCCGCGCCTTCAGGGCAGATTCGGTGATACCCAGGACTTCGGCTGCCTCAAAGGTGGAGAGTCCCTGGACATCGCGCAACACCACTGCGGCCCTCAGTTCTTTGGGCACGAGTCGTAGCCCATCCTCCAGCCTGTGGCGAAGCTCTGCGGTCAATGCGGCGCGCTCCGGCCCCTCCCCCCAGTCAACCACATCCTGGTCCTCCAGCCCTTCCCGCATAATCTGACGGGACTTCTTCTCTTTTCGGAGCTTCATTAGGCTGCGGTTGATGGCAATGCGATACAGCCACGTGGAGACCTGGGACTCTCCCCGGAACCGGTCCCATGCACGAAAGGCATCAATGAACGCCTCCTGGGTAATGTCCTCGGCATCGTGAGTGTTGCTTGTCATACGCAGGGCGATGTTGTACACGAAGGCGCTGTACTTTTCCACCACGTCTTCAAAGGTGTTCGGGGCCTCTGTGCTCATGGGTAGAAGTGTGTGGAGCTGATGGTGGTGCCAGCAGGACGAAAGCCAGCGCAGCTAACACTATGCCGCTTTGCTGGGAGTGTCAACTTCTGGATCGGTCAAAGCTGTCATGCCTGAGAAGAGGATGCAAAGCGGGTTGCACCCTTTCGCACCGCAGGAACATCTAATTGCTGTCTATGATGATGTAGGGGTAGTTACGTTGCCAATGAAACAACCGCGTCTTCTCGGGTCCTCCGCCGGACGTCATAACTGCGTGGAGCTACGCAAACGCGCATCCGACTATCTGGAGGCCGCCATCTCCGAAGAGGAGAAGGAGCATATCGGCGGGCACCTGGGGCGGTGCGGCAACTGTAGAAGGTTCCTGGAGACCCTCCGCACCACTATCGGCATGTTGCATCACCTCTCCGAGCGCGCCATTCCTGAGAGCCTCAAGGCCAGCTTGCTTCAGGTTCCCAGGAATCAAGGGCAAGGCCAGGCCTAGCGGGTGATGAACCCCGGCACGTCGGGCCGACCATCCCTCAGATACCCACCATCCTAACAAGTCGGGACTCTGGACTCTCCTTTTTCAGCAGCTTGTTAGGTTCTGCCAACAACCCCCTCCAAAGCAAAGCTAAACATGGTTGACACCTGGTCTCCAGGGTAGTTACCATACCCTAGCGTCCAGTCACCGTTCATCTAACCCAATGCTGAATCACACCCCGCTCTACGACACCAATGTCTCTCTTGGCGGGAAGATGGTCCCATTCGCGGGCTGGGAGATGCCTCTCCAGTTCCAAGGCATCCTGGCAGAGGCCCGCTCCGTCCGTACCTCCTCCGGCCTGTTCGATGTGTCCCATATGGGACGCATATGGGTGACAGGGCCCCATGCCGCGGGTCTGCTGGACTGGGTAACCACGGCCAACGTGCCCGCTTTGGCCATCAACGTGGCCCGCTATACTCTGATCTGCACAGACGAAGGCGGCATCCTGGACGACGGCATAATTTACCGGCTGGGCCAGGAGGAGTACCTCCTGATATGCAACGCCGCCAACCGGGATGCCGTATGGGGCTGGCTGGCGCAATGGCGGGACAACCGTTTTGCCAAGGCAAAGTTGGTTGACCGCACCACGGACGTGGCTATGATCGCCTTCCAGGGGCCGGAGACGCTCGGCGCCATGGAGCGGCTGTCCCCCGGCCTGGCGGCAAGGCTGCGCCCCTTCCACTCCGCCCAGACCCAGGTGGCGGGCATTCCAGCCCTGGTGGGGCGGACTGGCTACACTGGCGAAGACGGGTTTGAGATGATGCCTGCCGCGAGGGACGCACCTGCCCTATGGCGGCATCTGCTGGATACGGGCGCCGCGCCCTGCGGCCTTGGCTCACGAGATGTTCTGAGGCTGGAGGCCGGGCTTATGCTCCACGGCTCCGACATGGACAAAAACACCAACCCCTTTGAGGCCGGGCTGGACAGGTTTGTCTACATGGACAAGGAGTCGGTCTGCGCCGATGCGCTTCGGCGGGTCATCAGCCAGGGAGTCCGGCGCAAGTTGACTGGATTCGAGATGGTGGAGCGAGGCGTGCCGCGCCACGGCTACCCAATTGTGCGGGACGGCGCAACCGTGGGCCAGGTGACCTCTGGCGGCTACTCTCCCACCCTTGACAGATATATTGGCTTGGGCTATGTTTCTTCCGAGTTGGCAACGCCTGGCTCGTCGTTTGCGGTGGACATAAGGGGCAAGGTGGTGGAGGCCAAGGCCGTTGCCCTTCCCTTCTACTCTCGCAGGAGAAACCAATGAACCCTGATGACCGCCGGTACACCCGCGAACACGAGTGGGTGTTGTTGGGAAAGGATGGCCGAGCCCTGGTGGGCATCACCGCCTACGCCCAGGAACAACTCGGCGACGTGGTGTTCCTGGACCTGCCCAAAAAGGGAACACGCCTGGAGCAGACCCAGAAACTGGGCGAGGTCGAGTCGGTGAAAGCAGTGTCTGACATCTACACCCCCCTGAAGGGAGTTGTCTTCGAGGTAAACCAAGAACTCGTAGAGCATCCTGAGCTGGTGAATGAGGACCCGTATGGCAAGGGGTGGATAGTACGCCTGTCCAGCGTGGACCATGTCCAGCTTGAGAAGCTGCTCACCGCCGAGCAATACGACCAGTTCCTTTCCCAGCTACAGTAGTTCATTCCAGATGGACAACCCATCTACCTTCTCTCCCTACGTACCCAACACCGAGGCCGATCGCCGCGAGATGCTCCGGGCAATAGGCGTTGCCTCAGTGCAGGAGCTGTTTGGCGATATACCTCGTGCCTTCCGCAACCCTGCGCTGAACATACCCGCCCCCCTGTCTGAGCTGGAGCTGATGCAAGAACTGGCGGCCTTGGCGGCGGAGAACCGCCACGCAATGCAAGGGCCGTGCTTCCTGGGCGCTGGGGCATACAGGCATTTCATACCGGCGGTGGTGCAGGCCATCGCCAGCCGCGGCGAGTTCCTCACCGCCTACACGCCATACCAGCCGGAGGTGAGCCAGGGCACCCTTCAGGTCATCTACGAGCTGCAGACACTCACGTGCCAGCTTTTCGACATGGACGTGGCCAACGCCGGCATGTACGACGGCGCTTCCAGCCTGGCGGAGGCTGCGCTGATGGCCTGCCGCATCACCCACAAGTACCGCGTGGCCTGCCTGGATACCCTTTCGCCGCTCTATCGCCAGGTGGTGGAGACGTATGCTCGCCCACAAGGTGTGGAGGTGTATAGCGTAACGCCTGGACTCTCCATGCCCCTGGAACCCGATACCGCCTGCCTGGTGGCGCAGCACCCCAACTTCTTCGGGTACCTGGAAGACCTGGGCCGCCTGGAGCAGGAAGCCCACAGGCAGGGCGCCCTGCTGGTGGCCTCCACTGACCCCATCGCCTTGGGGATGTTCCGCGCTCCGGGGAGCT
>JAUSCR010000133.1 GCA_030651175.1 Dehalococcoidia bacterium
TCAGCGCGGCGGCGAAGGCAAGGAGCGGCCAGCCCAAGCGGTGATACGGGAGCAGGCGCATCACCTTGGCCACGGGTTTACGAGGCTCTCCACAATGACAAGAGTGAAGAGCAACGCCAGGTAGAGCAGGGAGTAGAGGTAGAGGTGGCGAGCGGCGCGGATGGTCTGCGTCCGGAAAAGCCGCCACGCCAGAAACAGGAAATAGGCTCCCAGGAGGACTGCGCCACCCAAGTATAGCCATCCCACGGCTCGCACCGTGAAGAACAGCAGGGTGATGGACACCAGGATGAGGCTGTGTAGCAGGATGCTCTTGGTGGTCGCGGGGATGCCTGCTACCACGGGCAGCATTGGGACCCGGGCTCGTGCGTAGTCGTCTCGCAAGAGTATGGCTAGCGCCCAGAAGTGCGGGGGAGTCCAGAAAAAGACGATGGCAAACAGGTACAGCGCTGGAAGTTCCAGCCCGCCGGTGACTGCCGCCCACCCTACCAGTGGAGGCACCGCTCCCGCGGCACCACCAATTACGATGTTCTGGGTTGTGGAGCGCTTCAGCCAGCGGGTGTAAACCACCACGTAGAACACTGATGCCCCCAGGGTGAGGAGGGCGCTGACTAGATTGACCCATGCGGCCAGGAGCACGAAGGCCACGAGGTTCATGGCTAGGCCGAAGGCGAGGGCATGGCTGGGGGCAATCCTGCGTGCCGGCAAAGGCCGCCGTTGGGTGCGTCGCATCTGCTCGTCTATATCTTGGTCAAAGTAGTGGTTGAGGGCGTTGGCTCCCCCGGCGGCCATAGCACCGCCAACCAGCACCAGCACCGCCGTGGAGATGGGAGGCACACCGTGAGCCGCCAGGAACATGCTGCCCAGGGCCGTTAGGAGCAGTAAGAGTATGATCCTGGGCTTGGTTAGCGCTACGTAGTCGGATAGCAGCGCCCAGACAGCGCGCCTGCCTTCCACCCTGGCGGCATGGCCGGGTTGCCAGGACAGAGCGCCCAGCACAACGAAGCTACCCCACATGGCGGTGGCCAGACTCAGATGGGCCGCCCTCGCCAGTGTAGAGAAGCCAGTCCAGGGATTGGCGGCCCCTACCAGCACCTGGGCCACCACTAGAATCCCCGCCACGGCGCTGGCCCAGCCGATGGAAGCGGAGTCGCCCCTGCGCCGCCATGCCGTCCAGGCGGCCCACACCGCCAGTAGCGCACCCAAGGCGGCAATAAGGCGGTGTGCCATGTGCAGCCACCCTGCGCTGTATGTTGAAAGCGCATCGCCGCCGCACAAGGGCCACTGGGGACAGGCAGTCCCCGCGTCGCTTCCCACAATATAAGACCCGGTTACAATCACCACCAAGGTTGTCAGGGCGGCGGCCACGGCCCAGCGGCGTACCCCCAAGTCTGCCAGCGCCCCTTTGGGCCGGCGAGTTCGCCATGCCCACACCAGGGTAGCTAGCAGAAGAGCGAAGATGAGCTCGGCTGCCGCCAGGTGAAGTGTCACCACGGTGGGCGGCAACTCCAGCAGAACTGTGATGCCGCCCAGGATAGCCGCAACCACCACCAGCGAAGCTGCCAGGGTCACGGGCACTATTATGAACGGGAGTCGCCTGTACCGCCACCACGCCACCGCGGCTGACAATACCACCAGGGTAGTAGTAAGGCTGGCAGCCAGGCGGTGCGAGTACTCCATGAGGGTGTGGAACTCCAGGGGTGGGATTAGCCTGCCGTGACACAGCGGCCAGTCGGGACAGCCCAGGCCGGAGCCGGTGACTCTTACCACGACACCCAGAGTGATAAGGAGAAAAACCGCAACCGCGGCGATGCCGAGCAGGGCCAGGAACACCCGGCTGGGGACCCTGACTTCGAGGGCACGCACTGGCCTGGCGGTTTCGGTTATGTCAAGAATTGGTTGTGACTCCATGGGTGGCACAGGCATCAACCATACCGTGCTTGGAAAAGGCGAACCTTGCTCGCCACTGGTCGAATAGCAGGTTGCTGAACAACCCTTTCGACCATCCCCCCGTCCCCCTTCCTGGCCAGGAAGGGGGGGAGAGTTTTATCTGGGGGACACCCCCAGACCCCCGCCAGAGGGGGAATGCCCCCTCTGGACTCCCCTTTTCCGCAGCCTTCTAGAACAGGTTTCCTAGAATTATAGTTGGCCCTGACATTATTGGCTACCTTGCCATAGGAAGACGAGAGTCATATACTCGCAAGGCTGCTCCAAATCCTACCGTCCCGATTTATCTGGACACGAGGTCAGCCAGTATGTATGCAGAGATCATCGCCTCCGGCACCGAACTCTTGATGGGGGAGATCCAGGACACCAACTCGTCTTTCCTGGCCTCCCACCTGCCTGCCCTGGGCCTGGAGGTACGGCAGGCGACTCTGGTGGGTGACGACTTGGAGCATTACGCCGAGGTCCTGGAGCGCGCCTGGAGGCGCACACCATTTACGTTCACCACGGGCGGCCTGGGCCCCACTGTGGACGACGTAAGCCGGGAGGCTATTGCCAGGGTGTTCCAGGAAGAGGTGCACGTGGACGGCCAGTTGCTGGAGACGTTGAAAAACCGCTTCCGGGAGCGGGGCACTGATATGCCCCCCCACAACATCAAGCAGGCGTGGTTGATTCCATCCGCCGTGGGGCTTCCCAACCGGTCGGGCACCGCCCCCGGCTGGTGGGCGGAGAAAAACGGCCACGTCATCATCGCGCTTCCAGGGCCGCCCAGAGAGCTTTACGACATGTGGGAAGGACAGGTAGTGCCCAGGCTGCGGGAACGGGTACGGGGAAGCGTTGTCCTGACCAAGACAATCAAGACGCTGGGCCTGGGAGAAGCCTTGGTGGACGAGATGGCTGGCCCTATTCTGAAAAGCAAAAACCCCTACGTGGGAATCTACGCGCGTCCCGACGGCATCTATCTACGGATAATTGCCAGAGGCGCAACTCGTGAGGAGGCCGGCGAGCTGCTACGGCCTGTGGAGGAGGAACTGAGGCGTACCTTTCAGGCCCACATCTGGGGCTTCGATGACGAGACGCCTGAGGAGAGCGTAGGGGCACTGCTGCGCCAACGGGGTCTCACCCTGGCTACCATGGAGTCGTGCACAGGTGGCATGCTGGCCGACACCATAACCAACGTACCGGGCAGCTCCGACTACTTCAAGGGAGGCGTGGTGTCTTACACCAACGAGCTGAAGATCGCCTCGGGCGTACCCGCCGAGCTGATTGAGCGGCACGGCGCGGTGAGCAGCCAGGTGGCGGAGGCAATGGCAACGGCGGCACGTCTCCGCCTGGGCGCTGACTTCGGCATAGGCATCACAGGCGTGACCGGGCCGGACGAACTGGAGGGCAAGCCGCCGGGCACTGTGTATATTGGGCTGGCACACGCCGGCGGCTGCGAGTCCAGCAACCAGCGGTTTCCAGCCAACAACCGCGGCCTGGTGAAGAGGCGGGCCGTCACCACAGCGCTGCTGGCCCTGCGGCGTATCCTCAGTTCGGCTGCCTGAGTTTTCAACAGTCAAGGCCCGCCTGCCTGGATACGTGCCAGGTATGGTAAGATACACCGATAGAAGGCTACGGTAACTACTGAGGAGGGCACGGAATGCCTAACTACAGAAACAAGTTCGCGGGGCCCAAGTACGTCGACCATGATATCCTAGATGCGAATGGGGGAGTGGTGGGTACGATCCGCGTCAAGCCCTCGACCATCCTTTGGAAACCAAAGAACCAACATACGTTTTACTCCATAGGCTTAGACGACTTCCACACTTGGATTACCGCTGCGAGAACCGGCGCTGCCAGAACTAAGAGCTAAGAGGCGCACCCCGGCGGCGTATCCTGCACTCGGCTTCCTGAGTTTTCAACAGGCAAGGCCCGCCTGCCTGGATACGCATCAGGTATGCTAAACTACACCCCATGCCAGAAAAGATATTCGTAGGCGTAGCATGGCCGTACACCAACGGCTACCTCCACCTGGGGCACCTGGCAGGGTGCTATGTCTCCGCGGACGCCTTCGCCAGGTATCACCGACTGAAGGGCGACAAGGTGCTAATGGTGTCGGGCAGCGACCAGCATGGCACCCCCATTACTCTTCGCGCCGAGGAGGAAGGCATAACTCCCCAGCAGGTGGTGGACAAGTACCACAAGTACCAACTGGACGCCTGGGATCGCCTGGGCATCGGGTTCGACCTGTTCACAACCACTGGCACGGAGAACCACCGCCAGGTGGTGCAAGACATCTTCCTGACGCTGAAGGATAAGGGGCTCATTTACACAGACACCACTCCCCTACCCTACTGCCCAACGGACAAACGGTTCCTTCCCGACCGGTACGTCCAGGGGACGTGCCCCTTCTGCGGCAACCCATCGGCCAGGGGCGACCAGTGCGACAGGTGCGGCAAGCCCATGAACCCTGTGGAACTGCGGGACCTCCGCTGCCGCCTTTGCAATCAAACGCCGGAGATACGCGACTCGGAGCACTTCTTCCTTCGACTTAGCGCACTTCAAGAGAGGCTGCTGGAGTGGGTGCGACAGCAACATCACTGGCGTCCTAATGTGCTCAACTTCACCACCCGCTATCTGGAAGAAGGGCTTCACGACCGGGCGATTACACGGGACATAGACTGGGGCATACCTGTGCCAGTGCCTGGATATGAGAATAAGCGCATCTACGTTTGGTTCGAGGCCGTTATCGGCTATTTGTCCGCGGCCAAGGAGTGGGCCCAGCTTCGCGGCCAGCCCGACGCATGGAGGGAGTTCTGGCAGGACACCGAGGCCAAGGCCTACTATTTCCTGGGCAAGGACAATATCCCATTCCACACCATTATCTGGCCTGGGATGCTCATAGGCTATGGCGGCGACCTGAATCTCCCCTATGATGTCCCGGCCAACGAGTTCATGAACCTGGGCGGCGGCAAGTTCTCCAAGAGTGAACACCGGGCCGTGTGGGTGCCCGACTACCTGGAACGGTATGAGCCTGACCCGTTGCGCTACTATATCGTTGCCAATATGCCGGAGACGGGAGACACGGAGTTCACATGGCAAGAGTTTGTGCGGCGCAACAACGATGAGCTTGTGGCTACCTTCGGCAACCTGGTGCACCGGGTGCTGACATTCCTACAGCGCAACTTCGAAGGAAAGGTGCCTCAACCCGGCGAGCTGGACGGAGCAGCAGAGACGCTGCTATCCCGCGTGGACGCCACGCTAGAGGAGGTGGGGCGCAACCTCTACCTGTGCCATTTCCGGGAGGCCCTGCGTTCCGCCATGTCCCTGGCCCAAGAGACCAACCGGTACCTGGACGCTCAAGCGCCCTGGCGACGGTTTCGAGAGGACCCCGCCGCCGCAGGCACATCCCTGTGGGTAACTCTTTCGGCCATAGCGGGGCTGAAAACAATGATGCTCCCATTTATACCTTTCAGCGCCCAGAAGCTGCACAACCTCCTGGGCTTTCCAGGGAAAGTAGAAGATGTTGGTTGGACGGTGCAGCGCCCCGTGCCAGGCCGTCAGCTTCCCGAGCCTCATCCCCTTTTCCTCAAGCTGGACGACTCAGTAGCGGAAGAGGAGACGCAGCGCATGCTGTCCCGACAGGTCGGGACAGGTTAGAGGTCGTGTAGTGAACCAGGACAAGGCCACCATTGACCTCGTCTACGAGCCTATCCAGGCTCAGCTTGTCCAGGTGGAGGAGAGCCTTCGGTCCCTGGCCTCTTACGGTTGGAGCGGCGTAGAGTAAATAGGAGCTTTAGCAGTGTCCCTAGCGTGGCAAGCGACGATTGCAGGCATCATCTTGGGGTCGGCCCTGGCCCTGGCCTTGCTGATTCATCCCGCCCTGACTCGCTTTGGCAAGATGATAGCGGCTAGAACCAAGACAACCCTCGACGACCTGCTCATTGATGCGGTCAGCAGGCCACTGTTCCTGTTTATCCTGGTGCACGGCTTCTTCCTGGCCCTGACCAGCACCACCCTTCTGGACCGCTGGCAGATGTACGTCAACAAGGCATGGCTTTCCACGGCCCTCTTGATCCTGGTCTACGGGTTGCAGAAAGTAGCGAAAGCCGTGCTGACCTGGTACGGCCAGGAGATCGCCTCCAAGACCGGCTCCAGGGTGGACGACAAGCTGCTGCCCCTGGTCCGCCGCGTGGTGACAGGCCTCATCTACGTCATAGGCGGCCTGATGATCCTGGAAAACCTGGGGCTAAGGCTCAGCCCTCTTATCGCAGGACTGGGCCTGGGCGGACTGGCCGTGGCCCTGGCCCTCCAGGCAACACTCAGCAACCTATTGGCCGGCGCCTCGGTGGTGGCCGATGGATCCATCGGCGTCGGGGACTACATCGAGCTCCAGGGAGGCCCTAGCGGCACCGTCGAGGACATCGGATGGAGAACCACCAAGATTCAAACGTCCATGGCGAACATGGTATTGATCCCCAACAACAAGCTGGTGGACAGCATAGTCACCAACTACCAGTCCCCAACCCCTGCCCTCAATGTGTTTATCTCTTGCGGGGTCTCTTACCAGAGCGACCTGAACCAAGTGGAAAGGACATGTCTGGAGGTTGCCACCCAGGTCATCCATGACCTCCCAGAGGCCGTGGTCGTCAAGGACTACCAGCCTGGGATTTGGTTCATGGCGTTTGGCGACTCCAACATCAACTTCTCGGTGGTGCTCAGGGCCACGAACAGAGTGGGCTCGTTCCAGCTCACCCACGAGTTTATCAAACGCCTGCACGCTCGCTTTGCCCAGGAAGGCATTGAGATCAACTACCCTGTCCGGAAGCTGGTGTACGCAACAGGGGACGAGGCTGGCGGGCGCAAAGATGCGCTAGCTTTTACATCTCCCACACCACCTGACCGCCCACCATCGTAAGCACCACACGCGCCGTGAGCAGATCATCGGGGACTGCTTCCACAAGATGCCTGTCCAGCAGTGCCAGGTCTGCCGGCGCACCCGCCTGTATGGTGCCCTTCAGTCCACCCTCGCCGGAGGCGGCCGCAGCCCCAGCGGTGTAGAGGCGCAGGGCATCTTCCAGAGGCAACCCCTGCTCAGGATGCAGTTCAAGCCCGTCCGCGCTGCGGCGAGTCAAGGCGCTGTAGATACCCCGCCAAGGGTTCGGTGAGGCCACGGGAGCGTCGGACCCAGCCGCCAGGGGTACTCCCATGTCCCGCAGGCTTCTAAGGGGATAAAGCCAAGGCTGCTTTTCTAGCGGCACCGTGGCAACGTAACGCTCCGCGCTTTCGTAGATGAAGCCAGGCTGAGTCACCACCATAGCGTTCGTCGCTTTCAGAAGCATCTGTACCTTTGGCGTAGCCTCGGAACAGTGCTCCACCCTGTCGCGGGCCACAAACCCAGGACTTAAGTCCTGGGTTTGGCTCGTGAACGCGTTCAACACGGCCATGATTGCCTCCTCCTCCACGGCGTGTGCCGCCACAGGAAACCCATTTTGGTGGGCGTCTCGTACCAGGGCAAGAATCTCCTCTCCGGAGGGATAGAGTACGCCGGTGGTCAGAGCGACCACCAGCTTGGCCGGCCCAAGGCGAAGCCGGTCGTCGCCCGCGCCATAGGCGAGTCCGGCGTCTGTGAACTGGGCCAGGTGATGAATCCCCGGCATGAATGTGAGTCGCTGTTGGAGCGCCCCCTTTTCTCGCATGGCCCGCAGGGTGTGCCACCGCTCCAAGTCGTTCTCCGGCGAAGCGTCCTGCAAGGAGGTGACGCCCCACCGCAGCAGCGTCTGGCTGGTTTCCGACACCATCTCCGCCAGTTGCTCCGGCGCACGAAACTCCCGCATACGATGGGAGAGGTATCCCGCCATCTCGAACAGGAGTCCCGTAGGGCGCTCTTCCTGGTCTCTCTGGATGACACCTTCGGGTGGGTCAGGGGTGTCAGGCCCAATGCCCACCAGCTCCAGGCCCAGGCTGTTGAGCACGCATGCGTGACCCGATCGGTGGTCCAGGCGGACAGGATGACGGGGTGCGGCTGCGTCCAGGTCGGCCCGATTGGGATGCCGGCGCTCTTTCAGGTAGAACTCATCGTAGCCGCGACCGCGCAGCCATTGTCCTGGCGGCGTGGCCTGGGCCCTGGCCCGAATCAGGCTTTGCATATCCGGAATAGAGGCCACGGCGCCGCGGCTGCAGTCCAACTGGCGAAGGCTGGAGGCAAGAGCAAGCAGGTGTATATGCGCGTCGTTAAGGCCGGGGAGAAGCGTAGCGCCGCCGCAGGGGATCACGCGGTCTACGGCTAGCGGTGGAATGTCTCGCTCCCGCCCCACCCAGATGATGCCGCCGTCGCGCACAACCACTGCCTGGGCCGTAGGCAGGTGAGGGTCCATTGTTATAACCGAAGCATTGCGAAAGAGAAGGGATGGCATCTAGTTCCGTCTCTACCAGGGTGATGAACCCCGACACGTCTGGGCGACCATCCCCCTGGCCCCTTTCCTGGCCAGGAAGGGGGGGGTGAAAAGTATGTCTGGGGGATACCCCCAGACCCCCACCAAAGGGGTTTCGCCCCTCTGGACTCTCCTTTTTCAGCAGCCTGTTACGCCAATAGACGCCTTTGACGGCTGCCAGGTGAGCATGTGTGCAGCCAGCCCATGTCGCTAGCCACCTGTCGCACATGGAAGGCTAACGACCAGAAGCTACATAGCCCATTCTACCACCAGCAGGGCACATCCCTGCGGCGCCAACGGCCACTGGAAAGGTATAGAATATGCCAAAAGCAGAGGAGGTAACCATGCCAACCATAGACATACTGCTGGCTGGGATGAACGTCAACACCGACCAGTCCAACCTGGGCCTGGCTACTATCGCCCTGATACGGGGGCGGAACAATATCCTGGTGGACGTGGCCCACTGCGGCAGGCGACGGCTTCTGGCCAGCGCCCTGGCCAGCCGGGGGCTGACCGCCGAGGACATCCACATGGTGGTGCTCACCCACGCCCACTGGGATCATGCCCAGAACGTGGACATGTTCCCTGGGGCGCGGTTCTTGATTCATCCGGCAGAGCTGGAATATTCCCGGTCTCCACGCAAGGGCGACTGGGCAACTCCCAGGTACTTCGCTGCCACCTTGCAGGGGCTGAATGTCCAGCCAGTAGTGGAGGGCACCGAGCTTGAGCCAGGGGTCAAAATCATCGAGACGCAGGGGCACACCCGCGGCCATATAAGCGTGGCAGTAGACACTCCCGACGGTGTTGCCGTCATCGCTGGCGACTCGTTCCCCGACGCTGGCGCAGTGCATCGCGGCAGTCCTTATCTGATCTTCTGGAGCAAGCGGGAGGCCGAGGCGAGCGTGCGAAAGATCATGAGGCTAAGCAACGTCATATACCCCGGCCACGACCGGCCATTTCGGATAACCTCCGGTGGTTCTACCACCTACATGGAGGGCGTGACGGCTATCAAGGTTATGGCTGGATTCGAGGAGGAAGACATGGGAGTAGGCGTGACCATTGCCCTGGAGGCCATAAAGCAGCCTTTTGTTCATCCCGAAGCGTGAGGCAAGACCGAATGATGGGGGATGTGCCAACCCCTGATTTATCGAGGCCTTGCTCAGGTCGTATGGTTCGACAGGCTCACCACTAACGGAGCAACAATCCCGCTCACCCTGGACATACCAGAACTTGGGCGGGGGGACAGCGACGAATGGAAGTAAAGGAGAAACCGCCATGACTAAAGTGCTGGTGATTCAGGGCGCAGGGATGAACATGCGGGGCAAGGCCCAGGTCGAGATCTTCGGCACGGCCACCCTGGAGCAGATCAACAAGGAGATCGAGGGGTACGCCATGAAGCTGGGCGTACAGGTGGAGTTCTTCCACTCCAACATCGAAGGGGAGGTCTGCAACGCCCTCTACGCAGCCCACGACCGCGGCATTGACGCAGTGATCATGAACCCCGCGGGCTACATGACCGGCACTGGCCCCCTGCGCGGCGCCATCACCCAGGTGCGCTACCCGGTCATCGAGGTGCACGTCACCAACCCCGTGGCCCGCGGTACGGTTTCCGCCGTGCTGCCGGTGTGCAAGGGCTGCGTGTACGGCTTCGGGGTCTTCGGGTACTACCTGGCGCTGGAAGCCGTCAAGCACACCACCGCCCGCTAGAGGCCATCCAGCCCTGTCTACAACCTGTGCTTTCACCCCCTCATGGTAAACTTAGCTAACCATGAGGGGGGGCAACTGGTACACCCCAGCCTGATGGCTGCGGCACGATGTCGCACCGTTTACGGTGCGGCCATCCTTGGGCCGCGCTCTTCTAAGAGATGGCAGAGAGGTACGCTACCAGGAAGACAGCGTCGTGAGTAGCTGGCGCTTGGGTCCCGGATTCTCCTAGCGAGGTAGCTGTACGTGCTCTCGGCGTCGCGGCTCCTGCCCAAAGAGCAGCAAGGCTACCGTTGCTACCAGAGTCACGCCCGCCGCAGTCCTCCACGCCAGGGCATAGGAATCAGTTATGTCCACCAGGAGACCAAAGAGGGGAGGCATGACTATTATGCTAACCCGCTGCACCGTGTTGACCGCGCCCAGGGCAACCCCTGCCCTCTCCGTCCCTGCCAGCTCTCCCACTAGCACAGCGAATAGACCAGGCCAGGAAAGGACTGTGGCTCCCAAGACTACGACCAGGAGCAGCAGCATGGCTGCTGGGGTCTCCGCGTTCACCAGGCTAACGCCTGCCAGGCCGAGAGCAGCCGCTCCACTGATGATCCCAAGCACGATGTTCCTGCGGGAGTCGAAAGCGAAGTCGCTTATGCCGCCCCAGCAGACCCTGGCCACCACGCTGCTCAGTTGGGCCGCAGCCAAATAGCCTCCTGCCGCCACTTTGGGCATCTGCACTACATCTATGAGGAACAGGGCGATGTAGCTTAGCGTGATGAACTGAATTCCGTTGATTGCGGTCCCCCACAGGGTTGCCACTATCAGCCCCCGGTCTTGCACCAGCAGTCGCATCGCTGTCATGCTCAGGCGGGGCCTGGTAGCCTGAGCATGACTCGCATCCCGGTACAGAACCGCGAATAGCACCGCTATTACCAGTATGGCCCCACCCATTGTCACCGCGGCCACTCGCCATCCCGCCGCCAGGGCTATGGCAGGCAACGCCGCTGCTGCAATGGCTCCGCCCAATGCTACACCCATCTGCTTTATTCCCATGGCCAGGCCGCGGGTGCGCTGGGGTATCCATTCCATGATCGCTTTGGTGGACGTCGGATATCCGGGGCCCTCGGCAATGCCAACGAGTACCCCCACGAAAAGCAGCCCCAAATAGGAATGCACCAGCAAGAATCCCATCATCACCAGGCCAAGCACAGCCAGGAAGCCGACCATAACTCGCCTAACCCCCAGCACGTCGGACAGCCATCCACCCAGGAAGACGGTCGCTATGGCACCCCCCAGCAGTGCGGATGAAATGAGGCCGATTTCGGCCCTTGATAGGTCAAGATCATCTTGAATGAAGGGGTACACAGCTGGAAGGCCCTGGCCAGGCCAGGACCCCCCCATCTGACTTATCAGCGCCAGTGCCACAACAACCCATGGATACGGGACAATCTTGAGGATATCCCGTGGCCGGGCGCGTTTGCTGTTACCTGGGCCGCTCATCGGCCTCCCGTGTCTTCTTGGCAGAGCTATCGCAGCGCTGACGAGCCTGTGGAAGATTGCCTGAGTTCCGTGGGCAACCCACCTTCGGTGCAATGGCCAGCAACGCAATGGCAAACAGTCTCATCGTTTCTCACTCGCCGACCTTACTCTAGTCCAGTTTACATTGAGTGGAGCCAGAACCAGAAATCCCGGTTCTAGGCTTCCATCCTTTGAGAATGGCCGCCCCGCAAGGATTCCCTTGTGAGGGAGGAGCATCACTTGCCAATCAGGGCGACGCAGCTTGGAGCCAACCGGCACGCGAGAGTACCTCGCGGGCGACCGCCGTGACCTGACGCCCATCGCCATTTTCGACCGTGAAGTCCTCAACCAGCGCACGCTCCAGGATGCCAGCCAACTCCGCAGAACGGGCGACCCCTTGCGCCTGGAACATCCCTGGGTCGCGAGACCGAACGCGGCCTTGCATCGTGGCAACGGGGGCCGTCAGACGGCAGATGACGATCTCCGCCCCTGGCACTGCCCGACGGTATTGTGCAAGTTCCGAACGATCTTCCACGACCCGTGCGACCAGCAATCGCTGTGCTCCAGCAGCGGCATAGACCGGCCAAACAGCCGCGAGATTGGCAAACACGAGTTGCTGGCCAAAGGGACCTTGCCTTGGATACATCACCGAAAGCCAGTCAAGATCAATGGCTGCATGTGGCACCGACGCTTCTGCCAGCAAGTCTGACGCCTCAGATAGCACCGTGGTCTTACCAGATCCCATCGACCCCGAGATTACCAACACAGGCACCCTCATACTCATGCCAACTGCCTCCCGCTAGGACGCGAAGGGATACTCACCTTTCCTCAAGTACCGTATGGTGGGCTTCTGTGGACAGCACTCGAACCTTCAGCGTAGCTCCTGAGGCTCAGTGTAGGGCATCATAAGCACACACGGTCGCAGAAAGAGCGGATGGCCTGGATGGTCGTGTGCCACTGCATCACACCGTGGCCGGCTCCTGGAATAGTGACAAACTCTGCGCCAGGAATGCCTTCGGCCAACTCTCGCCCCAGTTCGTATGGTACCTGGGTATCTGCATCGCCATGCAAGACCATGGTGGGCACACGCAGTTCCCCCAAACGGGGCCGCAGGTCTGAGTCCACGTATGCGGCCTGGTTGAGCAATTCACCCAGGTCGTACTGCATTCGTGTGCGCTTGGGCAAGGCCGCAACCAACTCTCGGGTACGGCGTTCCCTCTCGGCCAGTTCCTCTGCCACCTCCGGAGGGATCGGCCCCCGTCCCCTAGGGGAGATGTTCACCGCGATGTTGGTCCGTCGCTGCTCTTCCATAAGGCCATACGCAGCCTGCGGGCCCTTCTCCTGAAGCACGGCAAGCCTGTTTCGCACCTCTTCGGATGGGCGCTCCCGGTCCGGGTGACGCCAGAGGCGAGCCGAGGTGTTCGGCAGCACCAGGGCCATCACGGTTTCGGGATAGGCGAGGGCGTAGGTGATTGCAACGGGCCCTCCAGCAGAAGAGCCAATGATCACCGAACGGCTAATGCCCAGTATTAGGAGCAGCCCTCGCAGGTCTGCGGCGAGATCATCCAGGGAATAGGGGTTGTAGCTGTACTGGGAACGGCCGGAGTTGCGGCGGTCATAGGTCAGGACGGTGTAAGTTTCCGCAAGGGACCTTGCCCACGTTTCATCCCTTGGCAGCACTGTTGAGGCGGCGCCACCATAGCCGCCATGGATGAAGGCGATGGGTGGGCCGCTGCCCTGAAGCTCATAGTAGAGTTCGGCGCCGTTAACGCGGACCTGTGGCATGTCTGCTCCCTTCGTTTTGGGAATCGTTCAAGCGGTTTCCCGAAAGACGAGGTGGGCCCCATCAGTTAGACAACTTTGGGGTTCCCCAAGCGAGAGTCCCGCCTCCTGGGTTGTCGCTGTTGGTCGATAGACCTCCGCGGGGACCCGGTGACGCAGGGCCTGATGGGGCCGAGGCATATCTCGACGGATTCTAGCACACTCGGCGATGTCTGGAATCACCGCTTGTAGCTGGGCGAGTCACTGGGTAGAGTCTGAGTTTCCCAAACAATGGGACGTATTTCTGGGATATTCCGTGCATGGTGGAGACGGCTGAGGCGACGGGGAGGTGGCCCAAGAACTTAGGGGCCAAGTCCAGCAGTGCTTTTGTAAGGCAGAATAACGGGCGAAGCCAAGCAGCCATTGCCCTGTGCAGGCGCTACGTGGCAGTCAAACGCCGCAGCTTCCCTGTTACTCTCCATTCACTCAGGACAGATCTAACGAAGCATTAGAAGCCCACACAGCCAACCTTTATTCATAGTGGCCTGGACGAACCTCTCGCAGGCGGCCCAGGATGAGCAACGGAAGTAGGGCCATGACCATGCCGGCGATTCCAACGGCCGTCATGCCTGCCGCAGCAGCCACGAAACCGCCCGCCAGGGGTGTCAGGATGCCCCAGGCTCCAGCAAAAGCATCGTTTGCGCCAATGGCGCGGCCTCGCTCCTCTGGCTCCGAGGTGTCCGCAATGATCGTCGTGGCGGAGACGTTGATTGCGGACCACCCAACGCCGACCAGAAACAGTCCGAGCGTTGCAATCCAGTAGAGAGGGCTGATGGGCACCATGAATGCGCCTATAGCCTGGGCAGCCATCCCTCCCCAAAGCAGGGGCTTGCGGCCGATGCGGTCAGCGAGCCGTCCCAAGAAGACAGAGAAGAGGTACATCCCCACGACGTGGATGGAGACTGCCAGGGAGATGGCGGCCAGGTCGTGGCCCTCGTGGGACATCACGAGGGGCGTCATGGTCATCATCATAGTCATGGTGCCCTGTGCGGTGGCGTATGCGATGTATGCGACTTGCTTGGGCTTGTCTCTGATGAAGGTCCGGAGATCTCCCCTGACCTTTAGTTGTGAGGCTTCTGTGGGAGCCGGGGGTTCGTATGAGGGCCAGAAGCGTTCGAGGTTTGCCGCGATGGCCTTGGGATCGGGCCGGACCATGAGTGTAAGTGCGATGGCGGGAAGGAGGACGGCGGGCATGAGGAACCAGGATAGAGAGACGGGATCGCTGCCGGTGCGCCGGCCCAGGGCCTCGGCGATGGCGATGATGACGGGTGCTACAAAAGCACCGGCCACACTGCCGGAGAGCACATAGCCCAGACCCTCCGCACGGCGGGCAGGTGGATACATGTCCACGGCCGCCACCCTCAGTTGCTGGCCTGCCCCCCATCCCAGGCCCAGGAAGACAATGCCCACCAGGAACAGGGGGAAAGAAGAAACGACGAGTGATCCCCCCAGCATGATGCCGCCGATGATGCCCAGAATGAGACCTATGACCATGCCTGCTCGCCGTCCATAGGCGTCGGTGAGCTTGCCGGTAGGGTAGGCGACCAGGAAACGGCTCAGGCTTAGGAGGCTGCCACCAATGCCAGCCAGGCTGGCGGAGCCAAGGAGCCGAGTGACCATGATGGCGCCAAAGGTGATGGAGAGTTGGCCTTCGGCTTGCTGGAGAGCCTGGGTAAGGGCGAAGTAGATGGTGTTTCGCCGGATAAGTGGAGGGATGCGGCTTCCCTCGTCCCGCTTGGTCGTTTTGGCGCTCATGGGGCAACCCGCTGGCTGTCCCATGCATGAGGGGTGGATTTCTTTTGCTGACACGCTGCGGGTAGGCCTTTGTGTGGGTATGCCGCAGTGTGCCAAGACGATTCTGCTTTCGCGTCCGCGCTGCACCGCGTACGACCGCTTACCTCCACCACGAAATACCTGGGGCTGGGCATGCTGTTCCTGCTTGCACTACCTTTCAAGTTCACTGATCAAGTTCCTCCCCAACTCTATAGATGATTGCTCCTATGAAAAGCCCTTCGCTTTCCCCGTAGGCGTTACGGTCGTCGGGGAATGGGGTGGCCCCCATCAGCTGGACAGGGTAGAAGCCCTCTTAAGAGTGGGGCCTGCTATCCCCAAGGGTCCTATTGTCAGGTATTCGGGTCTCAGGGATTCTACCAGGTCTCGATGCATGGCATCCACTGGATTTGACATTAACAGCTCTGCCGGAGTCCGGTGGCCCAGGGTCCGGTGAGGCCACTGGGTGCTGTAGAGGCGGAAGTAGCTGTTGATGCCAATCCTAGCTTCACGGCCGCTGAGGTGGTTGGTGACTCCTTCTCGGGGTATTGTCACCTCGGGATCGGATGTGGTAGTTCTATGACTCTGTCACCCATCAACGTTTCTGAGAATATGTCACCCTGGTATGACGACGCTGACCTCGGTGTTGGCCTTCGGGGCTTGGGCTGTGGACCCCTGCGGCTCCCAATCAGGGCTCATGTCCGCCTCTGGACCATCCCCGCGTGCCTCAAGCAGGCGCTT
>JAUSCR010000134.1 GCA_030651175.1 Dehalococcoidia bacterium
TGGAGCTTTTCCAGGGAGGCCGCTGGGGGAACCCGGACCACTCCCTGCTATCTGTCCTGGACCTAACCAAAACGCCTATGGGTGCCCGGATGATGCGCCGCTGGCTGGGCCAGCCCCTCCTGGACTTGCCGGCCATCCACCAGCGTCAGGAGAGCGTGGCCTGGTTTCACCAGGATGTGCGCCGTCGTGGGCGCATCATCCAGAACCTGGGCCGCATATCCGACCTGGAGCGTCTGGTCAACCGAGCGCGCGGGGGCAACGCCTCGCCTCGGGACCTGGTGGCCCTGCGCCGCAGCCTGGAGGCGCTGCCGGAGCTTCAAGCCATGCTTCAACAAGACGACGGCGCTAGCGATGTGGAGTGGCTGGTGCGTCGGTTGCCCCTCTGCCAGGAGACGGCGGCGCTGGTCGGCCAGGCCATTGAGGACGACCCCGGCCTTGTGGGAGAGGGGACGGTGGTGCGGCAAGGGTTCTCTCCAGAGCTGGACGAGCTACGGCTGGCGGCGCGCAACGCCAGGGAGTACATCGCCCGGCTGGAGGGGCAGGAGCGGGAGCGCACGGGCATCAAGAACCTGAAGGTGGGGTACAACAGGGTCTTCGGATACTACATCGAGGTCAGCAACGCCAACCAGTCGCGGGTGCCCCAGGAGTACCAGCGACGCCAGACACTGACGAACGGCGAGAGGTTCATCACGCCGGAGCTGAAGGAGTACGAGAGCCTCATCCTCAACGCCAGGGAGCGGCTGGAGGAGATGGAGGCCGCGCTGTATCAGCAAGTGTGCCGCCAGGTGGGCGATGCGGCTGCGCAGGTGCTGCTGGCTGCGGAGACGGTGGCGCACATAGACGTATTCGCCGCGCTAGCCGAGGTGGCGGACCGGCATGGCTACGTGTGCCCCCAGGTCAACGACGGCCTGAGTATAGAGATTGTTGACGGCAGGCACCCGGTGGTGGAGCGCACGCTGCCACCCGGCACCTTCGTCCCCAACGATACGAAGCTGTCGCAAGAGGAAGGACATCTGGTTGTGCTCACCGGCCCCAACATGGCCGGCAAGTCAACCTACATCCGGCAGGTGGCGCTCATCGTCCTCATGGCCCAGATGGGTTCGTTCGTTCCGGCGCGCTCTGCTACCATCGGGGTGGTGGACCGCATATTCACTCGCGTTGGATTGCAGGACGACCTGGCCACGGGGCAGTCCACATTCATGGTGGAGATGGTGGAGACCGCCAACATACTGAACAACGCCACGTCCAGGTCGCTGCTCATACTGGACGAGATAGGCCGGGGCACCAGCACCTACGACGGGCTGTCCATTGCCCAGGCGGTGGCGGAGCATATCCACAACAATCCAAGACTCGGTTGCCGGACCCTGTTTGCCACCCACTACCACGAGCTTACCGAGCTGGCGCGCTCCCTGCCCAGGGTCCGCAACTACAATGTGCTGGTTAGCGAGGAGGGCGGGACCGTGGCGTTCCTGCATCGCATTGTGCCGGGAGGCGCCGACCGCAGCTACGGGGTGCACGTGGCGCAACTGGCCGGGTTGCCACGAGAGGTGATTCACCGCGCTTGGGAGGTGCTGCGAGAGCTGGAAGGGGCCAAGCGGGACGGCGCGCTGCCTGGCCGCAGGCGCAGGCCGCAAGGCAAACAGATGGAGCTGATGTCTCCAGTGCCGCCGGTGGTGCAGGAGTTGGCGGAGCTGGACATCACGGCCATGACGCCCATGGAGGCCATCAACGCGCTGTACGCCTTGCAGCAGAAGGCAAAGGGGGGATGAAGTTCGAGTCTTGCCCGGGGATGATGGACTGGTTCGAACCTGAATCGGAGGTAAACAGATATGACCGATGAGCATGAACAGTTCGAGAAGTCGCGACGAAAGAAAGACGAAGGGAGCAAACAGAGCGAGATATGGAAGACACAGCTTCAAGACAAATTGCCCGAGATACTCAACACGGAAGTGGGGCATATTCAGTGGCGCGGCAAACAACGACTACCCGGTTCAGAAGGGCGGCAAGAAGTGGACATACTTGGGGAAGCGCAGCATTACTGCGTTTTCATTGAGCTCGAAGCTAGGCGCATGACGTGCGTGCGCAACGTTATCAAGGCGTGGATGTATCTGGCAGAGAAAACAGACTCGAAGCCTGCCCTCTTCATACACATTTTCTCCCCCCTTCTCTACGAATCGTTCAGAAAGAGAGGAAGAGAGGAGTCGGTCTTCGTCGGGGAACGAGCCCAAAAGGACACCAATGGAAAGCTGACATATAGGCACATTGAGTTTGACCGCTGGCTGCCTGAAGCTGAATATACAACTGTGCTCGACAGTCTGGTTAAGAAAATTGCAGGTTTCGTCGGTGAGTACCAAAGCTAGTTGTAAGTAGGGTGGGTGAAACCCACCTTATGGCTGTGATATGTTGGGGATGGGTTTCGCTACTCTACACCCGCCCTACCCTAACAGGCAGACCCACAAGGGAGAAACGTTTGACGCCGATGAATGCCTCCGCTATCATAAGGCGCAGTATCGGCGGCCCCACCCCTGGGGCCGCCAACTTTGAAATATGAACATATTCTTCGACATGGACTACACAATCCTGGGCCTGGACAACTCCATACGCCCGGGCACCGAAGATGTTTTCCAGCGGCTGATAGCGGACGGCCATATCATATACATATGGTCCGGGATGGGGATCCGGTGGACGGAGGTGCGCGAGCACAAGCTGGACAAATACGTCACGGACTGCTTTGTCAAGCCGATAGAGAATTTCGTTGAGGCGGTGGAGAAACAGAACCTGCCGGCCAAGCCCGACCTGGTCATTGACGACTATCCCGAGATAACGCAGGCCCTGGGTGGCATCTGGGTCCGGCCGTATCTGTTCAAGAACCCCCGCGACGACGAGATGGAGCGGGTGTACAGGATAATCACGGACGTCGCCAAGACAGGCCACTCAGACGACGACCGGTTCCGACCCAGGCCGCAAAACAGCTCCCATTCATAGTAGGGGCACGGCATGCCGTGCCCCTACGGGGGCTAAAGGCTCTGGGAAATGGTTTTCCAGGGCCGTTGTTTTGTCGGCCAGAGGTGCTACCATGAGGGCCAGTCCCACTCATGTAGCCTGTTGAAACCGTGCCAATACGCGTTCTGGACCCCACTGTAGCCGCCAAGATAGCCGCCGGAGAGGTGGTGGAACGCCCTGCCTCGGTGGTCAAGGAGCTGGTGGAGAACTCCCTGGACGCGGGCGCCACGCACATCACCGTGGGCATCCAGGGCGGAGGGATAGACCTGATCCAGGTCACAGACGACGGCGAAGGCATCCCCGTGCTGGACCTGGAGCTGGCCCTGGAACGACACGCCACCAGCAAGATCTCCCACGAGAGCGACCTCCAGAGCATCACCAGCATGGGCTTCCGGGGCGAGGCGCTGCCCAGCATCGCCGCGGTGTCGCGCATGGTGCTGACAAGCCGTGCCAGGGGCACCGACCAGGGCGCTTACGTCCGGGTGCGTGGCGGCATCATGGAGCGCAAAGGTGCGGTGGGTTGTCCAGAAGGCACGTCTGTGACAGTCCAGGACCTGTTTGCCAACGTTCCGGTACGCCGGAAGTTCCTGCGCTCCGCAGCGGCAGAGGCAGGGCGCATTCACACCGTGGTAACCCAGTTGGCGCTGGCACACCCCCAAGTCCGATTCCAGCTTGTAGTCAACGGCAAGGAAAGCTTTGCATCACCTGGAAGCGGCGACCTCCGCGACGCCCTGGCCGGGGTCTACGGGTCCGACACCGTGGATGCCATGCTGGAGGTGTCGGGGACGGACACGGAAGGCCGCCGAACCTGGGGTTACGTTTCGCCACCTTCCACACACAGGGCCAACCGCGCTGCCATCAACTTCTACGTCAACCGGCGATGGGTCCAGAGCCGCCTGTTGCTTCAGGCGGTGGAGGAAGCATACCGAGGGCTGCTCATGGAGGGACGCCACCCGGTAGTGGCAATGCACGTGGATGTGGCTCCGGCGGAGGTGGACGTAAACGTGCACCCGGCCAAGCGCGAGGTGCGGTTTCACCATGAGGGCGCGTTGTTCTCCCTGGTGCAGCGGGCCGTCCGGGAGACGCTGGTAGCCCAATCGCCTGTGCCACTGGTATCGCCGTCCGCCTCGGCGTCGTCGCCGATGCGGTGGGGTCCGACTCCTACCCAGGAGCCGTTGCCCTGGCGGGACCTTGTCCCACCCAGGGAGCAGTCCTCGACCAACGACCTACCCGCCAGTTTGCCTGCTGCCTTGCCCGCCCTGCGGGTGCTGGGGCAGGCGTCAGGCACGTACATCATCGCCGAAGGGCCTGGTGGCGTATACCTGATTGACCAGCACGCCGCCCACGAACGGGTCAGATACGAGAAGGTTACTCAGCAGGCCAGGGAGCGACAGCCGGAGGTGCAGGGGCTGCTGGATCCCCAGGCCGTGGAGTTGCAGCCCGCGCAGATACAGACCCTGGAGGAGTGGAAGGAGACCCTGGCCTCCTACGGGTTTCTAGGGGAACCATTCGGCGAGAGCACCTACCTGCTGAGAGGCGTGCCCAACGGACTGAAAGACGCCAGCCCGGAGGGGCTGCTGGGAGAGGTGCTTGATCTATTGTCCCAGGCCCGTGACCCTGCCCAGGCCAGCGACTCGGTGGCAGCGTCCATCGCCTGCCACTCCGCCGTGCGGGCTGGCGACATGCTGAGCCATGAAGAGATGGTGGCCCTGGTGCGCCAGTTGGAGGGTGCGGAGTCGCCCCATACATGCCCCCACGGGCGGCCTACCATGCTGCACCTGAGCGCCAACAGCCTGGAGCGGGAGTTCGGCAGGAGGTAGGCAGGTGCCGCAAGCCGTTCTTCTGGACGTTGACTCAAAAGTCAGGAAGGCGCAGGGAACCTCGGTTCCCGCTGAGGGTCTGGGGGTATCCCACAGATTCAAAACTCCACCTCTCCGACGCGGAGAGGTGGACACAGAGCCTGTCCTGAGCGAAGTCGAAGGAGGGTGAGGTAAAGGACTCTTGGCATAAAGCAATCCTTCTGGGCACGGAGAACCGGGCCAAGCAGGAGCGCCTGGCGTGGCTGCTGGAAGGTTCGGGGCTGACCTGGGTTACACCCGCCCAGGTCTCCTTGGCAGCACCCAAGGTACGGGAAGATGGCCTGGCGCACCAGGCAAATGCCACGGCGAAAGCGGTTGCCTGGTCTGTGGCGTACGGAGGAATGGCCATCGCCTCCGACGGCGGCCTGGTGGCGCCGGCCCTAGGGGATTGGTGGGATAGCCTGCGCACGCGTCGCTTCCTTGAAGGGGGCAGTGTTATCTCAAAAGTCAGGAAGGTGCAGGGAACCTCGGTTCCCTCTGGGGGTCTGGGGGTATCCCCCAGACTCAAAAGTCCCCCTCTCCGACACGGAGAGGGGGATATAGGGGGTGAGGTCAAGGCCGAAGGGGATGACCTGGGGCGGGCGCACGCACTACTGTCGCTGATGGCACACCTGGATGGGAAGGACCGCCGGGCCTACTGGGTGGAAGCAGCGGCCCTGGCTGACCGCGGACGCCTGCTGCACACCGCAGAGGCGCAGAGCGGCGAAGGCATCATAACCAGGGAAGTTGACGAAACGCTGATCAAGGACGGCTTCTGGGTAGGAGCCGTCTGGTACTTCCCACAAATTGGCAAGCGGTATGCGGAGCTGACGCCCGAAGAGCTGGGCCGCGTGGGAGACCACTGGACGACGTTGAAGGGGCAGATGAGGAACCTACTAGGACAGACTTAGAGGCTGCAAACCCATTAAAAGGAAGAAGGCCCCGACATGTCGGGGCCTTCTTCACGCATATTCGATTGTTATACGGCCTACCCGTCATTTAGACGGCCGTCTTCACCTCGGTCACATCGCCGCCGGCCAACTTGATACCCATGCCCTCGTGATATGCATGTACTGCCTTGGCATCGGGGGCATCTGTGATGCAATACCCGTCACTCTTGCTCTCAACATAGTAGAGAGCCTTCACTTTGGTCTTGGGGTCCGCCTTTCCAGCCTTAATGCCGTCTGCTATCTGCTTTAGCATCGCTGGCGGGGCTGGAGCTGCGATTTTGTGGTGGTCCATGAACTTTGGCATACTGTCCTCCCTAGAGTTCGCGAAAAGATTGTGCTGATACTAGCACTTGTTGCAAAAGGTGTCAACGTTGTAAAAGAGCACACGAATCATTGAGCGATTTGGTAAGGTACGTCCATATGCTGCTCCGCTCATATGGTTCGATCCTTCGGCTAGCTCAGGATAAACTGAACTCACAATGAGCGGGAACATCAACCACTCACAGCACGCTGGCCGGGTCCACGTCCACCAGCCAGCCTTCGGGCAGCTCCACCTTGTCCAGCAAAAGGCGCGGGTCGGGGCCGCGCAGCAGGATGTGCCACCGGTAGCGGCCCCGCAGCCGTGGCGGATACGCGGGCGCCGGCCCCAGCACGTCCACCTCGGTCATCGCCCAGGCCTGCCGCTGGTGACGAAGGGCGCGTCCCAGGCGTTCTGCCTCGCTCTGGCACCTGCCGTCGTTGGTATGGGCAAAGACCAGACGGATAAGCCGGCTGTAAGGAGGCAACCGCTGCGCCCTGCGGAATGCCACCTCCTGGCGGTAGAAGGCGGGGTAGTCCTGCTGCGCCGCCAGCACCACGGCATAGTGGTCTGGCCGGTAGGTTTGGACAATAGCGGTACCAGGGTCGGCGCCGCGTCCGGCCCGTCCCGCAACCTGGCAGAGGAGCTGGAAAACGCGCTCGCCGGAGCGGAAGTCGGGCAGGTGGAGTCCTATGTCCGCCAGCACTGCGCCCACCAGTGTGACGGAAGGGACGTGCAGGCCCTTGGCCACCATCTGCGTGCCGACCAGCACCTGCGCCTCGCCGCGGGCAAACCGCTCCAGCACCGTCTCGGAGGCGCGGTCCGCCTCAGCTACGTCGCGGTCCCACCGGAGAGTGGTGACGCCTGGGAGCAGAGCCTCCAGCTCGCCGATGAGCTTCTGAGTGCCAAGGCCAAGGTATCGGATCCTTGAACTGTGGCAGTTGGGGCAGTCCGCCGGCATCTTTGACCGGCGGTTGCACTGATGGCAGAGGAGCCTTTCGGGGGCCGTGTGGTATGCAAGAGGCATGTCGCAGCTACGGCACCGCAGCACATGACCGCAATCGCGACACTGCACCACGCCCGCGGCGCCACGGCGGTTGATGAACAGGATGGCCTGGCCGCCCTTGCCGACGGTTTGTTTCAGACCTTCCTGCAACGGACGGCTGAATACACTGCGGTTCCCATCCTTCAGCTCTTGCCGCATGTCCACAATTTGCACCTTGGCCAGGGGGTGGCCGTCGCCGCCACTTTCGCTAATGCGGTATGGTAGCTCAAGCAGACGCAGGCGTTGGGCGGCCAGGGCATGGTGGTATGTGACAACGTCCGGCGTGGCGCTGCCCAGCACCACCACCGCGCCGGTCTGTTGGGCCAGGCGCAACGCCACGGCCCTGGCGTGATACCGTGGCTCGGAGTCGTGCTGCTTGTACGTCCACTCGTGCTCTTCATCCACAACTATTAATCCCAGGGGTTGCACCGGCGCAAACAGGGCGCTCCGAGAGCCAATGGCGACATCATAGCGGCCCTGAAAGAGGCCCCACCACATTCGCCGGTGCTCGGCGGGAGATAGGCGGCTGTGCAGCACTGCCACCCTGCCGGGGAAGCGGGCCTCGATCCGCTGGACCATCTGGGGCGTCAGGGAAATCTCAGGAACGAGGACGATGCCCTTTCTGCCCTGGGCCACGCAGCGGGCCAAGGATTGAAGGTAGACCTCCGTCTTGCCGCTGCCCGTGACGCCCTGGAGCAGGAATGCGGCGTGGTCGCGGGCATCCAGGGCGGCGGCAATCTGAGCCAAGGATTGCGCCTGACGAGCGGTTGGAATAAGGGCAGGCTCTGGCAGCCGGGCAGGTCCGACTTCGTCGAGCATTCTCGATTTATCGGAACTCTCGACCTTCGGTCGGAGCTGTGACACCGATGGCCCATCGCCCTGCTGGGCCTTGAGGATGCGCCACTCCCATGACCTGGCTATTGCACCCTTTCGTATCAGCCTGTCCAGGATTCGACCGGCGTCCTGGCTCAGACCGCGTCGCACCACATCTTCTTTAGCCCGCTGGCGGCGACCCGCGAACCGGCTAAGAAGGGCTGCTTGGACGGCGGCATCCAGATTGGCCAGGGCCTCTTCGGTGGGTCGTTTCAGGTAAGCCACGGTACGGCTACGGAACCCAGGGGGCAGCATGAGCGCCGCGGCTGCGTAGAGAGGGGCCATGTAGTAGTCGCTGATCCAACGGGCAAGTTCCAGGTGATGCGGCAAGACCAGCGGCCCCAGGGGGTCCGCCGCTTCAACCGGCCGCACCGGGTCAATTTTGGTGGTAGGAGAGAGCTGGAAAACGACGCCATCGGCCATGCGCGGCCCGAATGGCACCTGCAACATCTGACCTGGAACGACTGTTAGATGGGCTGGCACAGAGTAGGTGAAGGTCCGCCCGTCCCGGATGTGGGCGTCAACTGCGACCTCGGCATAGGGCATGCGGCCCTCCCCTGGGGGCTGAACCATGCGCCCATCATAGCCGAGGCTGGCACTGGTGGGGAAGCAGGAGCAGTGCCGGAAACCTGGAGCCTGTCCTTGAGCGTAGCGAGGGAAATGGGGCAGGGGGATGGTCTAACGTTCTAGCATGGCGCGGAAGAAAGGAGAGTGCAGAGGGGCGAAGCCCCTTTGCTGGGGGTCTGGGGGTACCCCCCAGATTCAATTCCCTTCCCCTCTCCCTTGCCAAGGGAGAGGGGGACAAATGGGGTGAGAGTTTCCCGAAGCTTCTAGTACCGCTTCTCTTTGATGCGGGCAGCCTTGCCGAACCGTTCACGCTGGTAGAACAGCTTGGCGCGGCGCACCTGGCCCCGCCGCACGAGGTCCACAGCCTCCAGGCGCGGCGAGTAGATGGGAAAGGTGCGCTCCACGCCGATGCCGTGGGCCGCGATGCGCCGGACGGTAAAGCAGCTGCCTGGACCCCTGCCTTGCTCGCGGATCACCAGCCCCTCGAAGGCCTGGATGCGCTCCCGTTCGCCCTCGCGGACGCGGAGGCTAACCTTGACCGTGTCTCCGGGGCGGAACTCTTGTACCTTTGGGTTGTGGACTACCGGAATTATTGTTTCTGCGTTCATTGGAAAACAACCTCAGAGCGACGAAACCAGTAGCGAAACTGGATAGCAGTGTAACCTGCAACGGAGAGATTGTAAAGGGAGGGAGGGCATCTTTTAACCGCCCCACCAAACAAAACCGCTCACTCCCTTCGACAGGCTCACCACGAGCGGAGTAACAATCCCGCTCATCCTGAGCTGAGTTTACTCTGAGCGAAGCCGAAGGGAAGGAAATGAGCGGGATAAGGCGTCAACTAAGAAAGTGGGTTTATTCTCACAATGACCCTAAGTAGGGGGTTTAGCCGTGCTTGGAAAGCTAGAGGGGGTGGCCTGCGGAAAGCTGCGTGTCTCGCCAAATAAGAAAGGGGCGGACGCTTTAAGCGTCCGCCCCTTCTGGCTGTCCCTTGTTTAGGTCTAGTAGTCCATGGGAGGCGGGGAAAAAGCAGATCCCTCTTTCCTGGGGATGTCAGTCACCAGCGACTCTGTGGTCAGAATCATGCCGGCAACGCTGACGGCGTTCTCCAGGGCTGCCCTGGTCACCTTGGCCGGGTCCATGATACCGAACTCCATCATGGAGCCAAACCGTCCCTCTTCGGCATCATAACCGAAATCGCCCTTGCCCTTCATAATGGCGTCCAGGATTACGGACCCTTCCGCACCAGCGTTGGAGGCGATGACCCTGACCGGTTCCTCCAGAGCCTTGCGCACGATCCGCACTCCTGTGGCCTCGTCCCCCGTCAAGTGCAGGCTATCGAGGATAAGGGCGGCGCGCACCAGGGCTGTCCCACCGCCGGGGACAATCCCTTCCTCCACTGCGGCGCGCGTTGCGGACAGGGCATCCTCCACTCTACCCTTCTTCTCTTTCAGCTCGACCTCTGTGGCGGCACCCACCTTGATAATGGCCACGCCGCCGGAGAGCTTGGCCAGGCGTTCCTGGAGCTTCTCCTTGTCGAACTCGGATGTGGTGTCTT
>JAUSCR010000161.1 GCA_030651175.1 Dehalococcoidia bacterium
AGGCGAATGTATGACAACTCAGCCCACCGTTACCGGGGCGGTCGTGGATTTCATCCATAGCTTGACCTACGATTCCATACCGGAGGATGTCCGCCGCGAACTGAAGCGGTGCCTGGTGGACGGCCTGGGCGTAATGCTGGCAGGAACCCCCTCTGCCTGCTCACGGCTTATACAGCGGTACGTAAAGGATAGCCAGACGCCCGGCGCTTCGGCGGTGGTGGGCACGAACATCGTAACCTCGGCATCCTTGGCAGCACTCGCCAGCGGCGTGGCCGGCCATGCCGATGACTTCGACGACACCCAGCTTTCCCAGACGCCCGACCGCATCTACGGCCTGCTGACCCACCCGACGGTGCCGGCCCTGGCCGCCGCCCTGGCGGTGGGGCAGGACGTGAAGGCCAACGGCAAGGAGTTCATCACCTCCTTCTGCTGCGGCTTCGAGGTGGAGTGCAAGATCGCCGAGGCCATGAACCCGGAGCATTACATCAAAGGGTTCCACACCACGGGCACCGTGGGCGTCTTCGGCGCTACCGCAGCGGCAGCAAAGCTGTACAAGCTATCGCCGGAGCAGACGAGGTTTGCCCTGGGCATCGCCGCATCCAAGAGCGCTGGCCTGCGCGTCAACTTTGGCACCATGACCAAGCCGTACCATGCCGGTGCTGCGGCGGAGAATGGAGTCGTGGCTGCAAGGCTGGCCAGGCTGGGCTACCAGTCCGACCCCAACGCCCTGGACGGACAGTGGGGCCACTTCCAGGTCACGGGCGGCGGCTGCGACCCGGCTCGCATCCTTGGACACTTGGGCAACCCGTACACCCTGAGCTGGCCGGGCGTCTCGGTGAAGCCTTACCCATGTGGCTCACTGTCGCATCCGTCCATGGATGCCCTGCTGGACATTATCACCGAGAACGACATAAAGTCGTCGCAGGTAGCCCAGGTGCGCCTGGGAGCGGGACGCAACATCCTGAACCCGCTGCGCTACAAGGAGCCTCAAAACGCCCTGGAGGCCAAGTTCAGCCCTCAGTTTTGCCTGGGCATCCTGCTGCTCCGCCGTCGCGCCGGCCTCCAGGAGTTTGCCGACGATGTGGTGCGCTTGCCGGAGGTGCGGGCGATGATGGCGCGGGTGGAGACCTACCACAGCCCGGAGATTGAGGCCAAAGGCAGCGACCGTATGCGCAGTTTGGTGGAGGTGCATCTGAAAGACGGTCGCGTGCTGTCGCGGCTGGCCGAGACATCCCGTGGCACGCCGGAGCGCCCCATGAGCCGACAGGAGATGGCCGCCAAGTTCGCCGACTGCGCCCACGCCACGCTATCTCAGGAGCGCATCAAGGCAGCGCTGGACGGAATATACCGGGTGGAGGAGATGGGCAGCGTCTCGGAGCTGGTGAAAAAGGTAACGGCGTAGGTTTGGAACCGCCCCAAGAATGTAATCCACGTTCCACCAATAACCTGCGATCTCCCGAGCTAGTTGACCATTTGAAGGCGATGGGCATATCATGCAGCCACGACAAGCCTGCTACAGCATGTAGTAGAAACCTTGGGTTGGAAAGGCATGAACGAAAAGTTCTCGATCCGCTTCAGTCCATTCCGTCGGGGCCTGAGCAAGATTCTGGGCAGCAGGGAAGCTGAAATCATGGAGCTTCTCTGGAAAGAAGGAGAACTTAGCGTGGCCCAAACCCATCAACTCTTGGGCCACCGGCAGTTGGCCTATACCACCGTGATGACGTTAATGAAAAGGCTTTGGGACAAAGGGTTGCTGCAAAGGAGGCTGGAGAGGGGAGCTTACATCTACTCGCCTTCCCTGAGCCGCGAGGAACTGCTCTCCAACGTGGCACGGGACGTAGTCGGAGGGCTCCTGGAAGAACTGGCCAGCCCTGCCATTGCCCAACTGTTCCAACAAGCCGTAGAGAACGATGACCATCTGTTAGCTGAGATGGAGAGGCTTATCCAAAAGTACCGAGAAAAGAAAACCAGGTTGCAAGAAGATGTTTGAAAGTGGCTCTTTCCTGCGTTCCCTAGACATCTACCTGGTGGAGAACGTCGTCCAGTCTCTCGCCGCACTTGCCTTGGTACTGGCATTGGTTCACACGCTGAAGATACGGGACCACATCCTTAGGATCCAGCTATATCTGTTGCCTATTTTCCTCCCCCTCATAGCACCACCCCTTTACTATCTGCTCTTTCCTAGTAGACCAGAGATGCCAGTCCTAAAGCTAGACCGCCTCCTGGCTTTGGAAAAGGTGATCCCATACCAGCATGACGGCGGTCTATGGGGGCCGATCTTGACCCTTGCCCTTGTCCTGGCCTTGGGCCTTCTTCTGGCTCGGGGCGCTGTGACCGTCTTGGCTATACTCCTCATACCCAGACATCACAGGCCCTTTCCTATGAACAAAGACTCCGCTCTGCAAAGGGCTTTGACCTCGCTGGCTGCCAAGGCAGGCGTTCGCCAGCCACGGGTCCTCCTATCTGAGAACAGGAACAGGTCAGCCTGCTCCTTTGCCTTGATAGGACAGTCCTATCTCCTGCTACCTCCTAGATGGTTGGAGGAGCACCGCCGGGAGGTTCTGGAGCCTGCCATCGCACACGAGATAGCTCATCTGAAAAGGGGTGACCACCGCCTGTTACCCCTTTTGTGCTTTGTTCGGGGGTTACTTTTCTTCAATCCAGCAGTCCACATAGCCGGTTCCTTGATAGTCCGCGAGGCCGAGCTGGCCTGCGACCAGATGGCCTTGAAGTTGGGGATAGAGCCTGTGGACTACGGGCACGGCCTTCTTAGAGCATGGCAAATGGCCCCGCTCTGTCGGGTGGCAAATGGGTCGGGAGGCAAAGAACTAAGGGGGCGAGTGGAGGCCATCCTAGCTCCAGACTTAACTCTGGACCGGCCCAGGTGGGTATTCCCTGCCGTGGCGACGGTTCTGGGGATCGCATTCTTCTTTCTGTGTTAGATGGCAAAGGGTCGCTTTTCTTGGCGTTTTCATTGACAAGCTACTGCACGCTGTAGTAACCTCACGACTGCGTGCCTGGCGACCTAGCAGGTTAAAGGCACCGCAGATGTGGCGACAGAAAGGAACAGGGAGGGACAGGATATGATAAAGAGCAGGTGGTCAGTGGCATTGGGAAGTCTTGTAGGTATCCTTGCGCTGCTACTTTTGCTGGCAGGCTGCGAGGGACCACAAGGTCTCCAAGGTCCCCAGGGGTCCGCTGGCCCCCAAGGCCCGGCAGGGCAAAAGGGTGATGCAGGACCAGTCCCATCAGAGTCACAGCTCAAAGCCCTCATCGCTGAGCAACTGCGTGGGGCGCCAGCAACCGTTTCCAGTATCGCCAGGGGAGGCAGGCTCTACGATAGCTGGGCAAAGGAAGCCAAGGCTACCGTTCCTGCGGGCAACCAGTCTCTGTGGGCACTTCAGACTACCAATACTAGGACCGGAGCAGACACCTGGCGCTGCAAGGAGTGCCACGGCTGGGACTACAAGGGGAAGGGGGGCGCCTATAGCAAAGGATCTCACCTCACGGGGTTTGTTGGAGTCTACGATGCCGGCACTACTAAGTCGCAACAACAGATTCTGGAGATTCTGAAGGGCGCCACCGATTCTCGGCATGATTTCTCCAAACTCCTCGATGCGCAATCCCTCAACGAGCTGTCCGCTTTTCTCAGCCAAAGTCTGATAAACGAGACTCCGTATATAGATTATGCTACCAAGAAGCCCATCGGAGCGGACGTCGCTCGCGGAAAGACGCGCTATGACGGCACCTGTGCCGCCTGCCACGGCGCCAATGGCAAACAGCTCAATTTCGGCGACGCCGCCGCACCTGAATACGTGGGGACGCTGGCTGCGGATAACCCGTGGGAGTTCATGCACAAGGTACGCTATGGCCAGCCAGGCGCCAGTATGCCATCGGGGCTGGTAACTAACTGGAGCATCCAGGATGTCGCGGATGTCTTGGCCTACTCCCAGACGTTGCCTGCGAAGTAAGCGCCCTCGCTGTACCGGGCCACTCTGCGGCTGTTCCCTCATGGGTGCTGAGGGGCGCTGAAGTACCCCTTCAGCGCCTCCACCAGCCCAGGTATAGTGTGTACCTGGGCCTCAACGTCCACGCGCAGGCCCAACTCCCGGGCCGTGGCCGCCGTCACACGCCCAATGCATGCAACGGCGGCTTGGGCCAGGGCGCTCTACTTTATGAGAGTCACGTGCCCTGCGAACTCCCTCTCCTTTTTGGGTTGCATCTTGTCCAGCTCCTTATCCAGCGCGTTCTGAACGTTTGTTATGACCACCACAGGGTCCACAGGTCCGTTGGGCGTGGCGTGCATCACAACCGTCAAGGTAGTGTGACCCGGTGAGGGAAGGCCAAAATCTGTACCACCCTTCTTGATCTGGTACTCAATGTCGAAGAAGGATTCGACGCTAAAGCCGTCCTGGCCGCTGGAGCCAATATTGGCACCCCTGCGTATAGCCCCTTCGACAGCCTTGAGCAAATCGAAGTCCGGGTCGCCAATAGCCCTGAGTAAGTCGAAGTCCGGGTCGCCAATTGTGACGCTGAACTGCAGCACGGCCTCCTTTTTGGCCGCGGGAGCGCCCTGGGCACTGGGCCGGCCTACGGCCATTGTTGTGGCGGCCACAATTGCGAGCAGACCTAGCAGACCTACTAGTAAACCAATCCTCTTTGCTTTCATGGTACTCCTCTTCCTTTCAGACTATCTTGAATCGGACTCTTGACCGGGTTGAGCAGGTAGGTGCGTAGCTACGCAGGCCGCAATGTACGCAAAATGAGGTATTGAGTATATTATGTGCCAATGGCGATAGCAACTCGGTGCCCTTTGACGGCCAAGCTATAATGTCTTCGACGTAAGTATGCCGGCAAAGGTCACCATGTCCGACAACTCAAGTAAATGGCTGTTGCCTATAAAAAAGAGGCAGCCATGAACTTCGGCAAGCCCATATACGTGGCCCCTGGTATTTACCAGCTCAGAGCTATCGGAGCCAGGGTCACCGTCCTCCTGGGAGACGATGGCGCAGCCCTGGTCGACAGCGGCGGGCCGGGGAGCTTTGGCGTAATCGCCTCCGGCCTCAAGAGGTTAGGGATCTCCCTGGGCCAGGTGCGTTGGATATTTCTAACCCACTACCATCCTGACCACTCAGGCAACCTGGGCCGTCTGGCTCAGGAAACAGGCGCAAAGGTGGCGATGCATAAGGAGGAGTGGCCCCAACTATCCGGCGAGAGGCTTGCCACCAGCCCCTTCCGCAATGCCGTAATAGCAGGGTTAACCGACCCCATTGTGCGGCGGATGTACGACAATCCCCCAAACGCTGACATGCTGCTGGAGGATGGCGACGAGCTGGCCTTGGACGGCCAGCGCAAATTGCAGGTGGTGCATACGCCGGGGCATACGTTGGGTAGCATCTCTCTCTTCGCTTTGCCTCAGAAGGTGCTTATCGTGGGCGACGCCCTGCAATACAGGTTCGGAAAGATAGCACCCCCGGCAGCAGGCGTCACCCAGGACTCAGCGCAAGCGATGCAGTCGGTGGGCAAGCTGATGGCCCTGGACTTTGAAGCGATATGCTTCAGCCATTTCCCTCCCATTCGCAACGGCGCGCGGGAGGCATTGCGCCGCCGCTTTCCGGAGGCATAAGGGTATAAAACCGATCTAGCAGGTTGCTGAAAAAGAGGAGTCCAGAGGGGCGAAGCCCCTTGGCGGGGGCACTGGGGATGTCCCCCAGAAATTTTCTGTCCCCCCTTCCTGAAAGGGAGGGGGCAGGTCCGATGATGCTCCGCTCATCGAGATGCCGACGGCACTCGACGAAGTCGGAGAGGATGGGCGGAAAGGGTTTTTCATCACCCTGCTAGACAAGCGTGAAGGCAAAGCCCATGGGAGGAGGGCCGTGGCAATCTGGCTGCGGGGGCCACCCTCCTCAGGTCCACCCCTGTTTTCACCTCTAGCTTTTCTACTTTCGCTCTCCCGCTATCCCATCCTGTTCCAACCGCCACTCCGCCTCCCAATGGTACACCCGCCAAGAAAGTTTGGTAGGAATGTACCTAACGCAGCCGCATAGAGGAATCTAGGATGGATACCGACGGCAGACGGAGAGAACAGGTCCCGCTGCTAAGGGAGGCGAACATGACAGTTGCACAGTTGACTCCTACCAACCCTTTGCCCACAATGCAAAGGTGCACCCAAGAAAGTATTGAGAGGCAGACATGCGTGTAGCCATAGGCGCAGACCACGGCGGATTTCCCCTCAAAGCTGCGCTGGTGACCCAGATACGGGACTTGGGCCACCAGGTGCAGGACCTGGGGGCGCACACCCTTGACCCCACCGACGACTATCCGGACTTCGCCCAGGCCGTGGCCCAGGCCGTGGCCGCAGGGCGGGCGGAGCGAGGCATCGTGGTGTGCGGCAGCGGCGTAGGAGGCAGTGTGGCGGCCAACAAGATAGCAGGCGTGCGGGCAGCGGTCTGCCACGATGCATATTCCGCCCACCAGGGGGTGGAGCACGACGACATGAACGTTCTCTGCCTGGGAGCCCGCGTTGTGGGCGCGGAGCTGGCCCGGGAGCTGGTGGCCGCCTTTCTGAGCGCCCAGTTCTCCGGCGAGGAGCGGCACCTGCGACGGCTGAACAAGGTCAAGGCCCTGGAAGCGGGGATGGCCGGTGGTCGCCGGAAGACCAGCGCCCCCTGAGGGATTTTGGCTAAGTGTTGAAAACTCCTTCGACCATCCCCCTGGCCCCCTTCCTGCAAGGAAGGGGGTAAGAAAAGAGAGAAACGGGGGACACCCCCATACCCCCGCCAAAGGGGCTTTGCCCCTCTGGACTCCCCATTCTAAACAACCTGCCAGGTTCAGGAGGCGTACCTCCGCAGCAGGTTGCGGGCAATCACTAGCTTCTGGATCTCGTTGGTCCCTTCGCCTATTATCATCAGAGGCGCATCCCGGTAGTACCGCTCCAGGGGCAGGTCCTTGATGTAGCCGTACCCCCCGTGGATGCGCATGGCGTCCAGGGTCACCTGGGCGCACATCTCGCTGGCGAACAGCTTGGCCATTCCCGCCTCCAGATCGCACCGCTCGCCGCGGTCCTTCTTGGCCGCCGCGTCATACACCAGTAGCCGGGCCGCCTGCACCTTCGTGGCCATATCCGCCAGCATGAGCTGGATGGCCTGGTGCTGGGCGATGGCCTGGCCAAATGTCTTTCGCTGCTGAGCGTATGCTATGGCAGCCTCGAAGGCGGCGGTGGCGACACCCACGGCCCGGGCCGCAACGTTGATGCGCCCCGTCTCCAGGCCCTCCATCACCTGGTAGAAGCCCTGCCCCTCTTTCAGGCCCACAAGGTTTTCGGCTGGAACGCGGTAGTCCTGGAAAACAAGCTCGCAGGTATCCACGCCCCGGTATCCCAGCTTGTTCAGGTCGCGGCCCACGGTGAAGCCAGGCCCCTTCTCAGCAATGAAGGCGCTGATACCGCGGTGCGGTGGCTGGGCTTCGCGGTTGGTCTTGGCCAGGAGCAGGAAAACGTCGCCGTATCTACCGTTGGTGATGAACAGCTTGCTGCCGTTGATGACGTATTCATCGCCGTTTCGGACTGCCGTGGTCTTCATGGCCGCCACGTCGCTACCGGCGTCGGGTTCCGTCAGACCCAGCCCGCCGCGCTTTTCACCTCTGGCCAGCAAAGGCAGCCAGTGGCCCTTCTGGTCCTCGGTCCCGAACTTGGCTATCACATAGGCCAGGATGGAGTGCGTGCCGATGACGCCAGAGATGCTCATCCACCCCTTGGACAGCTCCTCGAATACCATGGCGAATGTGGTGTAGTCCAACCCCAGGCCGCCGTATTCCTCCGGGACCACAATGCCAAACAGCCCCAGCTCCTTCATCCGCTCCACAAGCTCATGGGGATAGATGTCCTCCTGCTCATACCTGCTGGCCACAGGCGACACCTCCCGCTGGACGAAATCGCGCACCGTTGCCAGAATCTGCTGCCGTGCTTCGCCTAGTTGCTCGTTCATGTTCTACTCTCCTCCAGATGGTGCCGGGCCACAAGCGCAGCCCCTATTACGGCGTGGCCCTGCGCGCTGACCTCAGTGAGCCTCATCGCTGTTCCAAGATGACGTAGGTGCCCAGGGCCTTAGCGACCAAATTGCCCTCGCCATCGGTGACATCGGCCTCTCCCACCGTCAGCCGGCTACCTTTGTGGATCACGCGGCTTACGGCTACCAGGAAATCGCCTCGCGCAGGCCGGAGGAAGTTGACCTTCAGCTCCGAGGTAGCCGCCTTCTGGCCGGCAGATAGAAGGGTGGTCACGGCGCGCCAGAAGGCGGTGTCCGCCAGTGTCATGATGACGCCCCCGTGCACGGCGTTGTTGGACTGCATGTGGTGCGCCCGTATGGGCATCCGCAGGCGCGCCCATCCCTCCCCTGTCTCCACCTCCTCTATGCCCAGCACTTCAGCAAAAGAGCCGGGAGAGAATTGATGCGGGCCGGGTTGTTGAGTCAACTTCCTTGCTCCTGATGGTGCATAGTAGCCTCGCCTGAGGAATACAGGTTACTCCAACAACTTGTTCGGAACTCCTCCTCAGGGGATTGCAAAGGGGGCGTTGCCCCCTTTGCCGAGGGTCTGGGGGTGTCCCCCAGCTATATTTCCCTCCCCCTCTCCCGCATCAGGCGGGAGAGGGGGACACAGGGGGTGAGGGTTTTCCGAACTGGTGCTATTCTACCCCGGCGACTGGCTAAGCTCCAGCGTGATGCCGTCGGGGTCCAGGAAGTATGCCACGCGGGGCCGTCCTGCCGCCGCAGCCACGGGCGCACCCTTGAACCGCACCCCCTTGGCCTGAAGCTCCCGATATGTGCTGTCCACGTTGTCGGCGTAGAAGGCTATGTGAGCGGTGCCCACGTTGCATGTGGACGGGTCTACGGGCCGGCCCTTTGGTGCCAGGTACTGGATCAGCTCCAGGCGGAAGCTGCCCAGGAGCAGGTGCGCTATCTTCAGGTGGGCGTCCGGGAAGCCGGTGATCTGCTTGATGGCCGCGCTCTCCGTCTCGAGGGTGACGTCTACCTTGAAACCTATGACATCGCGGTAGAATGCCACGGAGCGATTCAAATCGCTCACTGTGAAGGATGAATGGTTGTGGGATATGATCATGCGCTTGGTTCCACCAGTTGTTAGCGGTATGTTCTCTCATTTCGACGGCGGATGTCCAGGACAGATAGGGTCTGGTCTCTGTCGTTGATGTCAAAGAGGACGCGGTACCAACCGACACGGAAGCGGTAAGTGGCAATCCGAAGGTCGTGCAGCGCGACCACGCCACGCCGGCGTGGATTCTCCTGAAGGCGGTCCAGGGCCGCCTTCACCGATTGTGCGTCTTCTATTCGCAGTTCAAGGAAAGCTCGCCTGGCCTTGGGAGAGAAGAGTAGGCGGTACACCTAGCTCAACCCAGCTTCCCGATAGACCTCCTCACTAGGGATTGCCTTCCCCTCCGCCATCTCTGTTTTGGCGGCAATTAGCTCTCTGGCGTACTGCGGGTCCGAGAGATCTCGTATGGCCTCGCGCAGTTCTAGATACTTCTCCACATTCAGGAGCACGGCTACGGGTTTCCCCTGTTGGGTAACCACGATATCCGCCCCTTCCTTGTGGACCAGCTCCAGAAGACGAGTCAGCTCTTTGCGAAGCTCGTGGACACCGAAAAAGGGATTCTGGAGCAGGTCTATCATAGATACCCCTATGGATACGTTACGTATACGTAATGGTAACACAATGGAGATGCAAGTGGAATGGCACTAGGGTTCCGGACTCTCTTGGGCACCGAGCGCAAGCTGCGTTCCTCTGCGCCGCCGCAGGCGCGGCGCTTGGGCCACGGGACCAGGCGAGTACGGCGCTACGGCGGGCCTCCTTCCTGACAGTAGCAGTTCCTCGACAGTTAGGATTTCGATTCGAGGGATGCTTGCACCAATGCCGGGCATTTGGTACTGGCCGGCATCCACGGCCTCCTTGCGCATGGGCGCGGTGGGCTGCTCCAGGGTAATAAGGAGGCCGTATTCGGCCTTTTCTCGCTGCATGGTGCCGTGTAGGTCCCGGACATCCCTGACGCCCACGCCTCCGCTCTTGACCGAGACAATAGCCCGTTCTAGCTCGCCTCCTGCTTGGTAGAGAAGGTAGCCGTCTATCCCCCGGTCTGGCCCGCGCCTATCCGGCACAACGGCCTGGCCACCTACCAGGCTGAGGGCCCAGAACTGGAACTCGTAGCGATCCTTCTGGGCCAGGGCCAAAGCGCCTTCTGCGTCTCTGGGCTGGCCGCGGACCTCGAACTGGATTTTGGGGAAGTGGTCGCGTAAGCGGCGAGCCATGACGTCCATGGCCAGGTAGGTGACGTCAATGCCAATCCAGGAGCGGCCTAACTCCTCGGCGGCCACCACCGCCGTTCCACATCCGCAGAACGGGTCCAGCACCAGGTCGCCAGGGTTGGAAGAGGCCTGTATGATGCGGCGGAGTAGAGCCAGAGGCTTCTGGGTGGGGTAGCCTAGCCTTTCCTTGGCCTGTGCCCCAATTGGGAGGATGTCATCCCATATGTCCTGAAGCGGCACTCCGGGCATCTCGTCCAAGTAGCGCTTATATCGAGGAACTGCTCCTGGCTTTGACTGAACGATGCGCCCCTGCTCCAAAAGCTCCTGCACCCGTTCCTTAGTGTAGCGCCAATACCTTGTGACGCCCATGAACTCATAACGGGGGTTTCCCTTGGCAGCCCCGCGCGGGCCTGTCAGGTCCCCCAACATATATCTTCGGCCGGTTCCGGCCTCAACATGGCGGTAGAAGTTCTCTAAATAGCTTGGGTCGTAAGGCGTGAACAACCTGTTGGACGTATAGCTGTCTCCCTTGCTGTAGTTGAAGATGATGTCATGCAAACGACCCATGTGCTTGGCTCCCTGGCCTACGTCGCTGTGGGCGCTGCTGCGCTTCCAAACAATCTCATTCCGGAAGTTTCCCGGTCCAAAAATTGTGTCCAAGACTAACTTCAGGTAGTGGCTGGCAGCAGGGTCGCAGTGAAGGTAAAGGGAACCGGTTGACTTCAGGACGCGGTGGAGTTCCAGCAGCCGTGGTGTCATCATCACCAGGTAGGCCATCATCTCGGAACCATCTAGAAATTTGTAGAACGCCTCGATCATCTGGCCCACTTGGCCAGGCACCAGCGGGTCGCTAACCAATTGTTCATAGGCCGCCTTAGCCGCCGTATCCCATTTCCACGTGTCGCTGAAGGCCTGTACCTGGGCGGCCGCAGGCGTACCCTTCTGACTCTTGAAGAGCACGTTATAGTCCTGCTGGCTCTTGAAGGGAGGGTCAAGGTAAACCAGATCCACGCAGTCGTCTGGGAACCACTGCCTGTTGCGCAGCACCTCTAGGTTATCGCCGTAGTAGAGCATACGGGTAAGGTCCTGGCTAGCCTGGGTTGTCATCCTTCACCCCCTGCTACCGTCTGAGTTGCTGGGCTACGGTCTCTATCCGCCCTGCCTTCTCCAGTGCTCTGGCCCGTGTAAGAACGCGTGCCGCTCCCTCACTGTGCCATCCTCCCCTATCCCACGCCAGCACTTGCAGCTTATCATACCCTCATGAAAGCCGTCGCCGTCATTGCCCATATGCCCATATGCCAGCATGTCAGCCTGCAGGCGACTCTGTCCTATCCGCCATTACGAAAATCGGATTTGTTTCTCCAGAAAAATATTTCGCTCAGATATGGCCCAGCTTCATATGCTCAACATAACGTCAGGAACAAATCCCGATCTGAGGGCTAGCTGACCAGGGGATCAAACCGAATGACAGAGCTTACCGTCCGCGACGCGAGGGAGTCGCCTCCACAGCCCGTCCAGCCTTCTCCAGCACTCGCTTCATGTACTGGCCCGTATACGAGTCGGCGACTTCGGCCACCTGTTCCGGCGTGCCCTCGGCAATCACGTAGCCGCCCTTTTCGCCAGCGCCGGGGCCCAGGTCAATCACCCAGTCGGCGTTCTTGATAAGGTCCAGGTGGTGCTCAATGAGCACCACGGTGTTGCCGGCGTCCACCAAGCGGTGCAGCACGCCCAGAAGGGCGGCGCAGTCGGAAAAGGAGAGACCTGTGGTAGGCTCGTCGAGCATGTACAGTGTCTTGCCGGTGGCCCGGCGCGACAGCTCCGTGGACAGCTTGACCCGCTGGGCCTCGCCGCCCGATAGCGTGGTGGCGGGTTGTCCCAGGCGGATGTACCCCAGGCCAACGTCCCGCATGGTCTCCAGCTTGGAGCGCACCTTGGGGAAGTTCAAGAAGAACTCCAGCGCCTCGGCCACCGTCATGTTTAGGACTTCAGCGATGGTCCTGTCCTTGAACCGTATCTCCAGCGCCTCGCGGTTGTACCGCTGGCCGTGGCAAACCTCGCAGGCAACTGTGACATTGGGCAGAAACTGCATCTCAATTTCGATGTACCCCTCGCCCGTGCAAGCCTCGCACCGGCCTCCCTTCACGTTGAACGAGAACCTGCCGGGGGCGTACCCGCGAACCCTGGCCTCGGGAACGGCGGCGAACATCTCACGGATGGGCGTGAAGACGCCAACGTATGTGGCTGGGTTGCTCCGCGGCGTGCGCCCGATGGGCGACTGGTCTATGTTCACCACCTTGTCAATAAGGTCGTAGCCATCCACGCCGTCGCAAGCGCCGGGGCGCTCTTTGGCCCCATACAGCAACTGCGCCAGCTTCTTGTACAGCACCTCGTAGATCAATGAGGACTTGCCGGAGCCGGAGACGCCCGTGACGCACACCAGCTTGCCCAGGGGTATCGCCACGTCTATTGCCTTTAGATTATTCTCGCGAGCGCCCCGCACGACCAGGGCCTTGCTCTTGCCGCGACGGCGCTTTGCTGGCAGCGGTATCTCCCGCCGGCCGCTCAGATATGCGCCCGTGACCGACTCAGGGCTGGCGCATATGTCCTCTATGGTGCCGGCGGCAACCACTCGCCCGCCATGCTCACCCGCGCCAGGGCCAAGGTCAATGATGTGGTCCGCAGCCCGCATGATAGCCTCGTCGTGCTCCACAATCAGGACGGTGTTGCCCAGGTCCACCAGGCGCTTCAACGTGTCTATGAGGCGCGAGTCGTCCACCGGATGCAGGCCCACGGAAGGCTCATCGCACACGTACAGCACGCCCATGAGGCCCGAGCCAATCTGGGTGGCCAGCCGGATGCGCTGTGCCTCGCCGCCCGACAGCGTGGAGGCGGTGCGGGCCAGTGTTACGTAGTCCAGCCCGATGTCCACCAGGAACTTCAGCCGCGACTGGATCTCTTTCAATATCAGCCGGGCGATGGTGTGCTCTCTGGGCGTCATTGGTTCCGCCAAAGGCGGAGTCGCGCCGTCCTCACCCCCTACGGAGCGTGTCCACTCCCACGCCTGGCCGACGGACTGGCCGGTTACGTCCATGATGTTCATGCCGCTAACGGTGACGGCCAGGGACTCAGGCTTCAGGCGCTTGCCGTTGCAGGAAAGACACGGGCGGCTGGCCATGTACCGCTCAATCTCGTGGCGGATGTAGTCGGAGGATGTCTCCTTGTACCGTCTCATTAAATTAGGGATCACACCTTCAAAGGTGGTGTCCCAGGAGTACACCCGCCCGCTGTGGGTGGTGTGCTTCATTTCGATGGTGCTGCCCTGGTTGCCGTAGAGGATGAGGTCCAACACCTCTTGCCCTAGCTTCTTCACAGGCTCCCGGATGGGGAAGTCGTGGGCCCGCGACAGCGACTCCAGCAGGCTGGCGTACCAGGGGCTGGATGAGCCGGCTCGCGTCCAGGGCTGGATGGCTCCCTGGGCCAAGGATAGCTCTTTGTTGGACACCACCAGCTCAGGGTCTATCTCAAGCCGGAACCCCAAGCCGGTGCAGTCGGGGCAAGCGCCGTGGGGCGAGTTGAAGCTGAAGGTTCGAGGCTCGATCTCCCCCAGGCTGATGCCGCAGTGGACGCAGGCGAACTGCTCAGAGAACAGGTCTTCTTGATCAGTGGCGGCGTCCAGGATTTTCACCACGCCAGCGCCCTGTTTCAGCGCCGTTTCAACGGAGTCGGACACGCGGGACGTCTCAGCGCCGTCGCCTATGACCAGGCGGTCCACCACAATCTCAATGGTATGCCATTTCTGCCTGTCAAGGGCGAATGTCTCCGACAGCTCACGTATCTGGCCGTCCAGCCGCACCCGCACGAACCCGGCCTTGCCCGCCTCCTCGAACACCTCTTTGTGCTCCCCCTTCTTGTGCACCACCTTTGGGGCCAGCACCATCACTCGGCGTCCCTGGGGCATTGCCTGGACGGCGTCCACTATCTGCTGCACTGTTTGTCGCTGCACCGGGCGTCCACAGTTGGGGCAGTGGGGCCGGCCCGCACGGGCGAACAGGAGGCGCAAATAGTCGTAAACCTCGGTGACAGTGCCCACGGTGGAGCGCGGGTTGTGGGACACGCCCTTCTGGTCAATGGATATGGCCGGCGACAGGCCCTCGATGTAGTCAACGTCGGGCTTGTCCATGCGGCCCAGGAACTGGCGGGCGTAGGCGGAGAGGGACTCCACATAGCGGCGCTGCCCCTCGGCGTAGATGGTGTCGAAGGCCAGGGTGGACTTGCCGGAGCCGGAGACGCCCGTGATGACCACCAGCCTGTTGCGAGGGATGGTCACGTCTATGTTCTTGAGGTTGTGCTCGCGAGCACCCTTGACGACTATGTGCTCCAGGGGCATGGAACGTGACCCTCCCATAGCTGCGCGGATTGAAAAAGGCTAAAGGCTATTGTAGCAGGCAGGGGAAGTGAGGGGGAGGGTGGGAGGGGAGGAAGAAAAGGATGGCCCCAATCCAAGCGGGGTGTCTTATATCCACACAAGAACGCCCTTGACTGAACACCATCTGAGCTAATATATTGCCAGTAGACAGTATCGAGGGTAACAGTGATGGCAGAGCACTTGTTGCGGCAGTTGGATGACCAGATCAGGCAATGGGCGGAAGAGCTGCAGCGTGAAACCGAGGCGAGGGACAACGCCGACGAACGAATCCTGGAGCTGCGGCAGGCTATCCGAAACTCCCTGGAGGTCCGGCCAAGCCTTGCCAAAGCAGAGGGACTGGAAAAGCTACCCGATATTGAAATGCCTGCCTTGGGCATATACGACGGCGTGCGAGAAGCCTACCACACGCTTGCTGAATCCATCGCGAAACAGGATGGATGGACTTTGGACGAGCTGGTCCCATTTATCGCCAGCAGGGACATAGACTTCGGCCCCAAAAGCCCTCGAAGAGTCCTCAACATGGCGCTGATTAACGACCCCTATGTGGAGCTGCTCCCTGGCCAGAGGTTCAAGATACACTCTCCGCCAAAGCCCGCCGACAATGGCAGGTAAGCTCCCCAGCGTAAGGCGGGTTGCCAGTTCCTACCCCTTCCTCGCGGCGTAAAGCTGCCGGGTGAGGCTGATGGCGGCCAGGTGCTGGCCGTAGTGCTGGATGTTGTACAGGACATTCCAGCGCAGGGTGGCCGATGGCTCTCCCGGGCGCGCTGTGACTACTAGGTCCAGGTCCCTGGCGGAGAACTTGCGCAGGACTTCTGTGGATCTGACGCCTGTCTTGTCCAGCAGCGCCTCTAGCTCTGCCACGTTACGAACTTTGACTGCAAACTCGGCGTCACGGTTGCGGCCTATGTCTGTGCCACCCACCACCTGGTGGACGCGGAAGCTTTCAGCGCCGGCCAAGTGGGTGACCAGCACCGCGGCAGAGTTGGTGTCCTTCGCTAGGGGCGTCCAGTTCAGTTCCTCCGCGCTCATGCCCTGGATGGCCTTCTTAATCTCGCCGCGCATATAGTCAAGAACCTTGATGTATTCCTCGATCTCTGCGTCCATGGGAAGCTCCTTCCGAGACCAAATTATATTCGCAACTGCATCACTGCCAAGTACACCGCAACTCCCAGGGCCAGCAATCCAAACAGGCTGTTCAGCGATAGCCCCATGGTAGGTGCAACCGCCAGGAATACGACCACCACCGCTACGCCAGCTATCCACTGCAAGCCCCGGCTGCGCTTGCGGCCCACAGCCAGGTTTACGCCCGACCCCATGAGATACGCAACGCCCACCAAGGCGAGCCACCGGAGATAGTAAGCCACGGGGCCCAGGGGCGTCAGCAGGGCGTTGGCCAAGAGCAAGCCTATCACTGCGGCGGCGCCAATGCCCACGGCAACGGCCACAGCCCTGGTGTAGTATACAGGCGTAACGTCAAAGATGGGTATCTTTGTGGGCCGGGCGCACTCAGGACACCGGATGCCCACCGGGTGCTGCACCACGCAACGCACGCATATGGGTCGTTCGCAGTTGCCGCAGCGAAGGGCCGTCTCCGTTTTGGGGTGCCGGTAGCAGTACAACTTGTTATCCATCGCTGCCGCGGTCTGCGTCCTCCGGCTTGCGCTTCACCCAGTCGCCCGCTTTCCATGTGTCCCTGTCGTACAGGAGCCTGGGGATGGCCATGTCCCGCCACCGGAGGCCTGACGGCGCCATTCCAGGGTTAGATAGCAGCCGTTTTAGGGCAGTGACCGCCAGGGCCGCTACGCAAAACAGGACGATGGCAGCCGGTTCTCTCAGCAACAAGGCCCACACGGGAAGCAGCACCAGGGCTATGCCAAACCACAAAGCAATGTTCCTGAAGGCCAGCCATCCTAAAAAGGCTATCGCCAGCGATGCCACCAACTCCTCCCAAGCCAGGAGCAGCAGACCGCCTGCGACCACGGAAAGCCCCCGGCCCCCGCTGAATCGGAGGTACACCGACCAGTTGTGTCCCGCCACCGCCATAAGCGCCGCCAGGGCCTGGAACTGCACGTCCAGACCCAGCGCCCTAGCCACCACCACACTCCCCACCCCTTTGGCGAGCACGTCGAAGGCGGCTACAACGGCAAAAGATACTTTGCCGACTTGCCGGGCCACGTTGGAGGCTCCGACATTCCCGCTGCCATAGCGACGGATGTCAATTCCCCGCCTCCAGCGCGCCACCAGATACGCGGTGGGGATGGAGCCTACCAGGTAGCCATAGGCCACTGCTGCTGCCAAGACCAGCGGTTCAGTCATAACAGGGTGGTATCGAGTCCGTGGCGCTAAGTGGTGCTAATAAGACAACAGTACCACATGAGGTAGCCCCAGGCCAGCAGGTCGGGATTCAGAGTTGGACCCAGGCACACACCTTGCGCTGGAGCAGGTCCAACAGGAAGTAGATGGCCAGCCCCAAAAAGGCCATGGCCACTACTCCGGCGTACATCTCCCTATACCGGAGGGCACCCCAGGACTCCACCAGGATGTAGTACCCCAACCCTGAACTGGTGCCGAAGGACTCCACGAAGAAAAGGACGGCAATGGCGGTCCCCGTGCTCACCCGCAACGCCGTGAGGGCGGACGGAAGGGTAGCCGGGAAGAAAACGTACCGCAGGAGATGCCACGGCCCGGCTCCCAGGGAGCGAACGGAGTGCACCAACTCTGGCCGCACCCCTTGGGCGGCGTCCCGCACCACGATGAGCACCTGAAAGAACAGTATCAGGAATATCATGGCTATCTTTGAGGTGTCTCCTATGCCCAGGAACAGAAGCAGCACCGGCAAAAGGACTATCTTGGGAATTGGGTAGGAGATGTACACCACCGGCGAGGTGATGGCATTGAGTGTCTTGTTAAGCCCAAGGACAAGGCCCACGGGCATGGCCAGGCCCACGGCGAGAGCCACGCTGAGGACTACCCGGTAGCCGCTCACCAGTAGGTGGGTGGCCAGGTCGCCCTTGGTCATCTGGCGCACCAGCACAGGCGCCACCGCCACCGGCGTAGGCAGCACATCATCGTGTACCAGCAGAGCGGCCGCTTGCCAGGCCAGCAGCAGTCCCGCCAGGGCCAGCAGCCAGCTATACCGCCTTGGGTGCCACACCATTACTGCCCTCGTAAATCAGGCGGCGCAGGCGCGCGCACACATCGTGGAACTCTGGGCGCTGCCGGTATCCCGCCTCCCTAGCCTGCGGATTCTCCATCTCGTATCCTGAGAGGATGGGCGGGTGTCCCAGAACCAGGATCCGCTTACCCAGGAACGCCGCCTCTTCGATGCTGTGGGTCACCATGACAGTGGTGGTATTGTTACCCCTGCCCAGCTCCACCACCAGGTCCTGAAGCTCTTCCCGCGTCATGGCGTCCAGGGAGCTAAAAGGCTCGTCCATCAACAATAACGTGGGCTGGAGGGCCAGGGTGCGGGCGATGGCCACCCGCTGTCGCTGCCCTCCCGAAAGCTGGCCTGGATAGTGGTGAGCCACGTGGGAAAGGCCCAGGCGTTCCACCCACTGGTCCACAATCTCCCGTCGCCGGGCAGGAGCGACTCCCCGAATACGCTGCCCCAGCGCCACGTTCTCTCTGGCTGTGGCCCAAGGCAACAGGCCATAGTCCTGGAGGACAAGCCCCGTGGTGGGCCGGGGCGCCGTAACGGAGACTCCATCTACCTCCACCAATCCGCCGCTGGGATGGCGCAGCCCGGCCAGCAGGTAGAGCAGGGTGGACTTGCCGCACCCGGACGGCCCTATCACCACCCAGGCGTTGCCCTCGGCTATTCTCCAAGAGAAGTGATGGAAAAGAGGAGCATCGGGTCCGTAGGCAAAGGCCATATTCCGGACCTCCGCTGCGGCCGCTCCTCCAGTCTCAATCTCCTGGGGCCCTCGTGTTGGTGTGCCGTGGTCGAACATTCCCTCATTATCCCCCAGAGGCCAACCATTATAGCCCAGGGCTACTAAGAGGCGCGCCGCCCAGGTTTCGTTTACTTGTGCGTGGCGGACGGCGAGACACGACGTAGGCCCACCCGCTGCAAAGCAGGCGGACCCGACGCCGAGAAAATGCTACTTCTTCAGCAAGGTGGTGTCCACCAGTTGCTCGTATGTAAGGGGCTTGTCCAGAAGGCCCCTGCGTACCATCCAGTCCACCGCCGCCTGAACATCCTGGCGGGATGGAATGTTCTGTTCTGGGAAAGCGGGCACAGGGAAAGTGGTCTTGATGCTGTCCGGAAGATTCGCCTTCTCCGCCAGCAGGGGCTGATACTTGGCCCGGTTGGCGTTCACCAGGGCAATAGCCTTCTGGTGAGCACGCACAAACCTTTCAACCGCGGCCCTGTTATCTTTCAAGAACTCTGTGCGGAACTCCAGCACCGATACACCTATCCCGGCGGGGCCATCCTCCAGGATTACCCTTCCCCCAGAGCTAACCGCCAGGCTAGCCGCAGGCTCGGGCAGCGAGGCCGCGTCCAGAGCGCCCTGGGAGAGCAGTGTCGTCCTGTCTGGAATACGGGGCACGCTGACCTTGCTGATGTCTCCTGGCTTCAGCCCCGCCTTCTCTGTCAGGCTATCGGTTATATAGTCAATAAGGCTGTTCTCCGAAACACCTATCTTCTTGCCCTTGAGGTCTTCGGGTTTCTGGATGTTGCTCTTGGGCCCGGCCACTATAAAAATCATCCCCTTTTCGGGAGTGGCCCGGTGAGTTGTGTCCACGATCTTGATTCTTTCCTTATCGCGGTTAAGCACCCCTGAGGCTATAAGGTCCGCCAGTTGAGCATCTGTCCCGCCGGTCTGAAGAGCGGTGTCCCGCTCCAGAGCGCTGGCAAACAGCACCAGCTCCACCTGCAACTTCTCGTCGGCAAACAGCCCCTCCTTTTCGGCGACAAAGAAGGGAAGGCTGTCTATGATGGGCAGTAGGCCCACCCGTACCTTGATAGGTGTTGGAGTGGCTGTGGCGGCGGGCGTTGGTGTTGGCGCCTCCCCGGAGCTGCAAGCCAATGCAAACTGCCCCACCAAAACCAAGCCCAGTGCTGCGAGAAACCACCGGGAAACCAAAATCCTGTATTGCATCCGTTCCTCCTGCTCTTGTGTCATAGAGTTTGCCTCTGAGTCCAGCAGGGTGATGAACCCCGACACTTCGGGGCGACCATCCCCTCCGACTTCGTCGAGTGCCGACTGCGTCGAGCATCTCCGACGGCGTCGAGAGCCACGATATATCGGGACTCGACTACGTCGGGAAGTCTCGACCTAGGCGGAGCTCCGGAGCTTCGCCCCTCTGAGCACCCCTTTTTCAGCAGCCTGCTAGTCCGCGATTATATTGCCCCCAGGATCAGGCACACCCCTCCCCCAGAGAGGGAGGCGTTGAGGGTAGGCATGTGCCTCAGAGGGCCAACCACACCCCCAGAATCATAAGAAGCCCAGTAAATAGATGGAGGTATATGGTTCCAGCCTGGGCGCTCTTTATGGCACGGGCACGATAGTTGCGGAAGAGATGGCGTGTTACATAGAAGGCCCACGGCAGTGTCAGCAGGCCTGCCAGCGCCTGGATGGGGAGAGCCTTTAGCAAAACCGCCCCCAATATAAAGGCGTAGGAGAGTGCCCATATTAGTAGATACCCCAACCTGGCCCTCTCCAGACCCAACCGTACCACCAGAGTGCGCTTGCCACTGGCGGCGTCTGCTACCATATCTGGGAACTGGTTAATCCAGACGATCTCGGCCGTCAGAAGGCCTGGGGGCATACCAACCAGCAGTGCCCAGGGTTCCAAAGTCCCTGTCTGAATCAGCGTAGCTCCTGCCACAAGCAGGGGGCCGAAGGCGAGGGCAATTGCAATCTCGCCGAGGCCCCGCGCAGCCAGGCGGACCGGAGGAGCGGTGTAAAGAAACCCCAGGGCGGCGCCGGCCAGGGCCAGGATAGCGACCTGAGGCCATATGCCAAGGGTGGTGGCAAGATACGCCCCCCACCAAAGCCCCCAAACCGAATAGGAGCAAAGAGGTGCGGAGCATTCCCTGAGGGCTGATCACCCCTAGTTGGATCATTCGGCTTCCCCCGCTAAAGGGGATGATGTAGTCAGTG
>JAUSCR010000137.1 GCA_030651175.1 Dehalococcoidia bacterium
CTGCACGCCAAGAGAGATGTTGCAGTCCAGGGTGGCAACATCGCTCGCATCGCCGCGGACATACCCGCCCAAGAGGCCGCGCGTGTTATTGACATCCGCGGGAAGTTGGCGACTCCCGGCCTCATAGACATCCACACCCACGTCTACGAAGCGGTGGGACTCGATAGGGTGAACCCGGACGTGGCCGGTGTTTACGCGGGGGTCACCACCGTGGTAGACGCCGGAGGCGCCGGGTGCAACACCTTCGGGGGGTTCGTCCGCTACGTGATCTCCCAGGCCCACACGGACGTTACCGGTTTCATGAGCATCTGCAGCGCAGGGCAGTTGGGTACGCCCGAGGTCCAAGGGCCCGGGGACATCAACCTGGAGGCCACACTCCAGGCTGTGGAGATGTACAGGCCCTACGTGCGGGGCATCAAGGCGCGCATGGTGAGCCCAGCCGTGGAGTTGATGGGCGTAGAGTTCCCCAAACTGGCCAAGCGGGCCGCCAAGGAGAGTGGGACCAAGCTGATGGTACACATAGGCGGTTCGGGGGAGCAGTACCCAACCAACATCATCCGTGAGCTGCTGCCCATCATGGAGGCGGGGGACATAATTACCCACTATTTCACCGCCAACAAGGGAGGCGTGCTGGATGCCAAGGGCAAGCTGGTGCCCGAGGCCAAGGAGGCCGCAGACCGTGGCGTCTGGCTCGACACGGCCCACGGGCGAGGGAACTTCAGCTTCAAAGTGGCCCGACAGATCCTGGACCAGGGCCTTCTCCCCCATTGCATCAGCACCGACCTGACGATCCCAGGGAGGCTCAACACGGTCCACAGCATGACGGAGATGATGACCCGTTTCCTGGCCCTGGGGTTCACCCTGGACCAGGTGGTCACCATGAGCTCTCTGAACCCGGCCAAGGCATTGGGCGAGGAGCACCGATTGGGCACTCTGGCAGTAGGCCGTCAGGCGGACATATCGGTGCTGGAGGTCCGGGATGGCGACTGGGACGTCTTCGACGTGCTGCGGGACAAGCTGCGAGTGCAAAAGGCGGTGGTGCCCGTTATGGCTATAAAGCGGGGCCAGGTGTTCACGGCGCAGTGGGGTCCTAGACCTTGGGGATGGGAGCCCGATCCCGCTTCGCCTTAGCGCCGGCGGCGCCAGCAAAGGCGCTGACCCTAGGCACCACCCATCCGCCAAGGCAGTCCTTCTGGACGCCCCCGTTTCAGCGCACAAACGGCTAGGGCGCAAGGGATGGGGTGATGAAACGGATGGAGCAGCATGATGAATATACCCGAATATGATATTGCAGGCCGAAAGGTATTGCTTGTTGGAGCTGCCCGCGGAATAGGAAAGGGAATTGCCCTTGTCCTGGCGGAGGCTGGCGCAGAGGTAGCCATTGCGTCGCTGAACATCAAAAGCGCCGCTGACACCGCCAGCGAGATCACCTCCTACAAGGGAAAGGCTGTGGCTTTCGCCGCCGATGCCACCAAGGCTGGGGACATGGAGCGGCTGGCACGAGAAGTGCTGGCCAGCTTTGGTCCTCTGGACGTGCTGGTCAACTGCGTGGGCGACGCTATTGGCAAACCAGTGGTGAAGCTGCCGGGCCAGCTCACGGAGGGCATGACGGGGGACGAGTGGCGTTTCATTGTGGACGTGAACCTCACCCAGGCCTTTACTAGCTGCCGGGCCTTTGGTCCACACCTTCTGGAGCAGCGGCATGGCTCCGTTATCAACATCTCTGGCGTCGCCGCCTTCCGCGCAGCGGCAGCCCGCTCTGCCTACGATGCAGCTAAGGCCGGCCTGGTTCGTTTCACTGAAGCCCTAGCCTTGGAGTGGGCCCCTTATCGGGTTCGAGTGAACTCCATCGCTCCTGGCTCTTTCCCAGACCCGGCCCAGGTTACTCCGGAGGCTTTCCAGCAACGAGATGCCGCCGCCGCTACCCGTGTACCTCTAGGCCGGGTGGGGCGCTTGCGGGAGGTTGGCCTGCTGGCGCTCTACCTCGCTTCGGACGCTTCAGCCTATGTGACGGGCCAGACCTGGTGCATAGACGGCGGGGCCAGCGTAGCGTAAGAATCGTAACGTAGACCTACTGCAGCACGTGGTACAATCGCAACGGCCCTCTACAGCAGCACAGGTGTTGAGGCAACAGGCTCCGCTCTTAGCTTGGCCTCTCTCCTGTCCAACTGATGGGGGCCGCTCCATTCTTCACGTCCCATGAGGTAGCTCGCCTTGTCATTGCTCCATGTCCCTCCCTCAGCTCGCCCAAAGAGAGTTTTCTACGGGTGGGTGCTCGTCTTCTCAGCAATGGTCAACCAGATGATAGTGTCGGGCCTAGGCGGGCAAGGCTTCGGCGCTTTCATCCTGCCCCTACAGAACGAGTTTGGTTGGGGCAAGAGTACCCTTTCGGTGGCCCGGTCCCTGACCCAGGTTGAAAGCGGGCTGTTAAACCCACTTGAAGGTACCTTGGTGGACCGACTCGGCCCCAGGATCATGGTCGTCTCCGGCATGACGGTCTTTGGGAGCGGTCTGGTCCTCCTGGGCTTCGTCCACTCCCTGTGGATGTACTACATAGCCTTCATCGTTATTGCCTTGGGATCCAGCCTAGCTGGCATGGTGGTCGTGTCAACGGCTATCAACAACTGGTTCCGCCACAGGCTCACCATGGCCCTCTCCATTTCCCAGACTGGCCAGGGTTTCGGCGGGATCATTTTGGTCCCGCTCCTCGTCTGGGCCATTGTCGTCCTTGGTTGGCGCGAGGCTGCTATCGCGGCTGGCGTTTTCTCCTGGATCGTCGGCATCCCAATGGGGCTGCTGATGCGCCACAAGCCAGAGCAATACGGGATGCGGCCCGACGGTGAACCCGAGGTCGTCTCCAGCACCGCGCAGGAGCTAAAGCCTGAGACGAAGGCTCGCCCGGCAGCTGCACAGGGCAGGGTGGACTTCACCCTTGGCGAGGCGATACGAACTCCGGCGTTCTGGCTTATCGGGATGGGGCATGGCTTCTCGGTGATGGTCGTTGGCGCTGTCACCACCCACCAGTTCGCTCACATGGAGATGGCAGACGGGGTTGGCTTGAGCAGCGCATCAGCGACCCTGGTGGTAACCGTCCTGAACATTGTGAACGTCTCCGGGCGTTTCTCGGTAGGGCTTATCGGCGACCGGTTTGACAAGCGGTACATCGCCGCCATCGGCAACCTGATGGGATCGGCGGCTCTCGCAATGTTCGCTCTGGCCCACTCCATGGGACTTGCCATGGGGTATGCAGTGCTTTTCGGCATCTCCTGGGGGATACGAGGCCCCCTGATGTCCTCTATCCGAAGCGACTACTTCGGCCGGGCGCATTTCGGGAAGATCCTCGGAACGTCGCAATTAATCGCCACGTTCCTGGCCATCATTGCGCCGGTCTTCGCCGGAATCATGGCGGACTGGCAAGGCAACTACCGGCTGGCGTTCATCATCCTTGCCTTCATCAGCGCCCTTGGCGCCGTCAGCTTCCTTCTGGTCAAGCCTCCCAAGCCTCCTCGGAGAGAGCCTCAGGACGCCACTATCCACCCCGCCTAGAGTGTAGAACGTCTAACCGACGCATACTTCCCCGAGACACGGGTTCCGTATTCCGTGATGCGCACCGGCGCCTATGTCGAGCGGTCTGGGAGCGATGGCTGGAAGGCTGGCTAGGAGACCTCCTACCCGACCATCTGCTGACGAATGTGCGTCACGTCGTCGCTGAAGGACTTTATGAGGCGCGCGGCCATGGACGGGTGCACCGACGCATAGACGACGCCCAGTGCCTTGAGTTCACTGGCAGTGAAGGGCATGGCAGGGTGTCCCAGTGGCACCGACAACTTAGCCTTGCCAATTCGGGACATGCGCGCCGCGATGTCCCGGTAGATCCTGCGCAATGCATCAAATTGGCCTCGTAGTCCAAGCGACTCCGAGAGGTCAGTGGGTGCGACGACAACGATGTCTACCCCATCCACAGAGGCGATAGCGTCCAGGTTATCCAGGCCTCTCTTGTCCTCGCACATGGCGAGGAGTAAGACCTCCTCGTTAGAGCGGCGCACGTGCTCTGCCCAGGGGACGGAGCCGTAGCCTGCCGCGCGGGAGCCCCCAGCGGCGCCACGCTCGCCCAGGGGAGCATAGCGCACCGCCTTCACCAGCTCGCGCGCTTCCTCTGGCGTCTGTACGTGCGGCGCCTGGATACCTTGAGCGCCCGCTTCGAGCAGTCGCAGGATCGTCTTCTCATTGTGGTCAGGCACTCGGACGATGGGTGTGATTCCTACTAGTTCCGCGGCGCGAATCAGGTTCTCCACCGTTTGCGCGTCCAATGTGGTGTGTTCCATATCTATGAATGCGGCGTCTAGCCCCGCAAAGCCCAGTATCTCCACCAGGGCGGGGTCGGTAAAAGAGATGTGGCCACCCAGCGCCACCTTGCCCTCCTTCATCATCCTCTTCACGCGGTTTTCTCGTAGCATCTTGACCTCCTGAGTAATGTTGAAATATCCGGCATCTTTGCGGCCAACTCCCGGAGCATATCACGGGTTCCTGCAACCAAACAATAGAAGATAAGTCCGCCTACTCGGTTTGGCCCTGGTGTCACCGGCGACGGAAGCAGGTGTAGAACTGAACCGGTTTGAGCAGTATCATGCGTTCACGCCCTGGTCTCGCCCGGCGGAGCCGGCGCACGCTCTATGAACTCCAGGTAGTTGCCGTCCGGGTCCCGAACATAGGCGGCACATGCCGCCCACGGGTAGCGAGCCTCGCTGCGGTACGCGGGCGGACTGACGAATGAGACTCCCTTTGCCGAAAGGCTCCTGTGCAAGGACTCCAGGTCGTCTACTATTATCCCCAGGTGCGTCACCCCCACATCGTTGCGGTTGGGCCGCTGCGGCCTTGCCCCCACCGGGTTCAAGTACTGGATAAGCTCCACCGAGTGGCGACCATCCCCGTTGCCCAGGTACACGATGCGCAGCCGGGCATCGGCGAAGCCCGTCAGGTTAGAGATGAAGTCGCCCTCCATGACGCCGTCTCGCTCCACCTGCAACCCCAGCAGGTCGCGATAGAAGGCCAGAGAGCGCTCTATGTCCTCCACCACAAAGCCGGTGTGGTTCATCCACTGAAGTGCTGGCATTTTGCTCCTTCGCTTCTCGCCGCTGGCGAGGCTTTGCTGAATGGGTAAAGGCAGCAGTCGCTTTTGCCACCCATCCGCCCTCGATAGGTTTGATATTGAGGGGGCACTCCTCAAGCTCCCCTGCAAGGGTGTGCCCCCGCACTCCCCGTGCTATCTCAAGGCTCCTTATCAGGGATTCCCCATTCAAGCTGACCCCATGCCGTCAGCAGGGACCAAATGGGTTGGGTGGAGTTTACCATGTCCTGGCTTCCCACTAACCCTCCATCGTCACAAAGAGTGGTGGTCTTGTGAGCCACCCTTCGCTGTCCTAAGGGGGTCTTAGCCTATTCACTACAAGAGTCCATCACCAGAAACTTCACTACCGGAGGGCCTGTTTTTCCAAGTTGAGAACCTGGTCAGCTAGGAGAGCCAGCATACTCCACTCGGACTCGTGGCGCCGGGTTGCCTCAAGATCGCCTGTATACCAGTCGAAGAGGACGTGGCTGGCGCCCAGGGAACCCAATGCTTCAAGGTCCCGGCGCACCTGGTCAATGGTCCCTTCGCCAACCTGGCGCGTTTCCTCGGGCTGTGTTGTAGCGGTAATGGTCAGGCGTATACGAGGAGCCAGCGCAGGGACTGGACTCTGGGATTCTTCAGCGAACTTACGGAGTCTCGGCAGTGCGTTGTTCCGTAGCCAGTCAAGCCTAATGCGAATGGGATGCCAGGCTTCACCAAAGCGGACTGCTCGTTTGAGTGCGGCGTCGCTGCTGCCGCCGACCCAGATGGGCGGGTGAGGTTTTTGCAGGCTATCAATCCCGGAGACATCTTGGAAACTGACATAGCGTCCGCTGAAAGATACCGTCTTGCCGGTCCACAAAGCTTTTATGGCGGACAGATATTCGTCGGCGATTGCGCCCCGCCGGTGGAACGGAATGCCAAGTGCTGCATATTCAGTCCGAGCGTTGCCCACCCCGACGCCGAAAATGAAGCGCCCGCCGCTCAGATTGTCCAGGTTGGCGCCAAGCCGGGCCATAAGCACCGGATGACGGTAAGGAACGACTATCACGGTGGTACCGAGTTTGATCTGTTTTGTCTGGCCTGCGAGCCAGGACAAGGTAGCATAGGCGTCGTAGAAGGGCTCAGGGTACCTTCTGCCCACTTCGGTAGTAATCGCCACGTGGTCACAAATCATGGCAAAGTGGTAGCCTAGGGACTCGGCAATGAGGGCCCACCGCAGGAGGGCTGACGGACTAACTCCAGGGCCAAAGTTGAGCAGGTTTACCCCAAATTGCATCTTCCCTCCTCGTAAGGTTTATGGGTAATCAGCCGACGCGCGTTACTGATGCCTCTACGACTGTCTTTTAGGTCTTTTTGCTCCTGTCGCATGTCCAAAGCGGGCGGTAGTTGTTCGGAACAAGAACTCATGGCCGTAAAACACTGCACTAAAACCGCGGCTTTGCTGAATAGACGCTGCCTCAGTGGCATCACGGACGAAGGCAAGCCGATACCCTTGCGATGCCAACCACTCGGCAATGCGCTGCCTGAGCTCAGGTGCATCGTTGATGACTAGAACGTCGCCCAGAAAGGCCATTGCTCACCTATCCCCAATGTAAGGCTTCCTTACTCCCATGCAGTCCCGGGACTGGCACGCCATGACTATTCAGGTAGGACTAATAGGTTGATGAACCCCGACGTGTCGGGGCGACCATCCCCCTAGCCCCCTTCCTGACCAGGAAGGGGGTGAGAAGTATACCTGGGGGATACCCCCAGACCCCCACCAAAGGGGCTTCGCCCCTCTGGACTCTCCTTGTTCAGCAGCCTGCTAATAGATGATATAGCATCAAGCCACTCTGAAAGACTCCCTCTTTTCAGTGATTTTAGGATGATGTCGAATCGTCTAGCTAAGTAGAGCTATCCCCGTCCTGAGCCAGCTCCTCAAAGATTCGCTTTTGGAGCACCATGTCCAGACCTCCTCGCGTCGTAGTCGGGATGTTCCGAAGGAGTCGAGAATGCTCGACAGGGTCGGCACGGTCGGAGAAATCGGGACTCAGGGTAGCGGGCGGCTCCTTCAATCAAAGGGCCTTGCTCGTGGCTCCCAGGGCTGCGTCCACCAACGCCCTCCTGTCCAGGTAAGACTTCTGGGTCGCACTCGCATACCAGTCGCCTCCCATGTACACAACGGGACAGTTGCCCTCCATGTCCAGAGTGCCATCGTTTAAGAAGGCAGTCTCCTCCCATTGCACTGCGAGAACCTCTCCCACGAAAAGGTCGTGGTCGCCATACGTATGTCGCCCCACCACGCGGCACTCGTATGCGGCGAAGGCAGCAGCCAGAACAGGCGATTTAACCCGCGTACCCTGTCCTGCCTCAATCTGGAAGCGGCGAAACTTATCAATATCTCTGCCGCTGCACCCAGCAACCAAGGCTACGAGCTGGGCTTTCTCGCTAGGCATGAAGTTGACTGTGAACTCCCCTGACTCCACGATTAGCTGGTGGGTGAAGCGCTTGGGAGAAATGGAGACAAGATAGTAAGGAGGCTCGTGAGACATCGCCGTGTGCCAAGCTACAGACATGGCATTGTCCCGTCCGTGCGCATGGCTTGTGACGATGGTAGCTCCGGCAGGGTAATGGAAATAGAACTTGTCCACTTGTAGTTGCACTACTTTAGCCAACAGTGGCCTCCTTCGTCCATCTAGAGTGTCTGGCCAAGGCCCCGATAGTTTGGTGGGCGACAAAGAGTCAGCCCCAGACTCTACCGCTTTCTCCACCGGGAGTCAAAGTGTAGCGCGCTGGAAACGTGAGCAAAGCTACTGGTAGATACAGGCTACCAGCCACGGGGGTCACGGACCAAAAGGGGTCGCAAGGCTGCACGATAGGCCACCGCTTCTAGGCAGGCCTTTCCACCAGTTCGATCCGAACGTCCTCCGGCGCCCTGACAAAGGCGATCTTGACTCCAGTGGGCAATGTTCTGGGTTCCACCACGAACTCTGCGCCCTTGGCCTTGAGGTCCGCTACCGCCTGCTCCAGGTTCTGAACCCGCAAGCCAAAATGGTCCAGCCCGTAATGGGGGTCCTTTAGCCCTCGAATCTCTTCGTTTGGAGGCATCGCACCTGCCACGAAGACGACTAGGCCGTTGAGGTCGAGGTCCACCCTGTTGGGCCCGGTCGGCTGGGGAGTCTGGAGTATCCTGGCGCCGAACATCCGGTGGTACCACTGAGCCGTCTTTGACGGGTCCGGACTCCTCAGGTGAATGTGGTCATACGCATACGTTGGCATGGGCATTCCTCCATTTGTAGTTGTAGTGCTGAGGCCAAGGCCGCGGATAGCAGACTCAAGCGTTCAACATTAGTATACGCCGGAACCGGCTAATACTTTGGCTGTCGAACCACATGAGCGGGATTCAGCCTGCTCGCTGGTAGGCCTGCGCCTTGGCTAACCCTTTAGACCGCCAGCAGAAACTTCATGACCGCATCCCGGAAAGCATCAGGGGCGTCGGCGGGTATGGAGTGCCCCGCCTTTGAGATTTCCAGCAGTGCAACGTTGGAGCCAGCAACGGCGATGCGCCGGGCGGCTTCTGGCGACAGGAGGGTGCTCTCCTCACCCCGCAGCAGCAACACCGGGCAGCGGATGGCGGCCAGCATGTTCCACGTCTTCTGCTCCTGGTCCTGTAGCTGCTGTGGAGAGCGGCCTAGTACCCAGTACAGCTCCGGGTCGTGGCGGAAGACCCACTTGCCCGCCCAGTTCTGCACCATGCCGTACTTCACTCGCTGCTCCAGCCATTCATCGCTGCGTGTGGGATACCGCTCCCTATGCCACTCCTTGGCCTCCTCAGCAGTATCAAATCCCAGAGGGCGCGCGAAGCGATCTGCTGAACCTTGCCTGGCAAGATCAAGATTAAGGCCCGGCCCACCGTCCACCAGCACCAGGCGGTTTACCAGGGCGGGGTATTGCGCCGCGAGCCATATGGCTGCCAGGGCCCCCAGGGAGTGGCCGACCAGGTTGAAAACTGGAAGGTTCAGGTGCCGTGTCAAGGCTTTTGCGTCCGCGGCAAACCTGTCCAGCGTATAGCCGTCCGCGGCGTGGCCGCTTTCGCCGTGGCCCCGCAGGTCGGGCGCCACCACGCGAATAGATTGGCGGACATCCTCGGCAAACTGGTCCCAGGCGTGAGCCTGGCTGCCCAGGCCGTGGAGCAACACCACATGCCTGGGACTGCCTTCGCCCCAGTCCAAGTAGTGGATGTTGATACCGTTGGCTTCAAAGCGCAGCGATATTGGAGGTCGCGAAGCATTCACTCTTTGTTGTGCTATGAATCTATCCCCAAATCCTTGTTTGCGCCACACCCTGAAGGGTGTGGCAAGACACCCCCGCCTTCAGGCGGGGGTGCGGAAACCCATTTTGGGGTGAACCCATGAATCTCTGCCTCAGACCTCACTGCTCCGCTTGAGCACCTCTCGCGATTTGCCTTGCTCGCCAGGACCAATCACGCCCGCTTCCTCCAACTGGTCCATCAGCCGCGCCGCCCTGGGATAGCCGATGCGTAGCCGCCTCTGCAACAAAGACGTGGACAGGTGCGAGTAGCGGCTGGCCAGCTCCATTGCCTTGTCCATCAGGTCGTCCACACGGGCCGGGCTCTCTGTCCCATCCCCGCCATCCTCTTGGCTCCCCTCCTGCGGTGGCTCCAGGTCAAGCGGCGGTAGCGGTGGCCCCTTCTGGGAACGCCAGTACTGCATCAGTCGTCCTATCTCCCTGTCCGATACAAAAGCGCCCTGTACCCGTTGTGGTTTGGGCGACTCGTGGGAAAGGAATAGCATGTCGCCCTTTCCAAGCAATCGCTCGGCTCCGCCGGAGTCCAGGATGGTGCGCGAGTCCACCATGGACACCACTGCAAAGCTGATGCGGCTGGGGAAGTTGGCTTTGATAAGGCCCGTTACCACGTCCACAGAGGGACGCTGAGTGGCCGCAATGATGTGTATGCCCGTGGCGCGCCCCAGTTGGGCCAGGCGGCACAGTGTTTGCTCAATGTCGTAGGGCGCTGCCATCATCAGGTCGGCCATCTCATCTATGGCTATCACCAGGTACGGCATGGCCTCCAGCGCATCGGGATGATTGCGGTACCCTTCGATATTGCGAACTCCCAGCTCCTCCAGTCTCTTGTAGCGACGCAGCATCTCACGCAGCACACCCTTCAGAGCGCTCACAGCCGGCGCCGTATCCACCACAACCGGGACCGCCAGGTGCGGCAGGCCGTTGAACGGCGTTAGCTCCACCCGTTTGGGGTCTATGAGCAGAAGGCGCATCCTTTCCGGCGACACCTGGCTTACCAGGGATACGATGACTGCGTTGATGCAAACGCTTTTCCCGCTGCCCGTGGCCCCCGCGATGAGCAGGTGAGGAAGCCCCCGCAGATCGGTGGCTATCGGATCGCCTCCGGAGCCCTGGCCCAGGGCCAGGGGCAGGCCGCCTTTGGCCACGATGTCCTGGAATGTGGGCGAATCCATCACGCTGCGCACCGTGACCAGGGAGGGAGAGCGGTTTGGCACTTCGATGCCTACCACCGACTCGCCGGGCACCGGCGCTTGAATGCGTAGGCTGGGCGCAGCCAGAGCCAGGGCCAGGTCCTTCTCCCTGGCCACAATGGTGTCAACCCTCACCAGGGTCTGCTCTTCCTTCCTGGTGATTATTTGTCTACCCTTGGCATCGCGCAGGACGTTTCCCCATTTGTCCCGCTCTTTCGTCT
>JAUSCR010000138.1 GCA_030651175.1 Dehalococcoidia bacterium
GCACTTACCAGCTGAACTTCGGCGGCAATACAGACTTCCTCAACATGCTGGAGAGGGAGCGCCTCATGTCCAAGAAAATCTCCAAGACCAACACAGACACAACTCAACTGCCTTACGACGTGGGCGAAGGGAACGTGCACATAGGCCCCAGCGACCACGTGCCGTGGCTGCATGACCGCAAGTGGGCGTACATACGGATGGAAGGTCGGACCTTCGGCGACGTGCCCCTAAACGTAGAGGTGAAGCTGGAGGTGTGGGATAGCCCTAACTCCGCCGGCGTGGTGGTGGACGCCATCCGGTGTGCCAAGCTGGCCATGGACAGGGGCCAGTCGGGTGCTATAGTTGGCCCCTCCTCCTACTTCATGAAGTCTCCGCCCATCCAGTACACCGATAGCGAGGCCCATGACCTGGTGGAAGCCTTCATCGAAGGGAAAGAGCAGTAGCAGGCTGCCGAGAAGAATGGGCGTCAGAGGGCCATGGCCCTCTGGTGGGGGCCTGGGGGTATCCCCCAGATATCTCTCTTACCCCCTTCCTTGCAAGGCCTGTCCTGAGCAGGCCGAAGGAACTGGGCCAGGGGGATGGTCGAACTAGTCTACACAGGCATCCAAGCGCTACGCGGTAGTGGAGAGCCATGAAGATAGCGCTGGTTTCACCCTATGATTTCGCATACCCCGGTGGGGTAGTAAGTCATATCTCCAGTCTGGGACGGCAACTGGAGCGCATGGGCCACACAGTCAAGATCCTGGCGCCCGCAGCCTCCCCCAACTCACTTGGCCTGAACAACCTCATAGCCATAGGCCGGCCAGTCCCCGTCCCCAGCGGAGGCTCCATCGCCCGCCTATCCCTTTCCGTGTGGCTGGAACACCGCGTTAAGACCATCCTAGATCAGGAGCGGTTCGATGTCATTCATCTGCACGAGCCCCTGGCGCCGGTCCTCCCTCTGACCGTGCTTCGCTTTTCCAACGCCGCCAATGTTGGGACCTTTCATGCTTTTCATGGTAGTGGGCTCCAGTACCTGCTCAGCCGCCGGTTGATAGACAGATGGTTCCAGAAACTTGACGCCCGTATTGCCGTCTCTGAGCCTGCCCGCAGGTACGTGAGCAAGTCCTTTCCAGGCGACTACCACATCATACCCAACGGCATAGACGTGGACCTCTTCTCGGAACGGGTGCCGCCCTTCGATGCCTTCAATGACGGCAAGCTCAATATCTTATTCGTCGGCAGGCTGGAGAAGCGCAAAGGGCTTAAATACCTCCTGGGTGCCTTCGGCCGCCTGAAGTGGCAGTACCCGCACCTGCGTCTCATAGTTGTCGGGCCTGGCAATCCAGGCAAGGAGTGCTACCGCATAATGGCGGAGCGCGCCCTTCAGGACGTGGTGTTTGTCGGCGGAGTGAGCGGCGATGCCATCCGGCGCTACTACCACACAGCCCAAATCTTCTGTACGCCCGCCACTGGCAAAGAGAGCTTCGGCATTGTGCTGGGCGAGGCGATGGCCGCAGGAAAACCAATCGTAGCCTCCAACATTGAAGGCTTCCGAGGAGTTATGACCGATAGCCGGGAGGGGTTCCTGGTGCCTCCCAAGAACGAAGAGGCCTTGGCCCTAGCCCTGGAGCGTCTGATCCTCGACCCGGACCTGCGCCAGCAGATGGGGCAGCGGGGAAAGCTCACCGTTCAGAAATACCGGTGGGATGGTGTGGCTGCCCAGATAGTCCAGTGCTATGAAGAGGCTCTGGCCAGCCACAGGGCTACCCCTGCGCCGGAGGCAGCCGTTGGCGCTTAGGGCCCGGGCCCGCCTGCTACTAGCCCAATACTTCGAGAAGCCCAGCGCACGGCTCCTCCACGCGGCCAGGCTCACTCCCAACACCGTCACCTTGCTTGGCCTGGCGCTAACCGGCGTCGCCGCGTACCTGGCCGCCCAGGGCCATTTCATCATCGCAGGAGTGGTGTTTCTGGTGGCCAGCGCCCTGGACATGCTGGACGGCGCCCTGGCGCGCCTCACCAACCAGGCCACCCGATTTGGCGCTGCCCTGGACTCCGTGGCCGACCGCCTGGGCGAGGCTTCAATTCTCATAGGCATTGCCTGGTTTTATCTACGAACAGACAACGATGCCGGGGTCATACTGGCCTTTGGGGCAACAGTCGCATCTTACATGGTCAGCTACCTTCGCGCCCGTGGAGAGGGCCTGGGCATCGCCATGAAGGAGACTGGCCTGGGCACCCGGACCGAGAGGGTGCTTATAATGGCGGCGGGCCTGCTTACCGGCCTAGTGATTGCGGCTATGGCGCTGGTGCTGGCCCTTGCAGCCTTCACCTCAGGCCAGAGGCTGTACCACCTTTGGCGGCAGGGCAGGGAGAAGTAGGCGCTGCCTCCGGCAGATACCTTATCCCCCTGTGTCCCCCTTCTCCTGCAGGAGAAGGGGGATGAAAAAACAGAGACCAGGGGACACCCCTGCTACCCCGGCAGGGGGCAAAGCCCCCTGCACCTCCATTCGTTATCAGCCTAACAGGAAGACCTCCTGCGACCCCACGAACTTTTCAAGGAACTCTGGCCGCAACACAGGTGCGGTCTGCGTCTTGTAGAGGAGCGTGACCTGGCTCTTGTACTGGTTTAGCGCGGCTTTCTTCTCTGCCAATACGTCCGAGACATCTATGCCCCTTAGCTCTGCTGAGTTAGGCTTGCCCTTGGAGCTGGACTCTTCGCTCCATATTACGTACCAAAACCTGGCGGGCGGCGCATCCAGCTTCAGCATGGCTTGTTCGACGGCCAGGTGCGTGGCGTGGTGGTCTTTGTGCGAGTCGGTGCTATCAGGATAGTAGACCTCCTGCGGCTGTATGATGCGTAGGAGACGCAAGACGCGCTCCGCAGCCTCGTCTACATAATGCTGGAGTGTCGTGTCCTCAAACTCCAGGAGAAACAGCCTTTCAGCGCTTACGCCAAGCATGTGGGTGACCCGTTTGGCCTCCTCCCGTCTGATGTCGGCGACCTCTTGGGGAGTGGGGTTCTCCCATATTCCGAATGAGTGGGAGTGAGAGTGCCTACCATCGGTCATCACGACAACGTAGACCTCAGCCCCCTGCCTCTGCTTCATGATGATGGTGCCGCCACACGCCAGGGTTTCGTCGTCGGGATGTGGTGCAAAGACTATCGCTCGATGTGCCACTAGCGGACCGCCACACCCTGCAATGACCACGGCGATGTCCTTTCTATGCGGACGTTGACAAGCTGGCCCAAAAGCTCTCGCTCGTCCTCAAAGAAGACCAGCTTATCGTTGCGGTTCCGGCCCGACCACTTGCCCTTTTCCCTCCCATCCACCAGCACCTCCGTGATCGTACCCTGGAGCCGGGCGTTGATTGTCGTAAGAATCTCCTCTTGGAGCCTTTCGATCTCCGCCAGGCGGCTCTTCTTCTCCTCGTGCGGCACGTCGTCCACCTGCGTTCGTGAAGCAATGGTTCCAGGCCGCTTGGAGTAGGCGGCCACATGAACCTTGTCAAATCGTACCTCTTCTAGCATCTCCACCGATCGCTGGAATGCCTCCTCCGTCTCGCCAGGAAACCCCACGATGAGGTCAGTGCTCAAAGACACGCCTGGCACGCTGGCCCGGACACGCTCCACAAGCCGCAGGTAGTCGTCGGATGTGTAGCCGCGACGCATGGCCGCCAGCACCTGGTCATCGCCAGCCTGGAATGGCAGGTTGATATGCTCGCACACCTTGTCCAGAGAAGCCACAGCCTCAATAATGCGCCGGCTCATGTCGTTGGGGTGAGACGTTAGGAACCGCACGCGCTGGAGTCCCTCAACGGCGTTGGCAGCAACTAGAAGATCGGCCAGGTCTGCTGAGCCAGGAAGGTCGTGGCCGTAGGAGTCCACGTTCTGCCCCAGCAGCGTGACCTCCTTTACGCCCCGGTCAGCCAGAAGCTCCGCCTCGCGGACTATGTCCTGGATGGGGCGGCTGACCTCTCGCCCACGGCGGTACGGGATGATGCAGAAGGTGCAGAACTTGTCGCAGCCGTGGATGATTGGTATGTAGGCCGTCACGGATACCCTGGCAGGGGTGAAGGCGCTCAGGCAACCATCGGCGTCCACTCCCATGCGGTCGCCCAGGAGGTCCAGCAGCGGCTTGTACTGCTGGGGACGCATGAACACGTCCACGTATGGGAACTTGCTTCGCAGGCTGTCGGTCTTGGGGCCGACCATGCACCCCATTAGCGCCACTACTCGGCCTGAGTTGCGCTGCTTCAGCGGCTTCAGCGATGTGAGCATTCCAACGACCTTGTCCTCGGCGCTCTGCCGTACCACGCAGCTATTGAGGACGACGACGTCTGCCTCTTTAGGGGTCTGAGTGGGATGCAAGCCAAGCTGGATCAAGGCGCTCTCCAGCCGGTCGGAGTCGGCCTTGTTCATCTGGCACCCAATGGTCCAGATGTGGTAGGTGGAAGGAGCTTTGCCGTTCTTGGAGGCAATCATGGCAACAATGTTTCGAAAGGAGGATGGCGGAGGGAATGGGATTCGAACCCATGCGGGGGTTACCCCCCGACCCGCTTAGCAGGCGGGCGCACTAGACCACTATGCGATCCCTCCGTCCAACCGTTCCACTATAGCAAAGCCAGGGTAGTGCGGCAAGGCAAGCTCACCCCGCTCATCTTGAGGCCATCCTCTCGCTCCGCTCGTATGGTTCGACAGGCTCACCACGAGCGGAAAAACTCATTTCGACCATCCCCCTGCCCCCTTTCCTTCGCTACGCTCAAGGACAGGCTCTCGCCAGGAAGGGGGTGAAGAATGAATCTGGGGGACACCCCCAGAGCCCCGGCAGAGGGGGCTATGCCCCCTCTGCACTCCCCGTTTCGAGAGACCTGGTAGCAGAGCTAGAGGTTTTTTTCTGCGGCCACTGGGGCAAGGGTGCTTGCGCTCTACTAGCGTCGGGCAGCGGCCTTGGGCTGTCGCACCGTGCGCAGGAAGCCCAGGATCAACTGGGCGAACTCTTCGGCCTTGACCTCCATCGTCATTCCACCGGCAGTATGCTCCACAGTGGCCAGGCTGCTGGTGGGAATGCGCTGAACCAGCTTTGGCCCCAAGGCCGGCAGGTGCGCCTCGCTGGGGACGCGGATTTCGATAACCAGCGTCTTGACTTTGATATCGCGCATTCGCGCACCCAGGTCGTAGGCAAAGATAGCCCGATACTTCTCCGCCTCGCCCAGGCCCTGGAGCAGGTCTAAAATACGCTCTTTCCGCCTTTCCAGGACCTCCTGCGTCAACTTCTGCTGGGTTAAAGTGGTGGTATCCCACCATGCGGCGCTGAGGCTGCTGAACTCCGCAGCCCACTGCTTCACTAGATGGGAGCCATCGGGCAAAGGCTCGTACTTCCGCAGCCTTGGCAATACGATTGGGCCCATGATTGCCAGAGAGTCCTCGCGTGTGAGCTGGATACTGTGAGTGTTGCCGCAGAGGATAAAGCCCCCAACACGGTTCGGCCAGCCTGCCGCCATCTCCGTGCCGATCTTGTTGCCCGTGTGGAGTCCGAAAACGTGGGCCTTCTCGATACCTAACGCGTCCATGAAATGGACGTAGCTTCGGGCCAGGTCTTCTATCTGGACGTTAGGGGGTATTGGGTCAGAGTTTCCCTCCCCCAGGTTATCGGGGGCAATGACGCGGAACTCTTTGGCCAGCAGGGGCATGAGCCTCCAGAACTGGCGGGACGACCCCGTGGCGTGTAGGAGAATCAAGGGTTCTCCCTCACCCTCCGTCATGTAGTAAATCTGCCCCTCCGGTGTGTCTGCATAGCCACGCTTCATGTCGCACCTCCTGATAACGCTGGGTTAGAATGCCAGGTGGTCCTAATGCCCTGGCCCCGCTCCGCCGAATCATATCACGTCCTGGCTGTACTGATTAGAAGGGGTACTCGTTCCGGTGAATGGAGTCAGGATGGCTTTGCGCAAGAACTCTCGTGGATGGCAAAAAGTGTCACCCTGAGCAAAGCGAAGGGTCTGGGGTGGGGCAGCAGTCAGATATGGAGTGATACCCCACCCCAGATTCTTCACTCCGTTCAGAATGACAATGGATGGTATGCGCTAGGTTTGCGGTTGCGCCCTGGACTTGACGCACTGGGCGCACTGGCACAGTTGCCGCAGCAGTGGAAAGGGGTATATGCCTGTGGAATGGGAGTCGCTCCAGAGGAACTGTAGGGCGTAGCGCCCCACCGGCATCCAGTCCAAAGCCTCCACGTCCTTGCGGACGTCCACCAGAGAAATAGTGCGCTTTCCAGTCATCTCGTTGACGCACTGGGCGCAGCAACACTGGTATCGCAGGTACCGGTGGTTGTAGAAGCCCTGGTGGGCGTCGTCCCAGAGCATGTGGATGCCGTCTGGCAGAAACTGCACATCTTTAGGGACTGGCTGGCTCATGGGGGTTGGTCCTGAGGGAGCTTCAAGCGGGCTGAGGTTTCAATTGACGGCGCAGGGTTTCTATAGCTGCCGTGCTGGCCCCCCTGCGTCGTAGCTCGCCAAACATGGCGTTCAGGTCTGAGAGAAAGGAGACGTCTCCAACGATCATCTCCGAGCACAGCTCCACCAGCTCAGGCTCGCATTTGGAGGATACGGCCCACCCCATCATTGTGGACTTGATGCACAGGAAAGGCTGGTCTATATGTTGATGGAGCATGAGCTATTCCATGTTTAGGACTTTACCCAGCCTTGCACGAAAAGTGTTTCGTCATTGCGCGGAGTCCCGACACATCGGGACGACGAAGCAATCTGGCGGGGAGAGCGGAGCGCCACCACAGATTGCCACGGCCCTCCTTCGTCAGGCCTCGCAATGACAGCCCGACGTGGGTTTCCTTGGCGAACTTCAGGGACAGGACACCAGAACGGCAGGGTAAAGGAGGCTATGCCGGCGCTTTCAACTGGTTGACCTTGGCCCTGGTGGCGTCCTTGTCTTTGAACCATTCGTAGTTGATTGGTATCCAACTCTTCCATTCCGCCGGAACATCGTCCTCGGCAAAGATGGCGGTCACTGGACATACGGGTTCGCAGGCCGCGCAGTCAATGCACTCCTCGGGGCTGATGTATAGCATTCGCTCTTGTTCGTCATCTACCCCGTAGATGCAGTCCACGGGACATACGTCCACGCAGGCAGTATCCTTCACATCCACGCACGGCTCCGCGATGATGTAGGTCATATTTGGTATCCTCCACTGAAAAAGTGTGCTCAACCGAATATCTAAGCCACCAGCAATTCATTATAGGGAGTTGGCTGGGGAGTGGCAATGGAAACTACTGGTTTCAGTTTCTGTATTGAATGCAATGTACCAATGTTTGTAGACTAGCTTCCCTTGGGTTTGTAGCGCAAAAGGTGTATGTTCCTTGAGAACAAGGACGGTTTGCGTTGGAGGGGCAGGACACCAGGCTGACCCACAGGGCTAAAAGATGTCGGGTCTAAGAGAAGAACCTAGAATAACCACGGAGCCCCCAATAGGTCATCGTGCTTTCCCCTGGGAATGGGTTTTGGTAGGCGTACTCACCATCACAGGGGCACTGCTGCGTGTTCTCTTCATAAATCAATTCCCTCCCGGCCTTGCAGGTGATGAGGCCGACATGGGACTGGAAGCAAGGCGAATTCTCCAGACTGGGTGGATAGGCATCTGGTCAAATTCAGGCTGGGGCCAGCCTGCTGGGGGCTTCTACTGGACAGCATTCCTATTCTCTTTCCTCCCTGATACTAATACCATCTTGCGGCTGTCCACGGCCATCATAGGAATCGCCACAATCCCGGTGTTCTATCTCTTCGTACGCACCCTTTATGGCAAGCGTCCTGCTGTTATTGCCACTTGCCTTTTGGTCTTCAGCTACTGGCATATCCATTACAGCCGTGCTGCCTACACACTCACCTGGGTGCCTTTGATGGAGTCTGCCATTCTGGTGTTCCTGGGGAAAGGCATCAAAGATAGGACAACGTGGCCTTTCGTGGTCTCCGGTGTACTGGCGGGCATCGCCATTTACACTTACCGGGGCTATGTGTTTTTCCCAATCCTACTCGCCGGCCTGTGGCTCTTTCTTCTCATACGTCGGGCATACCCATTTAAGCGCTTCGCCATACATGCTATTGCCTTCGCCTTGCCCTTTTTGTTGCTGGCTATCCCTATGGTTCACTTCGTCACGGAGCGTTATGGCGATTACATGGGCCATTACAAGGTTCTTACCTCCCCATTCAACTCTGACACGTATAAGCAGGCGGTAAAGGATGGTAAGCAGCTACAGTTTATGGCCGGAAAAGTTAGACGAGCTGTATCTGTGTATTACGTTGGGAGAGGGCCTGATTTTACAGATGGCATGGGTACCAAGCCTCTGCTGGACCCTATCACAAGGGGCCTCTTCACCATTGGGTTTGGGGTAGCCATATGGCACTTGCGCAGGTGGCAGTACATACTCATCCTGGGAGGGGTAGCAATCGGCATTTTTGCCCTAGCTACCACCATCGAATGGGGGGAGAACCGGCGGGGTATTGTTGCTTTGCCAATGGTGTTCGTCGCCGCAGGAATAGGGGGCCACATCCTTCTAAGCCTCTTCGAGCGCCTATTCCGCCGGTTTGTCCAGCCGTGGAGGACATACCTCCGTGTGGGATTGGGCTACCCTTGCTTGGTAGCAGCCTTCCTGTTTGTAGCGGCGTGGAACAGCCGAGTTTACTTCAAGGATATTGGCCCCAGCGAAATGGCAAGGTTCGCCTACGCGTATGAGATGAGCCTGGCGTCAACTTACCTGCGGTCCCTACAGGATGAGAACCCCTATGTGTATTTCTACACCCCTCGTTGGTCTTGGGACTACGAAGTCAGGCGCTTTGTAGTCCCTGGATTGAAGGGGGAGAACCGCTCAAGAGAGCACGGCAAGTTCAGTCTGGAGAAGCCAGCGGACCTTGAGCGAGTTGTGTTCCTGGTGATGCCTCCCTATGACCAATACCTGCCAGAAATCCGGCGCCTTTATCCTGGAGGGCAGTACCATGAGGTAAGGGAGGACAACCGTCTTCTGTTTGCTGCGTACCATATTCAAGGCAAATAGAGCCTGTTTGGAAATCCCTACGTCCGCGGGAATTCCACCCATTGCAAGGCAAATGGAATCTAACAGGGTGATGAACCCCGACGTGTCGGGGCGACCATCCCCCTGACCCCCTTTCCTTCGGCCTACTCAGGACAGGCTCTGGCCAGGAAGGGGGGTGGGAGTTATATCTGGGGGATAGCCCCAGACCCCCACCCCTTCGGCTTCCCATTCGCTTCGCTCGAGGGCTGCGGCTCAGGGCAGGCTCCGGGGCTTCGTCCCTCTGGACTCCCCTTTTTCAGCAACCTGCTAATGCCGTTTTTCGTCGCTTAGCTTGGCGATGACATGGGCCAGCCTGGCCAGGACCCGCTCCCTGCCCACTACGGCCAGGGTGTCAAACAACGGCGGAGCCGCGGTGCGTCCGGTAACTGCAATGCGGATGGCTCCGAAAAGCTCCCCGGTCTTCAGGTGGAGGCGCTCAGCCAGGAGGCGAACCGGTGCCTCCATTGTTGCTGCATCAAAACTGTCCAGGGCTTGCAGGATGGCCAAGGTTGCCTGAAGAGCCGCCCGGGTGACTTCGGGAGCCATCCCTTTGGGCGTAAGGCCCTCCCCGTATTCTGGGAGTTCCACCAGGAAGAAGGAGCAGAGGTCCCATACCTCCTGGGGGTTCAGCGTCTTGAGGCGCTCCTGTACCAGAGGCGCCACAACCCGCAGATAACCGGGCGAGGGCGGGACCTGCACCAGTTCCTGGTGTTTCTGGATGTAAGAATCCAACGCTTCCGCCAATTGGTTTACCAGCTT
>JAUSCR010000146.1 GCA_030651175.1 Dehalococcoidia bacterium
AGAAGGCCGATGCCCTGCAGCAGGTCATGCTGCTGGCCGACGTCCAGATCGGCACCGCCACCGTGGAGAAGCAGATAGTGGAGAAGGCCAACTGCGCCGCCTGCCATCTGGGCGCGGACAGCGGCAAGATCTACATGGCTCACATAGACCCCAACGCCACCGGCACCTCCCTGGGGAACTGGGCAATAGACTTTGAGCCGGTGCGCACCTGCAAAGCCTGCCACAACAATGAAGGCTATGCCGCATACCGCGGCGACATCAATAACCCAACGGGCGCCACCACCGTGCGCACCCCTGATAACATCGTCCTCCGGGTCCATGGCGTCCACATGGGCGAGCATCTGACTAACACATTCAACACCGACCCGACGACGGGCAATTACAAGGACTACACCGGCGTGCTCTTCCCGCCCAACGTGAAGAGTTGCACCGTGTGCCATGCCGACGACCGGTGGAAGACCATGCCCTCGGTGCAGGCCTGCAGCGCTTGCCATGACAATACGTGGTTCGGTGCTGTGGCCGGCATGCCAAAGACATTTGTGGCGCACCCCGGTGGCCCACAAGCCAACGACGCGGCCTGCGCCGCCTGCCACCAGGCCGAAGGCACGGCCAAACCCTCTGTCGCCGGGTCGCATAAGGTCATCCAGGTCTATGACCAGGTGGCCCTGAGCATGACGCCCCCCAAGAGCGGCAAGTTCTATGCCGCGGGAGACAAGCCGGTAGTGACCGTAGTGGTCAAGGATGCCAAGGGCAATCCCATTGACCACACCAAGGTGGACACCACCAATTTCGGCACAGCCAACCTGTATGTCTACGGCCCACGCTACGAGTCGAAACCCGTGTTGACCAACGCTGCCAAGAACCGCAACTCCAAGGCCAGCGCCTCGGCCACCAGCAGCATCCCGGCCTCCGGTACACCTACCAAGGGATGGACATTCGCTGCTGGTGATACATTCAAGATCGCTGTCCATGGTGGAGCCATTCAGGAACTGGCGGCGCTGGCCGGACTTCAAACGCCGGACCAGGTCGCTGCCTGGCTCAAGGCTAGCCTGAAGGACGTAACGGTAACCGCCAACAACACCGCCGGCAGCGTGAACATCAGGAGCAACCTTCAAGGCGATAACTCTAAGTTCGCCATCTACAACAGCGCTGTTACAACCATAATGGGCTGGAAGCCCGTCGGGCTGAACATCATCGAGCACGGCAAGGTGGTGGGCCAGACCGTGGGCACAACCATGGAGCCCTTCGTTGTCATCGGCGCCGCTAGCAACGCGGCCAATGACCTGCGGAAGCAATCTTCCGCGACGGCCTACGCCGACCCGGCCGTGACACGCACCGCTGCCAACATCACATACCAGTTGGACGACATGGCTGGCCTGAAGGCCGGAACGTACATGGTATACATGTACACCCTGCCTGTGGCAGGGAAGTTCACCGATATGAGCAGTACCGCCTTTGGCCTGATAACCTTCCAGGTCGGTACTGAGACGCCGGAGTTGAAGGTGGCCACCAACTGCACGGACTGTCACAAGAGTACCATCTGGCACCTGGATGAAGGCCCGATCCACGCGGAGCCGTTCGACACCGACTGGTGCAAGGCCTGCCACGACTACAACCGCTCCGGCACTGGCGAGGGCTTCTCCAGGACCGGCGGGACCTCCACCAGCGGCTGGGCCGGCTACGGGTCCAAGCCCATCGTGGCCAGGGTGCATGGCGTGCACCGCGGCGCTTACCTGCATCGTCCGGACGAGGTGTACGCTGGGAACCCGAACGTGTTCGCCGAGGTGATCTTCCCGCAGGACATTCGGAACTGCACCAAGTGCCACGACCCCAAGACAACATCCGGCACATGGAAGACGGAGCCGTCCAGGCTGGCGTGTCTGGCCTGCCACGACAGCGACGAGGCCAAGGCTCACGGCAATGTGATGACAGTGCTTCCGTCGCCAGACTACGACCCGTACGGGGCGCAGGCAGTGGAGACTTGCAAGCTGTGCCATGGTGCTGGCAGGGATTTCTCGCCTGATAAGGTGCACAGCATCTCGAGTCCCTTCCATCCACCTTATCTTCGGGAGCCTAAGCTGGAGGAGTAGTTAGAGGTTAGTAGGTTCACGCCCACCAACCTGCACAGAGCCGCTGCGACCAGAGGGGGGCCGGTGTCACCGGCCCCCCTCTCTATTTTCCCCCCTAGACTTAGAACCCGCCTGCTTTGTTGACATCACCCGCTCGTATGGTTCGACAGGCCCACCACGAGCGGAGCAGTAAGCCCGCTCATCCTGAGCTTGTCGAAGGAAATGAGCGGTGTCCACCCCATCTTGTCACCAAAGCTAACCCACTTGGCCCTTTGCGCTTTTCGGATACGGCCTATCCGTGTGCCCATACTAGTCTATACAGGCCATTGCTTTCTCCCTATGTCCGCAACTAAAGTGTGAAGTGGTAGTGAAAGCCGTCACAAGCATGTAGTGGAAAGCGTTACAGGCATGTCATGTACTGTTACGCCCCCCCCCGCGTAGGCGCTTGTGGTGGCGGGGGAGATGGGGCGAATCTTGGTGCGTGTAGAGAGCATAAGGAGAACCGGCGATGAAAAGTAAAGGTAACCTGAGGCTAATCCTTGCTGGCGCCTTGCTGATGGTGCTGGTGCCGCTGACCTTGATCGGTTGCACAGGCAAACAAGGGCCCACGGGGCCGCAAGGTGCGGCGGGCACTGCCGGTGCTCCAGGCGCTTCGGGGGTCAGTGTGGGAATCATCGAGGGCCAGGTGATTAGCAAGGCCAGCGGGAAGGGCATCGCCAAGGCGGCGGTGGTGACCAGTCCAGCTTTGACCTCTGCCACGACCGATGACAATGGTAAGTACAAGATAGAGAACGCTCCAATAGGTTCGTATACCGTGAAGGCGACGGCGGCAGGCTACAACGCGAGCAGCCTCAAGGTATCCGTTACAGCAGCAAAGACCGCCGCTGCCACCATGTCGCTGACGGCGGAGGAGCCTTTCGCCATGGCGGGGGTCAGGGGCGTATCCTTCCGAACCGGAGACAAAGACGTCTACCCTGGGGGCAAGCTTTGGCTGACCACGCACTATACACTCAAGGGAGATGCTCCTACCCATAACGAGGCCCCTATTGTCACCTCGGGGTTGCCCAACGTGGGTGTGGGGCAGTACGTGTACCTTCAGGGCAAGGAGAAGGACGCCGCCGAGAAGAAGCTAACCGCCTGGGAGTGGAAGGTTGTGGGGCCTGGCGAGTCCGAAATCAAGGTGGAGAACCCTACATCCAGCACGCCCAGGTTCCTGGCTGCCAAGGCAGGTAAATACGAGGTAATGGTCACGGCCACCAACGAAGAGGCGAAGAAGGCCTCTAGCAAGCTAGAGGTGTTTGCGGGCACCTACGTTGGCGGGGCCGTGTGCGCCACCTGCCACAGTGGCAGCGTGAAGGAAGACAAGGTCTCTGAATGGCTTCAGACGGGCCACGCCACTAAGCTAATCACCACCTTCCCAAGCTATACCGCTGAAAGGGACTACTGCATCGGGTGCCACACCACCGGCTACAACGAGACGGATAAGGCCGGTGGCTTCGACGACCTGGCGAAGCAGGCCGGCTGGGACCCGTCCAAGATCAGCCTCACTGGCTGGCTCATAGAGAACAAGTGGACGGTAGACAAGATCATGGACTCGTCCCTGGGCAAGCTGGCCAACGTCCAGTGCGAAGCGTGCCACGGCCCAGGCCTCATCCACGAGGGCATAATAACAGCCAAGAAGACGGGCGCACTCTACGGTCCAGGCGCGTGCAGCCAGTGCCACCCGCAAGAGGCCCAGTGGCGGCTCTCCGGCCACTCTAACACAGGCTCCAAGACCATACACATGGCTGAGGGGGCTTCGTGCGTGGAGTGCCACACGGGCCAGGGCTTCGTCCAGGTGAAGGTGAGAGGCGAGGCGGCGGTCTTCCCCAATATGGCGACGGCTGAGCAACCTGCCACCCTGGTTGAGCCCAGCCAGCAGCCTCCAGTGGCCTGCGCGGCCTGCCACGACCCGCACGGCTTCCCCGAGCCCTTCAACAAGGCTGCTGCGGGCGCGGCTCCCAACATAGCCTCTCTACAGCTCAGGATCTACGGCAACGTAACAATGCCCAACGGCGTTACCGTGGATGCCAAGGAGTCGGCGGTCTGTGTGAGCTGCCACGCCGACAAGCGGGACCTCGCCTACAAGGCGGACTACCTGGCGGGGAAGAAGACCCGGGGTGCTCACGACAACAGCCAATCCGATGTCTTCTACGGTGTCACTGCGTCGGTATTTGACTTCGGCGGCAGCAAGTATGCCTCTTCGCCCCACGCCGTCCTCGTGAAGGAAGCCTGCATACAATGCCATATGGCGGCTAGCCCAGCGGTGGAACCGGGTACCGATGGCAAGATGGGCACCAGCGACGACCTGAAGGCTACCGGCGTCGGCGGACATACCTGGAACGTGGCGGGCACCTACAAGGACAAGCGTGTGGAGAATGTGGGCGCCTGCACCACCTGCCACAAGGACCTGACCACCTTCAACCGCCCCGCTTTCGGCGACTACGATGGCAACGGCAAGGTGCAGGGCATCCAGGAGGAGGTGGGTGGCCTGCTGAAGCTTCTGGAGGCGCAACTGCCCAAGGATCCAAAGACCGGCGCTATCCTCTCCTCTATAACGAAGGATAACACCAACGAGCTCCAGCGCCAGGCTCTGTGGAACTACGCGGTCATAGCCAAGGATGGCAGCAACGGTGTCCACAATGCCGGCTTCTCTGTCCAGGTGCTCCAGCGCACCTACAAGCAACTCACTGGCAAGGATGTGCCTGGGGCGACCATCAAGTAAAGCGAATAGCCCGCAACCCACGGAGGCAGGCGAGGATACCAGGCGCCACTGGTTTCCCCGCCTGCCTCTGCTTTTTCGGATGCGAAAGGCCCCTGCCAGCAACACCGGGGCAGCACGGTTTACCCCTGGACTGGGATGCCTCCCTTTACGCAGGCCCAACGTCACCTTGTCAGCCCCTCAATTGTGATAGAATAGATAAAATATGACTATCTATTGTGGTAGAATAAACAAAGCGAATACATGCCTGCCGTTCCGCGGCGGGTTTACCCTCTGAAGGAGAGGAGATGGCATGTCCGTAAGGGTTAGGCTGGTTCTTGGCCTAGCTATGGTATTCATCCTCATGGCGACGGGGGCCTTCCTTGCCCTGAGTCTGGCCAGCCGCTCTTGGACCATCTTCACCGTCACCACCGTCATCGTAGGAATGGTGGAGATAGGGTTGGGATGGTACATCTTGCGCTCCCTGTCGGGAGGCTTCAGCAAGCTGCTGGAAGGTACCCGTGCCGTCTCCCGGGGCGACCTTTCCCACCCTGTGGCTGTTTACTCCAGAGACGAATTCGGTGAGCTGGCTGATTCCTTCAACTCCATGATGCTCTCCCTGAAGCAAAGCCAGGAGGAGAACTTGCGGCTGACACAGGAAACCCTCCGGATGCGGGAGTCCCACGTACGTCTGCTGCAAGGGAGCCTGGCAAACGTTGTGGAAGCCCAGGAGGAGGAACGGCGACGGCTGTCCCGCGAGCTCCACGACCAGGCTGGACAGGCCCTGATGGTCCTCCAGCTAGGCTTGGCCAGACTGGAGCAGGCGACGGACTCCCCCGAAGCCAAGGCGCAGGCTGCTTCCCTCCACTCCCTGGCGGTGGAAACAATGGAGAAGATACGGAACCTAGCCCTGGATCTGCGTCCGGCCGCCCTGGACGAGTTGGGGCTGGCCCTGGCCCTCCAGGAATTCATCAGAGACTTTTCCCACCGGGTGGGCATTCCCATGGAACTGAAGGTATCGGAATTGGATGGGAGGCTCCCTCCTGAGACTGAGGTTGCGCTCTTCAGAGTGATCCAGGAAGGCCTCACCAACGTGGCCAAGCATTCACGAGCTACCCGCGCATGGGTGAGTCTGAAACCTGACTCAACGAAGCTGGAGGTGACGGTAGAGGACAACGGGGTAGGGTTCAATGTAGCTGAAGTCTTGGGTTGTTCGGGGCGGCGTGCGCTGGGGCTTTTTGGGATACAGGAGCGGGTCAGTCTCGTGGGGGGCAACTCACAGATTCAGTCCCAACCAGGAAAGGGGACAAAACTTGCCATCTCGGTGCCGTTGGCAGGGAACGGGGCCAATATGAATGGGAGGAGCCATGGAGAAAACAAGGGTACTTCTGGCGGACGACCATAACCTGGTGCGGGCCGGCCTGCGGCTGCTGCTGGAAAGCGAAGGGGACATAGAGGTGGTAGGCGAGGCTGCCGATGGCTTTGAGGCAGTTGCCAAGGCCAAGGAACTCTCTCCTGATGTAGTCCTCATGGACATCACCATGCCCAAGCTCAACGGCCTGGAGGCCGCCAGGCAGATACAAAAGCGGAAGTTGGCGGTGGCCATTCTTTTTGTTACCATGCACCAGTCGCAGGAGTATTTCTTGCAGGCGCTGCGGGCAGGGGCCTCGGGTTACATACCCAAGTGCGCCCTGGGCGCCGAGATGCTGGCTGCGGTAAGGGTTGTTCGTGCAGGCCAGACCTACGTCCATCCCTCCGTGGCCAAGAGCCTGGTCTCCGCCTATCTTGAGCAACCGCCCTGTGGAGAGGTCAAAGACCCTTACGAAAGCCTTACAGACAGGGAAAGAGAGACACTTCAACTCATCGCCGCGGGGCACACCAACCAGAAGGCCGCCGAGCTACTCCATCTGAGCGTCAATACCATCCACAACCACCGAACCAGCATGATGGACAAACTGGGGCTCCATAACCGGATGGAGCTTCTCAAGTACGCCATACGGAAGGGGTTGATTAGCAATGAGGAGTAGCCTCTGCCCGGTTGCGGCCATGACTAATCTGCCCTTAGTGCCTCAAATAGGCCGTTCATGCTATACGATTTCCTACCCTGCTGTAAGATAATAGGGGAGTTGCCTCAAAAGTCAGGAGGGCGCAGGGAACCTCGGTTCCCGCTGGGGGTCTGGGGGTATCCCCCAGATTCAAAAATCCCCCTCTCCGACGCGGAGAGTGGGACACAGGGGGTGAGGTCAAGGGCTTTTGAGGCAAGGCTGATAATAGGACAGAATCTGCGCAAACGGGATTGGAGTGGATACTGAGATTATGAGAAGAATAACTTGGCGTGTTCTCGTTCCTGTTCTCCTTCTGGCGGTGGCGCTGCTGGCGGTTGCCTGCAGCAGCGGAAAGCAAAGCAGCACCCCTACCCCAGGCACAGGACAAACGCCCGCTACAGGCAGTGTACCCCCGTCCATCCCCCACACACTGCTAGGCCGCTCCCAGTGCACCACTTGTCATGGCTCTGGGATCTCAGAGATACCTCTAATGCCCTCCAGCCACGCCAAAAGGACTGACGAGGTCTGCTCATTCTGCCATAAGTCACTTGGGGAAACGTCCACCAACGCCCCCGCCGTACCCCACACCCTGGCCGGCAGGGCAGAGTGCCTCATCTGTCACGCCAGCGGCATCGCCAGCGCGCCTGCTGCACCCCCCAACATGAAGAGCCTGCCCAACGAGCACTGCTTGCTATGCCATCAACCGGGTGGTGCGGCCAGGGCAACGCCAATTCCAGGGTCAGTCACTCCTACGCCTCCTGCTGTGGGTGGCCCGCCTGCTATCCCCCACGCCCTTGAGGGGCGTACCGACTGTCTGATGTGCCACGCCACTGGTGTTGCAGGCGCCCCTGCTGTCCCCGCCAATCACGTCGGTAGGACCAGCAACACCTGCAACCTCTGCCATAAGCCGGGAGGGCCTTAGTCGCCCCGCTTTAGGCACATGGCCGGTGTGGCAGCGTAGTGCTTGGGGTTGGACTGTGAGGTGAGTGGGAGTGAGCTATCCCTACGAGCGGATGGTGGTGGTGCTCTTCGGCTATGGCCTGGCCTTCTTCATCATGGGGTTTGCCATCCTGGGGGAGGCTCTAAGGCCCCAGCCAAGCAAACTGGCCTATAACCTCCGTTTCCTTGCCGCTTTTGGCCTTATGCACGGCGTGGTGGAGTGGGCAGAGATGTTCGGCCTGATTTTTGACCAGGCGGGGCTATCCTGGGCCACAGGAACACTGGAGCTTCTCAATAGCGGCCTTTCGCCTCTTTCCTTCATTCCGCTCCTGATTTTTGGAACAAGGTCTCTGTCGGACAACGTGGAGGGGACAAAGCATCTCTGGCTAGCCTTGCCATCGCTGGTGGCGGCGTGGCTCCTGGTCTCTCTGCTACCGTTCGTCATGCCCCACCTCGCAGGGGAACAAGGCGTAGACCAGGCATTTCTTCAGTCCTGGCAGGGGGCATGGGCCAGATACCTCCTCTACCTCCCAGGCTGTCTTTTGGCAGCCCTGGGCTTGTTCTCCTACCGCCGACAGTTCATAGAACTGGGGATGCCCAACATCGCACGGTACGCCTCTCTGGGCGGAGGTGCTTTCCTCCTGAACGCCTTTGTGGCAGGCATGGTGGTACCCACTTCACCCTTCCCACCGGCCGCCTGGTTGAACTACGACACCTTCACCCGTTTTGTGGGCGTCCCCCCGCATGTTTTCCGCGCCCTTTCCGCCGTGGTGATCGCCTTTGCAGTAGTGGAGATGCTGCGCTTCTTCGGCCTTGCCGCCCAGCGGAGCCTGGCCGAGGCCCAGCGCCAAGCCCTGGCGCTGGAGGAGCGGGCGCATTTGCAGGCCGAGGAGTGGGGAGAAAGCCTGGCGGGCATAGTGAAGGAGCGAACTGAGCAACTGGAGGCGCTGGCCACAATCAACGCCGAGCTTTCCGCACTCCAAGACCTGCAAACCCTATTGCGCCTGGTTGTGGAGAAGGCCCGCCAGCTCCTGGGGGTGGACGTAGCCACCGTCAGTCTGCTGGAGGAGGGAAAGCTGGTGATTTACGCGGTCACCGGCGCCAACACCAAGGCCTTTGAGGAAGTGCGGATGTCGGTGGGCCACGGCGTGGCCGGCAGGTCGGTGGCCCTGGTCCAGCCGGTGGTTGTGGAAGACTACCCCGCGGACCAAAGCATCACCCATGAGTTGGACGCCTTGATGGAGGAGGAGGGGCTAAAGTCCCACATGGCTGTCCCCCTGAAGATAGGAGATAGGGTGCTGGGAGCCATCTACGTGGCCCACCGCGCCGTCAGGCGTTTCCAGCCCGAGGAGATGGAGCTCCTTTCCCGACTGGGGCACCAGGCAGCTATCGCCCTGGAAAACGCTCGCCTCTACCAGCAGGTGCAGGAGATGGCAGTCCTGGCCGAGCGGGAACGCCTGGCCAGGGAGATGCACGATAGCGCAGCCCAGGCTTTGGGGCTTCTGCGGCTGGGGGCAAGCACTGTCTCCCAGTTCCTTAAGACGGGAAACATCGAGGGCGCTCGCAATGAGCTGGAACAGATGGACAAGGCCGCCGAGGCGGCCCACGCCGATGTGAGGGAGGCGATCCTGGGCCTTAGCAGCACCGCCCTGCCAAGGCGAGGCCTCATCCCCATGCTCAGGGACTACCTCAGCACCTTCAGCATCCAGAATCAGATAGAAGCGGGCCTGCTGGTGGAACCAGGTCAAGGTTGCGACCTATCGCCGGCTTCGGATGTGCAGGTGATACGTATTTTGCAGGAGGCTCTGACCAACGTGCGAAAGCACGCCCAAGCGACCTGTGTTAAGGTTCGCATCGCCGCCGCAGATGGTGGTAATATCAGAATCGTCGTAGAAGACAACGGCCACGGCTTTGACCCTTCCCAAGTCGCTCGGATTGAGGGTCAGCACTATGGCCTGTCCACAATGAAAGAGCGGGCTGAGAGTGTGGGAGGTACGCTCCAGGTGCACTCTGCCCCGGGTAAGGGCACACGTGTTGTTCTGTGTCTCCCCCGCAGCCTCAAAGAGGTGGGTTGAAACCCATGAAGACAATCAAGATCATGGTGGTGGATGACCAGGTCCTCTTCCGGGAGACACTGGTACGGACATTGAGCTCCCAGGAGGATATGCAGGTGGTAGCCTATGCCGGCAACGGCCGTGAGGCCCTGGAGCAAGCCAAGCGCTACCGCCCCGATGTCATCCTGCTGGACGTCCGGATGCCGGAGATGGGCGGCCTGGAGGCGACGAAACTCCTCCGGGTAGCTGTGCCCGAGGCCAAAGTGGTCATTCTCACTGTGTCCGATGCCGAAGGCGATGTCTTTGAGGCTCTGAAGAACGGAGCGGTGGGTTATTTGGTGAAGAGCATACGGGCGGAGACACTGTTCCAGAAGGTGCGGGACATCGCTCAAGGGGAGCTGGCGCTGTCGCCCCTCCTGGCATCTCAGGTGCTGAACGAGTTTACGCGGCTAAAGCGTAGGGATGATCAGACCTCCGGGGGCCTCAGCGAACGAGAGAGGGAGGTCCTCAGGATGGTGGTGGGAGGAAAGAGCAATAAGGAGATCGCCGAAGCGCTCCTCATCGCAGAGTCCACGGCCAAACGTCACCTCCACAACATACTTAACAAGTTACAGGCCAAGAACCGCGCCGAGGCGGCGGCCTATGGTGCGCGCACTGGCATGACCTGACAATAGAATAGTCTGCCCGCGGAAGCTCAGCAGGCTGCGGAACAGGGGGAGTCCAGAGGGGCGAAGCCCCTTTGGCGGGGGCACTGGGGGTGCCCCCCAGATATTATTTCTCCCCCCTTCCTGGACAGGAAGGGGGACAGGGGGATGGTCGAAAGGGTTTTCCAGCAACCTGCTAATCCTACCGCAGAGCTGATCGTTTGAACCAGAGGGTGTATTGCAAAATACACCCTCTTTCTTTTTGCAATGCATCTTCCGAAGGATTTCGCCGCACCCCTGAGGGTGCAGACTAGAAGCAAGGAACAAGAGATGGTAAGGGCAGGGGCAAAAACGGTGACAGGACATAAATGCATGGTGCTCTACGGCAAGTCCCTCCTGGCTCAGGGGGTAGCTCATCTCCTGGAGACAGACCAGAGTATGGAGGTGACCCTGGCCAACATAGATCAAGAGGATCCTATGGAGGCCATACTCTCCACCAACCCTGACGTGCTCATCCTGGATGTGAACAACCTTAAGGACATGGGCGGCTTCTTGACGAGGCTTTTGAGGGGTCGCCCCGTAATGAGTATCGTGGGCCTCGACTCTGCGGAAAGCGCAATCTACATCTTGTGGTTCCAACAGAGGGCAGTGAAAGACTCCCAGGAGTTCCTGGCAGTCATGCGGGATGAAATCTAGGAGTTGAGAAGAAGGAGGCGAAGAATGAACGCTGTGTTGTTTGGACTAACGTACCTGTACTCCTGGCTGCTGATGGGCCTGGGTGTTTTCCTGGCCTTCCGGGTGGCAACGGACCTGAGACGGGCTATGCAGCAGAGGGCAATCGGGCAAGAGAGGACGCTAGTGGCTAGCGGGGCCATCCGCATCGCCCTGATAGCCCTGGTGGTGCTGGTGAGCATGGGCGTCACCTACGCCGGAGCCTATACCGTCTACAACCTGATGATTGCTGGCTAAGGCGCTCCACCCAAGTTGCACAGGAAAGAAAAGAGAGGACTAAGGTGTCGCAACTCAAGAGCATGTGGAAATGTTTGCTTGTCCTTGCAGTGACCGCCGTATTATTCCTGGTCCCTACAACGGCGTTGGCATCAACAGACGGCGAGGTGGCAGGCATGCCTCCGTGGCTGGAGTTTGTGGAGCGCTTCTTCGTGCTCCTGACTGCGAGCGTGGTTGCCTTCGGCATCCTCCTTGTGGAGATGGACTTCCTCCATTGGGCGTGGGGCAAAATAAGGGGAAAGGCCGTGTATTCCTCTGGACTTGGCACGCCATCGCCTGGGCCCGATCGCCTTCCACAGACCCACGTCCCACGATTTGACCTCCAGCAACGAATCCAGCATGTTCTGCTCATGAGCAGCTTCATCATCCTGGCGGTCACGGGCATCTCCCAGAAGTACTACAGGATGGAGCCTTTTGACAGCTTCATTGTGCTCATGGGTGGAATGGAAACACTGCGTCTTATCCACCGTGTGGCCGGAGGCATTCTGATCCTTGACGGGTTGTATCACCTGCTCTACCTGGCGCCAAGCGTGCTAGGTTTCCGGCGCGGCGTTCCACGCATAAATGCGGGCCACTGGGTGGAGATGATACCAAATCTCAAGGATGCCCAGGACTTTTTCCAGGGAATGGGCTACTTTCTGGGCAGGACTCAACAACCTCCGCAGTTTGGTCGCTTCAGCTACCTGCAGAAGTTTGACTACTGGTCTGTGTTTTGGGGGCTTACCATTATGGCAGGGTCCGGTGTGATCATGCTGGCTCCAGTCCTGGGGGTACAGCTCACAGGCACGGCCATGATTGCAGCCGCGCTGGCTGCGCACAGCGACGAAGCCATACTCGCCGTGGCTTGGATCCTCATCGTGCATATGTACCACGCCCACCTGGCGCCTCGCGTCTTCCCATTCAATTCGACTATCTTCACGGGCAATATCCCTACGAAACTGCTCCAAGAAGAACATTCGCTGGAGTACGCACACCTGGTAGAGGAATGGGCGGCATCACCCGCAATAAGCCAGGAGAGTCCTCAGTTCATCCGTTAGCTAAGGCCAGGGAGTCTTGCACAAAAAGTCTCTTGGATGGCGAAAAGTGTCACCCTGAGTCCCGATCCATCGGGACTCAGGGTCTGGGGTAGGGTAGCAGTCAGATACGAGTGACACCCCGCCCCAGATTCTTCACTCTGTTCAGAATGACTTTTTGCACAAGGCAAGGCCAGGGAGTGCCGCCTGCCGGGGAAGACGGCACTCCCTTCCACAATCCATGACCCTGGAGCTGTTGGGCCAAAAGGTGTACACTTTTGGCCCAACTCCGTTGTATTGCCCATTACGCCATGATATAATAAAAACATCATGAAAATGGGGGCTTAGGAAGTATGAAAGCCATTGTAACTACCGCAGAAATGGGGAGTTGGCTCAGGGGAGTGGGGCGACTGGTACCTGTGCAAGAAGCAAAAGAGATGCGTGAGGCGGTGATTGACGAGCCCCGCGGTTTGACCCAGGGGCGGAGGGTGCTGATGCTCTTTGCAGCCTCCTCCTACATCTTCTTCCTTACTGACGTTTACCTGGGGCATTTCCTCTGGATACAATTGTTCATAAAGAAGTTCACACTGTCCTACGCTCTGATCCCGGAATTCTTCTCCCCCATTGGGCTGGTGGTCTCCCTGTGGGCAGCCTATAAACTCACCCCACGCGCGGTATTGGCCTTCCAAGGGGTCATGCTGGTCTCCCTCCTGGTGGGCCTGCTGGGGACGTACTTTCACCTGGCGCCCCGGCTTGTGTCGGGGACAGACCTGTTTGCTGTCCGCACCTGGCTGGGAGATCCTCCTCTTCTGGCGCCTGCTGCCTTTGCACTGCCAGGGATCATTGGCCTTGTGGCCACCTTCGGCCTGGTCTGGAAGAAGGCTCCTGCCGACAATCCCTCCAAGGATGCGGACGAGTTGGCAGGGAGCTGAGCGGCCCCGTGGGCCTGGGCGGGCAACAGATACTGATCTTCTCTTCTTTGCACTCCTCCCTTATGGGCTCGTTCTCATAATCGTGGCTTTGGCCCAAAAGCCCTTGACCTCACCCTCCTTCGGCAGGTCTGACTTCGTCGTGATGCCGACTACCGTCGAGTGCCGACTGCGTCGAGCATCCTCGACGGTAGTCGGAGCTCCGGGGTTTCTCCCCTCTGGACCCTCTTTTTTCAGCAGCCGGCTAGGTGTATCCACAATAGACCATTCGGTGGAGGGCAGCAGCGCGATCCCAGGGTATGATAGACACGGATATGTTGATAGCCCAACGGCGCAAATTGCTGCCTGGAAATAGTCTTCGCGCACGGCTGCTGCTTTTCATGGCGCTGGGGGCGCTAATGAGTCTGTTCATCCTCGGAAGCCTGGGGTACATGGCGGTGCGACAGACCTTAGACCGGAGCCTGGAGCAACGAGAGGTGCTTGCCCGCGTCACGGCAGCGCACCTGGAAGGCGTCTTGGAAGTGAACCTTCGCTACCTGGCTGACTTCGGAGGGCCAGCCATGGACATTGAGGACACCAGCGACATCCCCGGGCGTGAGGCGCTGCGCAATCTGTACTTCCAGTCCCTCTTCGACGACCGCGTGTTTCTGCTCGACCCGCAGGGCGTGCTGCTGCTATCGGAGCCTCAGGAGCTGGCTCCGGGCCAGGAAGACTTCTCGGCGCTGCCCTACTTCCGCGAGGCCAGGGACAACAAACGTTTGACTGTCTCCTCCGTCCACTACCGGCAACCAGGGGACCGCCCCGTAGTTTCGGCGGTAGCCCCGTTGCGGACCCGCGCTGGGCGTCTTGTTGGGTGGGTGGGGGGCAGTATTGACCTGACCGGGCTGGGACTGGCCCGCATCATTGCGCCGGCCCGCCTGGGCGAGACGGGGCATGTGGAGGTGGTGGATTCCACAGGTGTCGTTCTGGCCAGCACCCGCCCCGATCTGCTGCTGGCCGAAAGCGACCACGGGCAGATTCTGGCAGGCCTCATCGCCACTAGAGAAAGTGCTGTCCGCACTTGTCATAGCTGTCACCTGAATGGCGGAACCAGCCAGCGGGAGACGGATGTCATGGCCTTCGTCCCACTGACAACGATCCCGTGGGGGGTGAGCATTCGCCAGTCGGAGGCTGAGGCTCTAGCCCCGGTCAGAAGCCTCCAGCAACGGTTCATCCTGTTTGGGGGACTCCTATTGCTGCTGAACATCGTGCTGGCCTACGGTATCAGTAGAGGCGTGGTCAATCCTGTTCGTACCCTGACCAGCAGCGCCCGGCGCTTGGCCCAGGGCGAGCTAAATGACCCAATCCCACCACTGGGAAATGACGAGGTAGGAGTGCTGGGAGCCAGCCTGGAATCTATGCGCCAGCGCCTCCAGGCGTCTCTGGAGACCATCCAAGAGTGGAACAAGGTGCTGGAGGCCCGTGTGGCGGAGCGTGCCCATCGGCTGGAAGAGGCGCAAGTGGATAGGGAACACCTTCTCCAACGCCTCATCTCCGCCCAAGAGGAGGAACGCAAGCGGGTGGCACGGGAGCTGCACGATGAGGTGAGCCAGAACATACTTACCCTGGCCCTGGCGCTGGACCAACTGGCCAACGGGTCGAAACAAGGGGCGGATACGCTCTCAGGGCCTTTCGCCGAGATGAAGGCCCTGGCCCTCCGCACCCACGATTCGGTTCGCAGGCTGATCCTGGCCCTGCGTCCCTCTGTCTTGGATGACCTGGGCCTGGTAGCTGCCATGCAGTGGTGGGCTGAGAACCGCCTGGAACGGCAGGGGGTCAAAGTCCATTGGGACCTGCCCGAACTCGTCGTCACCATGAGCGGGGCACACCCCATCTCGTCAACAGAGCCAACCTGCCTTGAGCCGTTGCTCTTTTCGGAGGTGGCCTATCCGTATAGCGGTACATAGTCTATACAGGCCATTGCTTTCCCCCCCCTATCCGCGATTATGGCGCAGAGCGGTAGTGAAAACCGCCACGACTACGTAGTGTTATGCAAGGAGGTGCCATGACGAAAGCCAGATGTGCCGGGCTATGGCTTCCTCTCATATTTGGGGGCATCCTTCTTTTCCTACTCACCATCTTCGCTGCCTGTACAGGTCCTGCTCCAACCCCAACTGCTGCGCCTACGGCAACACCCATGCCGACGCCTACGGCAACACCCACGCGGACGCCTACGGCAACACCCATGCCGACGCCTACGGCAACGCCTACGCGGACGCCTACCCCTATTCCACCTATCGGAATGGGGATCGGGCAACGCTACCACGACATCCATGTGAACAGGCTGGCCCTCCAGTGCACCGTCTGCCACGTCAAGACCACTCCAACCTACCAGGACCCCCTGGCCCAGGTGTTCAACCTGGCGGACCGGCGAGCGTGTCTGGCCTGCCATAAAGAGGGGACAACCCAGCCCTTCTTTGGCGAAGACTGGCAGAAGGCAAGTGTGAAATAGGTCTACGGTTAGGGAGTTCAGTATGAGAAAGCTCACCAGGCGACAGTTCGTAAAGGCGGGCGCCGTGACCGCAGGTGCAGCAGCGGGTGCGATCCTGCTGGGGCCAACACTGAACCTGGGGTCGCTCGTGCCGCAGGAGAAGAAAGCCGCTGCCGCGACGGCACAGTGGGTGGCCTCGGGCTGCAACGGCTGCGTTGGCTGGTGCCCTCTACAGGTGAAGGTTGTCGAGGGGAAAGCCGTAAAGATAAGAGGCAATCCCAACTCCAAGTGGACCCGCGGTAAGCTGTGTCCCAGGGGGCGTCTGAACCTCCAGATCCTGTACGACCCCGACCGGGTCAAGAAACCACTGAAGCGCACCAACCCCAAGAAGGGCCGTGACCAGGACCCAGGCTGGGTGGAGATAAGCTGGGAGGAGGCCCTGAACACAGTTGCTGGCAAACTGAAGGAGCTCCGGGACAAGGGTACGCCGGAGCGGTTTGCGCTTTTCCGAGGCAGGTACACGCCCCTGGATGCCGACATTCTGTACGGCCGGTTCGGTAAGGCCTACGGCACCCCCAACACCATCTCCCACAGCGCTTTATGCGACGAGACCAACAAGTCGGGCAACTGGTATGCCAGAGGGAAGTACAGCTACAGCTCTCCCGACCTGGAGGATGCCAACTACATCCTGGCGTTCGGCACGCCTTTCCTGGAGTCTCACCGGCCCACCACGGGCGTGCTGGCTGCCTGGCCGGAGGGGCGAAGGGGCCGAGCCATCCGGCCCAAGACGGTGGTGGTGGACCCCCGCCTCTCCATAACGGCGGCCAAGGCCGACGAGTGGGTACCTATCAACCCTGGCACCGATGGCGCCCTCGCCCTGGGGATAGCCCACCACATCCTCACTCTGGGCCTCTGGGACAGGAAGTTCGTGGGAGACTTTGTGGACACTGCCAAGAAGTTCGTCGGCGGAGAGGCCGTGGCGGAGGCCGACTGGCAGGACGCCTACACCACGGGCCTGGTCAAATGGTGGAACCTATTCCTTAAAGACTTCCCCCCGGCGGAGGCGGCCAAGAAGACGGGCATACCCGAGGAGACCATCAAGCGGCTGGCCCGTGAGTTTGCCATAAGCAAGCCAGCAGTCACAATGCGAGGTAGGGGCGCTGGCGCCTGGCCAGGCAATGGCACCTACAACATCTACGCCATCTACGGCCTCAACGGGCTGGTGGGAAGCGTAGAGGTAAAGGGCGGCGTCAACCAGGACGCCAGCGTGACGTACTCCCCCGAACCCATCCCCTTGGTGCAGGATGATGCGGCGAAGGCGGGCACCACGAAGCCACGAATTGACGAGAAGGGGACCATCAAGTTCCCCTACGCTGATGTCATCACAAACAACGCGGCCGACAACGTCCTGAAGGACTACCCCTACCCCATCGAGGTGGCTCTGGGCTACTGGAACAACTTCACCTTCTCCGCTCCCGGGTGCAAGCGGTGGGAGCAGGCCCTCGCCAAGATTCCCTTCGTGGTGCACCACACCACCCACATCAGCGAATGGAGCATGTACTCGGACATCGTCCTGCCGGCGAAGACATATCTGGAGAAGTGGAGCGCCGGCGCTCCGGCAGGAGGCGCCAGCGTATGGAGCGGCGTCACCCTTTTCCAGCCCGTGGTGGAACCGCTGTACGATACCAAGAGCGAGGTAGAGCTGGCCATTGCCTTGGGGAAGAAGCTGGGTGAGCACTACCCCAGCATCAAGAAGTCTTTTGACGGCATCGGCGGCCCGCATGGGGATACGGCGGAGGGGTACACCAAGGCCCGCACCGAGGTCTTCTGGAAGGCCCTCCCCGGCGGATGGGACGAGTTCAAACAGAAGGGCACGGTGAACGTCGGGCCATACAAGTTCAAATGGGAGTTCGATACGCCTTCCAAGAAGTTCGAGTTCTACACAGGCAACCTGAAGGCTCTGTTTGAGAAGCTAAAGGTCACCAACGCCGACCTGGACACCTACCACATCAAAGCTAGGGGAGACCTGGTGTACGTGCCCCACTATGAGGACCCCACCTTCATCGGCGACGCCGCCAAGTACCCCCTCAGCCTGGTGACCTACAAGAACCAGCTCAACCAGGAAGGGCGCAGCGCCAATACCCAGTGGGCCCAGGAGATGTATCTGAACCCCCTCTACGGAACAGGGTGGACGAACCTGGCGGAGGTAAACCCGGAGACTGCCAAGAAGTACGGCATCGCCGAGGGGGATGCCGTATACGTGGAATCGGAAGTGGGCAGGATAAAGGCGACGGCGAAGCTGTCCGAGGGTATCCATCCAGCCATTGTAGCCATGGCCTACGGCCAGGGTCACTGGGCCTACGGACGGTGGGCCAAAGACAAGGGTGCTAACCCCAACGAGATAACCGGGGTCATGTACGAGCACATCACGGGGATGGCGGCCTACTACAACACCCGGATTCGGGTGTCTAAGGTCTGAGCAGGAGGAAAGCAATGACACGCTACGCCATGGTTATTGACCTGGACCGGTGCTTGGCCTGTCAGGCCTGCGTCATCGCGTGCAAGATGGAGAACAATGTACCCGCCTCCACCCCGGACTCCTTCAAGGCGCAGAAGATGACTTTCAGGACTCGTGTGGTACCCCTGACGACCAGCGGGAGATACCCCAACCCCCACGTGGACATCCTGCCTGTCCTGTGCAACCAGTGTGAGAACCCGCCCTGCGTTGCAGCCTGTCCCCACGGAGCTACCTACAAGCGGGAGGATGGTATTGTCCTGATTGACTGGGAGAAGTGCGACGGCTGCCGGTACTGCGTGGCGGCTTGCCCCTACGGGGCCAGGGCCTACATCGAAACAGAAGAGCCCCAGGCCTACCACAACCCCGAGGCCGTACCGCCAGGCAACAAGCGCTTTGTCCCTCCCAAGGGCAAGGTGGACAAGTGCACCTTCTGCGCTCATCTCGTGGACAAGGGCGAGGAACCGGCCTGTGTAACAGCTTGCCCCGCCGAGGCCCGCATCTTCGGCAATTTGGACGACCCCAACAGCAACGTCAGCGAGGTGCTGGCCGAACGCAACGGGTCTGTCCTGCGGCCGGACTTCGGCACCAAGCCCAAGGTCTTCTACCTTAGATGACAGTCCACAAAAAAGGATGGGGCGAGAACCAGATGGAGGGGCCACGAGGGGAGGCCTAAGGCCGGGACCCGGTTCCCGACTGCCACGGCACACACAATATCGTCTCCACCAGTGACCCATCGTCTCCAGTTATCAAGGCAAACCTGGTAGAGACCTGCCGCCAGTGCCATCCCGGGGCCAGCCAGAACTTCTCCTCGGCCTGGCTTTCCCACTATGAACCCAGCATCACGCGGGCACCCCTGGTCTTCCTGGTGAAGGTCTTCTACAGCATCATGATCCCAATGTCTGTTATTGGCCTTGGCATCCAGGTTGCCCTCAACCTTTGGCGCTCGGCCATTAACAGGTAGGAGGCTGCTGAATATGGAGAGTCCAGAGTCCCGACACGACGAGACTCTGGTGGGGGACTGGGGGTATCCCCCAGATATGCTTTTCACCCCCTTCCTGGCCAGGCATGTCCTGATCCTTCCCTGGAAGGACGAAGGGAAGGGGGCCAGGGGAATGGGTGAAGGAGTTTTTCATCACCCTGCTAGTGTGGTGTCCTTGAAAAACGCTCAAAATGTCATTGCTTCGTCGTCCCGACATGTCGGGCCTCGCAATGACGTTTGCGGCGAACTTCGGGAACAGGAGACCAGGAGGCATCATGGAGAGGTCTGAGCAGATAGCAGCAAAGCGTGGAAAGGAGTCGGTTGTCCGGTTCAAGGCCAGCCAGATATTTGAGCACTCGCTGATAATGGTAGCCTTCACTGTACTCGTCATTACGGGCCTGCCGCAGCGTTTCCCGGATAACAGCTGGTCCCAGTCGCTCATCCAGAACCTGGGTGGCATCTACACCACACGACTCATCCACCGCGGCTTCGGCTTTGTGTTGGTCTTTGGGGCGGTATACCACATAGGCTTTATTCTATCCCATGTGTTCCGACGCAAACGGCCCCTCAGCATGATGCTGACGTTCAGGGACTTCAGGGACGCCATTGTTACGCTCCGCTATGACCTGGGCCTCATAGACCAGCAGCCACAGCTGGGGCACTACGACTTCCGCCAAAAGTTCGAGTACTGGGGCATGGTCTTTGGCTGCACAGTCATGATCCTCTCCGGCCTCATTCTCATGTATCCCATTGTGGTGACCAGGCTTCTACCAGGCCAGCTTATCCCCGCTGCCAAGGCCATGCACGGCTATGAGGGGCTTTTGGCCTTGCTCATTATATTGATCTGGCACCTGTATGGGGCCCACTTCGGCCCAGAGAAGTTTCCATTCGACAGCAGCATATTTACCGGGCGCATCTCTCGGGAGCGGATGCAAAGGGAACACTCATTGGAGTACCAGGAGATGCTGAATGCGGAGGCCTCCACCACCGTGCCCCAGGAAACGCAGGACCAGGGTGGGGTGGAGACCAGGGAAGAGGCGGAGGGCAAATCGTGACTCTGGCCTTTGGAGCGTGTTAGCCTACAATATGGTGCTGTGGTCTCCTTCTCCTCGCCGGCCGTCCCTCTTGACATCGCCCCTGAACCATCCGACAATGGCGCTCGAAGCGTCGCACACATCCATTCAGTAGATGAGTGGCGCTTCATCCGTCAAGCACCGTGGCAGCTTTTACCCTAGCTGGTTGCACAAGTGCGGGAGGTAGGCCATGAACTTCGATTGGACGCCAGAACAGGAAGCCCTTCGCAAAGAGGTCCGTCAGTTTATTGAAGAGAATGTGCCCACCAACCTGGGACAGGAACTGGAAGAAGGTGGAGACCGGGAGCGCGCCAGCGCCGTACGCAAGAAGATAGCTGAAAGAGGGTGGCTAGCCATTAGCTGGCCCAAGGAGTATGGAGGCCAGGGCGGAGACCGGATGGACCAGTATATAGTCGAAGAGGAGTTCGCCCGCGTCGGGATGGGCGTGGGAGGTGGTGGAAGCGGCGCTGGGGCCATTCTGGGAGCAGGCACCGAGGAGCAGAAGAGGTACTTTGTCCCCAAGGCGATTGCCGGAGATGTCTCCTTCTGCCTGGGCTTCACCGAGCCCCAGGGGGGCGCCGACCTGGCCGGCCTCCAGTGCAGAGCGGTGAAGGATGGCGACTTCTATATCATCAACGGCCAGAAGATGTTCACCTCCGGTGCCCACAATGCCACCCACATTTACCTAATGGTGCGGACAGACCCCGCCGCAGAAAGGCACCGCGGCATCACCATACTCCTTGTCCCAATGGACACCCCGGGCATCACTGTGCGTCCCCTCTGGACAGTCCAGAACGATCCGCCTGCACCTCCAGGCACAACCTACGGGATGAGCAGGACCAACGAGGTGTTC
>JAUSCR010000148.1 GCA_030651175.1 Dehalococcoidia bacterium
AGGACCGCCTCGGCCTGGTCTTCCAGGTCCGGGATGGGAGGGAACTCCCCCACCACCTGGTTATCGTTGAGCACAGCCCTGGACCTCCCGGACTCCAGTATGACTGAGCCCTTCCCTTGGGTCAGGGTCAGGATCCCGTTGCCCGGGACACGTTTCAGAAACTCGTGCGCCAGCTCGAACGGCAAGAGGATGGGGTCGCCCGTCTCCTGGCCCAGGTGGACAGTTGCCATCACCTCCAGGTTTGTAGCGCGGGCCTGGCCGTCAATCAGCAGAATGTCCATGCAGATCGGGAGCGTGGCCTTCTTCGGCACTGCCGGCTGGACCAGCTCCAAGGCCCCCCGCAAATCCTTCACAGGTATTTGCATCGAAACTCTCCTTTCATATCGACTAAGATGTGAAACTAGAACGCCTTAGACTTTCATTTGCACCTCCTTTTTACTCCTCGCCGTCTTCAACGTACTCGGCTTCGACGTCGAGACTTGACCCAAGGTCCCAGTCCAAAACGGGGTCTCCGCTCATCTTCGCAGCCAGCATGTTGATACGCTTCACCACGTCCTTGGCTTCCTCGATTGGGTCCGTGCCTTGGGCGTCGACCCGGATATACAGATTGCGAATCGTTAGTACCCGCATAGGTCACCTCCTTTCGCGGCGGCCCGCCTTAGTCTTGCAACTCCGGTGTTATCACCACGACCTCCGGACTGGCGGCCGTGGCCCCTTCGGCAAAGGCATAGGCATCCTCCCTTGCCGGGAAGGCCCAAGCCTGGTGACCGGAGCCTGATACGTCCATCTGCCCCTGGTGCTTCTCGGCTAGGTCATCAAGGACAGGCAAGACTGGATGGTCCCAGGCTGGGCGCTTGAAGAGCACGTTGACGACCCACATATCAGTCCCCTTTCTTCACAGGTTAAACAGGCGCTTCTGGACGACGGGCTGTGCATCTGGACTCACCTTTCGCCTTGCGGAGTCTACGACCTTTAGCTCTCTCCTCTTGCCAGGGGATGCGACTACGGGCGGCGCCACCGCTGGTCTGGACTCCACTGGCTCCGTCTTCCACTGCTCCATGAGCGCCCTGAGAGCCTCTGAGTTCTGGCAGGCTGGACAGGCGGTATAGCTGCGCCGGCTGTAGCTCCCCCAGCAGAACCCATAGCCATCGGTAGTCACGAGGCCGCAGAGGGTACAGTGGAGGATGTTGCCAGTGGTGGAGGCAGGGGCTTCAATGGTCCTCCAGCAGTCCAACTCCACCAGGGTCCACAGCTCGGCGCTCAGCACCTCCGGGTCGGGACTCCCGCCCTCGCCCAGGGCATGCCGGATACTCACCTCCAGGCTCCATACCTGGTAGAGGCGCACGGGCTTCGGCGGAGAGATGAGCCGGCGCTTCCCGCGAGACTGTGTGCGGTCTTCTCTGGCGTTGATGACCTCCACCATCTCCCGTGGGGTTGGCCGGTTCGCTCTAGCCCACTCCATTACCCATTGGGCGAGCTTGAGGGCTGCCTTTCCCCCCTGGCTCCTTGGAGTACCGAGGCCGCTGATAGCGTGACGCACCGCCCAGAAGCGGTAGGGGTTGCCGCCAGGATCGGCCCACTTCCAGAAGGTAAGGGTGTCCGACATGAAAGCGGGGTCCTCCGGCCAGAACTCCGCCAGGTACTTCACCTGCCGGAACTCATCGGGGACTCCGGCGGGGGTAGGCATGCCGTGCCAGGCTGCAACAGCCTGCGCCTCCTCTGAAGTGAGGCCGGCGCGTTGAAGGGCTGGGGCGAGCCACATCGGCGGCGGTGCCAGCGCCAGGCGTGTACTCCAACCTTGGCTCAAGGCGGTAGAGCGCGCCAACTCCAGGGCAGCCTCGTCATTCAGTGGTTGGAGGGCTTTCTTGCTCACGTGCATCTCCTTTCGTGGCCTTGGCAATGGCGGCGTCGGCATCCACTACCAGGAGGCAGGTCAGACAGGGCCCATGCGGCCCCAACTCCGGATCGTCCTCTGGATAGGGCGTGTGGCCCGCTTCTTTGAGGTATGTAACCATGGCTTGTGCCACTGCCAGCAGGTCGCCATGGGATTCTTCTAGCTCCTCAACGGCTGCGAGGTAGTCACCGTCCCTTTCACGTACCATGTCGGTTATAGGTGTGCGTTTAGATGAGCCTGGGTTGTTCAAACTTCACCTCCTTCGTTAATTGCCTGGTCTCTTTGGACTCCTCGGCTTCCGGTTGCTCTTTGCGCTTCAGGTGGAGGGCCTGGCTCTTGAAGATCCAGCGTCGCAAGCGCTCCAGGTCCTCAGCTTCGCTGCCCTCCAGCTTGGCGGGGCCGACCAGGTCATTGGCCTTCGCTGCCTCCGGCATGTACCGGTTGAAGAGCCACATGTAGATGTTGAACCAGTTATGAGAGGGTGGCGCTACCAGGGTGGCGGTAGAGATGTAGAGCATGGCCTCGTACTCGGTGCACATCCCCTCCACGAAGTCCTGGTGGTGGGCGAGGCGCTGAATCAGCACCTTGTCCCACTTGTCCTTGAAGTCCTCCTCGTATCCTGGCCACACAACCATCGGCGCTCTCAGGATGTGGACAAAGAGTTGCGCGAACTCCTCGCCCTCTTTCTCTGGGGACTTGCTCCGCGGCTTCGTCGTGGGCGGGCCCAGGTTCTCGGGTATGGGTAGTTTGTGCTGTTCGGTCATGGTCA
>JAUSCR010000151.1 GCA_030651175.1 Dehalococcoidia bacterium
GGAATCCGGCGGAGACCGTCGAAGAGATGTTCTGGCGGGTCGCGTATCACATTGCCAAAGCCGAGGAATCCTACGGCGGCGACGTGATGGTCCGCGCCCGCGAGTTTTATGTTTTATTGACCTCCAGGAAATTTTTCCCCAATTCTCCCACTTTTACCGGCGCGGGTACGCCGCTGGGACAGCTTGCCGCGTGCTTCGTCCTGCCGATCACCGACGATATGGGCCGCGACCCGGCAGGCATCTTCCAATCCCTGCGGGACGCGGCGCTCATCCAGCAGACCGGCGGTGGGAACGGCTTCTCGTTCTCGCGGCTGCGGCCCAAGGGGGCGCTTGTCAAATCGTCGGCGGGACAGGCCACCGGTCCAGTGGGGTTCCTGCGGGTCTATGACCATGCCTTCGGCGAGATCGCCCAGGGCGGCACCCGGCGCGGGGCCAACATGGGCGTCCTGCGCGTGGACCATCCCGACGTCCTCAAGTTCATCCATTGCAAGGACGACGACAGGTCTCTGCAGAATTTCAACATCTCGGTTGCCGTCACCCAGAAGTTCATGCAGGCCGTGGAGAAGCGGGAGGACTACGAGCTCATCAACCCGCGCAATGGCGCGCCCTCCGGCCATCTGAACGCCCGTGAGGTCTTCGACCAGCTCATCCAGAGCGCATGGAAGACCGGCGACCCCGGCATTATCTTCATTGACCGCATGAACGAACCCCGCTCCAATCCGGTCCCGAAGCGCGGCCCCATTGAGACCACCAACCCGTGCGGCGAGCAGCCCCTCTATCCGTACGACTCCTGCAACCTGGGATCCATTAACCTGGCCAAGGTAGTCACTCTGGACGCCCCCGATATTGACTGGGCCAGGCTGGAGCGCGTCGTGGCCACGTCCGTCCACCTCCTGGACAACGTGGTCTCCATGAATCGCTACCCCGTCCCACAAATTGAGGAGGTCTCCAGGAGCATTCGCCGCATAGGACTGGGCGTCATGGGCTGGGCCGACCTTCTCATCCTTATGGGCGTCCCCTACGACTCTCAGGAAGCCCTGGACCTGGGCGAGAAGGTCATGTCCTTCATCCAGAGCAGCGCGGACAAGGCATCGGAAGAGCTGGCCGCCGCGCGGGGCGCCTTCCCCGACTGGAAGGACTCCGTGTACGGGCCGACCGGCCCCATAGGCCCGCGCCCGCTGCGCAACTCCACGCGCACCACCATCGCGCCGACGGGCACCATCAGCATCATCGCCGACTGCTCCAGCGGCATCGAGCCTCTCTTCGCCCTCAGCTACGTGCGCAACGTCATGGACAACACCCGGCTTGTAGAGGTCAACCCCTACTTCGAGGAGGTCGCCCGCCGCGAGGGCTTCTTTAGCGACGATCTGATGCGCGAGCTGGCGGAGCGCGGCACAGCCAGAGGCATGTCCCAGGTGCCCGGGTGGGTCCAGCGGGTCTTCGTGACCGCCCATGACATCACCCCGGAGTGGCACGTGCGCATGCAGGCGGCGTTCCAGAAGCACACCGACAACGCCGTGTCCAAGACCTGCAACTTCTCCCACGAGGCCACGCCGGAGGACGTGGAGAACGCCTACATGCTGGCCTACAAGACCGGCTGCAAGGGCGTCACCATCTACCGCGACGGCTCCAAGAGCGCCCAGGTCCTGAGCACCGGCCACACCGAGAAGGCGCGGGCCACGTCCGCCGCCCCGGCTGGCGAGGCGCCCGCCGCGCAGTCAGCAACCCCGGTGAGCGTCGGCCTGCAGCCTCGTGGGCGGCCAGAGACGATGACCGGACTCACTGAACGGGTCCACACCGGTCACGGCACCCTGTACGTGACCATCAACTTCGATGAGAAGGGTCGCGCCTTCGAGGTCTTCTCGAACATGGGTAAGGCGGGCGGCTGCGACGCCGCGCAACTGGAGGCCGTCTCCCGCCTGGTCTCGCTGGCCCTCCGTTCCGGCGTGGACCCCGCCCAGATTCTGGACCAGCTCCGCGGCATCACCTGCTGCCCCATCTGGGAGGGAGGCATCCAGATCCGGTCGGCGCCGGACGCGGTGGCGCTTGCGCTCGGACGGCACGTGGGGCCGGCGGCGCCCGTGCAGGCCGTTGACGCCCCACCCGTGGAGCGCGCGGGCGAGCAGCAGCGTCTGTTCCCCCTGTCCCAGGGTCACGCCGCGCCCGCGCCCTCCGGCCACGTGGCCGCGCACGGAGGCAACGGCGACGGGCAGGCCCACGCCGGCCTCGCGCAGCTCACCAAGTGCCCGGACTGCAACGGGGCGCTGGTCTATGCGGAGGGTTGTCTCATGTGCCACTCCTGTGGCTTCAACAAGTGCGGATAGCGTCCGACCCGCGTGACGGTGGAAGACGCTGTATGTGCGGTGGCAGCCCTGGTCACACGGGGGGAGCTCCAGAGAGGGCTTCCCCTTTTCATGAGGAGTAACAGAAAATGCCTGCTGCGCCGACCAAGTACCCCCTGGCGGACATCAAGCAATGGTACCTGTTCCCCACCTTCAGCTCGTTCTTGGACTTGCTGGTGAGTGAGGGAGAGCGCCTGCTCAGCGCCTACTACTACGAGCTTCCCTACAAGCGGACGTACATCCAGGCCACCGCTTACATGGTCACCGACCGCAAGATCATAGCCGCGGAGTGGAGCTTGGACAACTTCCGCTCGGACGCCATGCCGTTCACGACCATAGAGCGCGTCGAAAGTAACCTCAACTATGCGGGCCTGATTGACCGCCGCACCGGCGAGCTTCAGCTCAAGGAGCTGACCCACCGCAACATGCGCTTGCGGGTCCACTTCCGCCGCGACTGGAGCTTCCCCAACCCCCTGGTGGTCCCTCCCGAGACGGAGTTGGAGCCGGAGAAGGTCCCGAACCACGAACGGCTGCTGCACTTCTGGAAGGCGCTGACCACCGTGATGGCGAGCAAGGAGTCTTGAGCGCTTCGTACTCTTTGACGCTATCGTGCTAACCCGCGTATAATAGCGGTGCATGTCCACATTAACGTCCTTTGATACGCGGGTCAGGGAAGTCAGGCGCCGCCTTGCCCAAGAGCAGGGCGCCGTCGTCAAGGACTGGGGTGGCCGTGTACCCGTGGCCGTCATCTACCCCAACTCCTACTACATTGGCATGTCCAATCTGGGCCTCCAGACCATCTACGGCCTGCTCAACGCGGATGGCCGGTTCGTGGCGGAGCGCGTCTTCTTCGAAGAGCCGGGCGCCCGCAACGTGCGCGTGCCCCTGCCGCCAATTGGCCTGGAGTCGCAGCGTCCGCTGACCGACTACGCGGTCCTCGCCTTCTCCATCTCCTACGAAATGGATTTCGCCAACACCGTCCGCACCATCAAAGCGGCAGGCATCCCTCTCTATGCCTGCGACCGCGGCGACGGCGATCCTCTCGTCATCTTCGGCGGGGCCTGCGCCATCACCAATCCGGAGCCTGTCGCGCCTTTCTTCGACGCCATCGCCATCGGGGAGGGCGAGACCATTCTCCCCGCAATGCTCGACATCATCCGCGACGGCGTGAGCGGGCCTCGCCTGGACATGCTGCAGGCCCTGGCGAAGGTGCCGGGGGTGTACGTCCCTGTCCTGCACCGTGACCCCGAGCGCGTGGCCCGGCAGTACGTCCTCAAAATGGACGATTACGCCACGACCACCCAGGTCCTCACGCCCGAGACGCACCTGAGCAACATGTACATCATGGAGGTGGCTCGCGGCTGTGGTCGCGGCTGCCGCTTCTGCATCGCGGGGTACGTCTTCCGGCCCTTCCGCCCGCGTCAGCTCGCCTCCCTACAGGTCCAGGCCGAGCGGGGCCTCCATATGACGAACAGCATCGGACTGCTGGGCGCGGGCGTTGGCGACTACGTCCAACTGGACGAGCTCGTCCAGTGGCTCTACCGAAAAGGCGCGCAGGTATCCATCAGCTCGCTCCGCATTGACAACCTGACGGATGCCATCCTCTCCGGCCTGGACAAGGGCGGCGTCCGCAACGTCACCGTCGCGCCGGAGGCCGGTTCCGAACGGATGCGGCGCTTCGTCAACAAGGCGCTCACCGAAGACCAGATACTGAGCGGCGTCGAGAGGGTGGCCCGCTTCGGCATCAGGCAGATGAAGTTCTACTACATGATTGGCATCCCCACGGAGATGGACGAGGATGCCCAGGCCATCGTGGACCTCACCCTTAAGGCGAAGGCTGTCGTGGAGAGGCTGAAGGCGCCCACCCGGTTCGTCCTGGACATCTCGCCGTTCGTGCCCAAGCCGGGCACCGCGTTCCAGTGGCTTCCCATGGCCCGGCCCGAGGTCAGCATGCGCCGCCTGGAGCTTATCGCGCGGCAGCTACGCCCGAAAGGCGTGGAGGTCAAGTGGGACCCGCCCGAGGAGAGCGAGATTCAGACGCTCCTCTCGCGCGGAGGCCGCGAGCTGGCCCCGATCATCGCAGCCGTCCCCGGCAACTCCACCAGCCAGTGGCGGCGCACGCTGCGAGAGGCCCAGGTGGACGTGGACAAATACGTGTACAAGCCCTACGCACTCGGCGGCCCGCTCCCGTGGAACGTGGTGGACACCGGCCTGGACGACCGTTTCTTCAGGCTGGAGTTGCGCAAGTCCTACGAGGACCGCCTGAGCAAGGGTTGCCCCACGGACCCCGTCAACGCCAAGCCCTGCCACCTCTGCGGCGTCTGCTAGCATCCCCATGGAGATGGAAGAGCGGCTCCAGACCATCCTCCAGCGCATCGCCCGCGCCGCGAAACGCGCGCACCGCATCCCCTCCGACGTCACCCTTGTCGCCGTCACCAAGACAATAGCGCCGCCCGACATCGAGCAGGCGTTCCGTCTGGGCGTGCGCCACTTCGGCGAGAACCGCGTCCAGGAGGCGGAAAACAAGATCGCCGCGCTGGCGCACCTCCGCCCGCACATCACATGGCACATGGTGGGCCACCTGCAAAGCAACAAGGCCAGAATGGCCGTCCTTCTCTTTGACATGGTGCAGAGCGTGGACTCACTTCCTCTGGCCCAGGAGTTGAGCCGCCGCGCGGCAAAGCCCCGTGGGCACGGGACACGGCCCCTGCCCATTCTGCTTGAGGTGAATGTGGCGGGCGAGGCGTCCAAGTCCGGTTTCCGTCCGGACGCGCTCACGGAGGCCGCGCGGTCTGTGGCGCGATTGCCCAATTTGGAGTTGCGCGGCCTTATGACGGTGGCGCCGCTGGCCGCCGATCCGGAGACCGTCCGCCCCGTGTTCCGCCGAATGCGCGCGCTGCGTGACACCCTCGGCCTCGCCGAGCTGTCCATGGGCATGACCGACGACTTCGATGTCGCCATCGAGGAGGGCGCGACGATAGTGCGCATCGGCAGGGCACTGTTCGGGGAGAGACCCGTCATTACGTAGCCCATCAGAATCCCAGGCACGCTGCACGCGACCCCGTCCGGAGCGCAGCCACCCGCCTGCTTGACACCCTCCCCTGACCTTCTATAATGCGGCCAGCACCCATTGTCGCGGCGTCCCTTTTCAGCGTCCCTGACCTCCTGTCCCCACTCTTCATGTACGGAGGGCGCCGAATGTCCCAGGCCACCAGCGTCCGCAAGCCGGTCCGCCTCGCCCCCGTGCAGGGCAAAGGCGCTGTCCTCGCCATCCTGACCGTCGGCCACGGCGCCACGCACTGGTACAACCAGGGCTTCCAGATCATTGTGGCGGTCATCAAGGAGCAGTTCGGCCTCAGCGCCACCGCCGCCGACGCCCTGGTGAGCGCGCGGGCGCTCACCGGCGCGGTGGTTAACATCCCCGCGGGCATTCTCACGGACACGCTACGCAGTCGCTGGAACCTTCTGCTTGCCCTCTCCCTGGGCTGGATGGGCTTCGCCTCTGTGCTCGTCGGCCTGGCGCCCACCTACGTGCTCGTGCTCATCACCGTCGCGCTCCTGGGCATTGGCGCGACGACATGGCACATGCCCGCCATCACCGCGCTCTCCGAGCGGTTCCCCGACCGCCGAGGTTTCGCGCTGGCGACGCACGGCGTGGGCGGGAACGCGGGCGACGCCATCGGCCCGCTGGCCATCGGCGCGCTGCTCGTCCTGTTCGCCTGGCGCGACGTGCTGTTCCTGACGGCCATCGTTCCCATCGTCCTTGCCATCGCCCTCTACTTCCTGCTCCGCGGCCTCTCAGGCCCTGTTGACGCCACCCGTAAAGACGCCGGTCTCCTCACATACATCGCCAACCTCAAGTCCATCTTCCGCAACCGCGCGCTCCTCCTCCTGGCGCTGACCGCGGGCATCCGCAGCATGTCCATGGCGGCGCTGACGCCGCACCTCACCTTCTACATGAAGGAAGACCTGCGCCTGAGCACGACGATCGTTGGACTTTACCTCGCGTTGATGACGGCGCTGGGCGTCTTCTCCTCTCCCGTGCTCGGGGTCCTCTCCGATCGCCTGGGCCGCAAGCCCGTGCTGCTCGCTGGACACCTGGCGCTCGCCGCGCTGAGCCTTGCGCTGCCGTTCGTCGCCCCGGGCTGGCAACTCGCGGCGGTCCTCGCCGCCATGGGCCTGTTCCTCTATTCGCTACAGGCGATCGTCGTGGCGGCGGCGATGGACATGGCCGGCGAGAAAGCCGGCGCGACGACCGTCGGCCTCATGTTCACGGGCAACCGCCTCGCCGCTGCGATTTCCCCTATCATCGCCGGCCTCATCGTGGACGCGACGCACGCGAACACCAGCGCCTTCTACTTCTCCGCGGCGACGATGTTCCTCAGCAGCCTGCTCCTGGCGGTCATACCGCTCCGACGTGGCAGTCAGACCACGGCGTAGTCGTCTTCTTGTGATGACCGCTCCCATTCACACACTCAGCCCTGGAGGTGCGCGCATGGAGACCATCGGGTTCATTGGCCTGGGCAACATGGGCGCGGGAATGGCCGCCAACATCCAGAAGGCGGGCTATCCGCTCGTCGTCCTCGACGTGCGCGCCGAGGCGATGCACCCCTTCGTCAAGCGCGGCGCGTGTCGGGCGTCGTCTCCCGCGGATGTCGCGCGGCAGCGTGTACGCGGACCTTTCGACGTGCGGGCCGTCGCTGGTGCGGCGGATGGCGCCGGCGTTCCGCCGGAAGGGCGCGGGCCTCCTGGACGCGCCGGTGAGCGGCGGCAAGACGGGCGCGGCCTCCGGCAAATTGGCCGTCATGGTGGGCGGGAAGCGCGCGGACTACGACAGGGTGAAGCACGTGCTGGACGCCTTCGCGGACAAGGTGTTCTACGCCGGAGAGCTGGGCGCGGGCTGCGTCTGCAAGCTGGCGCACAACATGGTGAACCACATCATGCGGCAGGCGCTGGCGGAGGGCTTCACGCTGGGCGTGAAGGCGGGCGTCGCGCCGGAGGTGCTGTGGGAGTGCATGCGCCAGGGAGCGGTGGGCCGCATGCTCCTCCTGCACGAAGGGCTGCCTGCGACGGTATTCAAGGGGCGGTTCGAGCCTCCCAGCATGTTCCTCTCAGCCGGCCGAAAGGACATCGCGCTGGCGACGGAGCTTGGATGGGAATGCAACGTGCCGCTGCCAATGGCGACGCTGGCGGAGCAAATTGTGGTGGAGGCGTGCGCGCGCGGCTGGCAGGACAAGGACCTGAGCATCGTCTTCCTGCTCCAGGAAGAGGCGGCGGGAGTCCAGGTGCGCGCGCCACGCATGGACGCGAAGGCCGCGCGGTCCGCCAGCGTCCATCCGAACGCCAAATAGCGCGCCCCTGTCTCCCCCGCTTGCTTGACGGCCCTTTCAGCCGCCACTACACTGGGGCGGCGTTTGTGCGCCGGGGGGGGGGGCCGAACGCTCCGCCTTGCGGAACGAGTTCGCAGTTGCCCCCGGTGACGGAGCGGAGCGCGAAATGGAATGGTACGTCGTTGGGAGCGTTGCGGCCCTGCTGACCAGCTTCGGGTTCGCGCCCCAGGTCATCAAGATGTGGCGGACCCGCGCCGTGCGGGACGTCAGCCCCATCACCTTCGTGCAGTTCATCGTCGGCAGCATCCTCTGGATGCTGTACGGCGTCAACGCGCGTGACCCCATCATCATCGCCGCGAACATCGTCAGCCTCGTCATCGTGCTCGCGGGACTTCTTCTGTACCTGCGTTTCGCGCGGGCGATCAAGGTGCATCGCTAGCCGCGCATCCGCCGACGGGAGTAGAATACAGGTTGGTGTGATTGTGCCTGGACACATCGAGAGGTAGCGACATGCGGGTAGGATTCATCGGTGGCGGCGTCATGGCCGAGGCCATGATCAGCGGCATCCTTGCGCGCGGCGTCGCACGCACGGGCGACATCCTCGCAAGTGACGTGATCCCGGAGCGCCGCGCTTTCCTGTCTCAGAAGTATGGCATCCAGATAGCGGAGGAGAACCGCGCCGTTCTGGGGAACGCGGACATCGTGGTGCTGGCGGTGAAGCCGCAGACGCTGTCCGCCGTGTTCCGCGACCTGAAGGGACAGGCCCAGCCCTCGCAGACGTACCTCTCCATCGTTGCGGGCGCCACCATTGACACGCTGGCCCGCGGACTGGAGCATGCGGCCATCATCCGCGCCATGCCGAACACCCCGGCCCAGATCGGCGAGGGCATCTCCGCGTGGACCGCAACGCCCGCGGTGGACGCGGAGCGCCTGAAGCAGGCAAAGGCGATCCTGGAGGCCCTGGGCGACGAGGTGTACTTCCAGGACGAAAAGTACCTCAACATGGTCACCGCCCTGAGCGGAAGCGGGCCGGCCTACGTCTTCCTCTTCATCGAGGCGCTCATTGACGCGGGCGTCCTCATCGGCCTGCCCCGTGACATGTCCCGACGCCTGGCGCTGCAGACGGTGCAAGGCTCGGCGCGGTTCATGGCCAAAACGGGCAAGCACCCCGGCGAGCTGCGGGACATGGTAAGCTCTCCGGGGGGGACCACAGTGGAGGCGCTGCTGAAGCTGGAGGAGGGGAAGTTCCGCGCCACTATTGAGAAAGCAGTAGCCGCGGCCTACGAGAAAGCGGTCCGGCTGGGCGAGCGAGACAAGAAACTATGAGTCCTCTGTCAACTTTTCTCGTCTTCATCGTCTACCTGTGCCAGGCCCTGACCATCGCCGTCATCGCCCGGTCCGTCCTGACGTGGTTTCCGATTGGCCAGACGCATCCGATAGTGGTCTTCATGAACTTTGTCACCGATCCGCTCCTGGTGCCCATCCGTCGGATCATGCCCACGGTGGCCATGTTCGACTTCTCCCCCATCGTCGCCATCATCGTCTTGTACGTCATCCAGATAGCCGCTCAGAGCGCGCTTTAGCGCGACAGGTCACGGCGCAAAAAGAAGAAGGCGGAGGGTTTGACCTCCGCCTTCTGGTTTGGCAGTTTGTTCGTGTCTACGGCGCAGGCTTCTCAAAACCAGAACAACCTGTCTGGTCTAAATTGTGCCGTCACTAGCCCCTATCCAGCCAAACGTCCCGGAAGTTATTGTTTGTCTCGCAACAGAGGGTAGGCGGACGATAGCCCTTTACGTAGTTCCACCAGGCCATATAGTAAATCGGGCTCCAGAAAGGTCTGCTCACGTACTGGTCAAGCAATTTCAACTGGACATCATGGACGAGCCTTTTTCGGGCCCCGACGTCGAGGGTTTTGCTTTGCTGATCAATCAGCACATCAAGTTCCTTGTCTGCAAGTCCCATATAGTTGGTCGGGCTTTTTGATGTGAACTGGGTTAGGTAAGCATCGGGGTCAGCAATGGCCTGGCTGAAAACTACCTCGCTGGCTTTGAAATTCCGCCCATTCACACGTTCGAAAAAGACCGCGTCATCCAGGGGTTCGAGATTGATCTTGATGCCAATACGTTGCATTTGCTGTCGGATGACCTCACCGCCACGGACATGCACCTGATAACGGACGCGGACAGGGAAGTTCACAGTCATGCCGGAACTATAACCAGCCTCCGCCAGCAGTCTCTTAGCATCGGCAATATCCTTGTCCGTGACTTCCTTCACCCCAGGAATCGTCGCAAGTTCTTCCTTGGACAGGCTCCATTCACTTGTGGGCGGCAAGAGCGCCGCCGGAACTCCTCCCTTGGCATTTGCCAAGTCCACCATTTCCTGCTGATCATATGCGAGGAAGAAAGCTTTCCTCACTCGAACGTCGCTAAATGGAGGTTGGGTAACGTTCAAAGCAGTTGCGAAGTAGGGCAGAGAATAATTTGTGCCAACCTGAACGCCGGGGACTTCTCTCCGCAATATATCGGCTTCGTCCGCGGAGACCCCTCGTGAACCTGGTGCTGTCATGTACACTCGGCCGGTGCGAAGAGCAGCGATTTCAGTGGCAGGCTCGGGAATAATCAGGGTCGTGATGCCATCCAGGTATGGCCGGTCAGGCAGAAAGTAGCTTGGGTTTCTGACGACCTCTATGCGGGCACTTAGGGCCCAGTTCTTGAACTTGAAAGGTCCGCTGCCCACCGGGTCGTTTTTCATGCTTCCATTTCGTGTTTCGATGACGTGTTTGGGTAATACCGCCGACCATTCGCTGCCGACAAGATTCAAAAAGCTCGCCGTCGGGTACTTGAGTTGCACTCGGACCGTAGTAGTGTCAATCGCGTCAACTGAATCAATGACGCTAGCATACACGCCCTTCCTTGGGCTTAACACGCCAGCAGGTGGCTTCACTATGCGATCGAAGCTGAACTTAACGTCCTCTGCTGTCACCGGCTTTCCGTCATGCCATTTTGCGTTATTGCGAAGATGGAAAACGTAGTGAGTAGGGTCAGTCGCCTCCCACGATTGGGCCAGGTCGCCAACCAGCCGCGTCTCATCGCTCGGGTCTTGCATGACAAGAAGACTGTAGATGGGCGCGAACGGCCAAACTCCGTTCGCTGCTGTCTCCTGATGAATGTCGCTGGACACTGGATCAGCTGGTTGGTAACGCACCAGGACTCCGCCTATCTTTGGCTTCTGCACCAACGCAGCAGGACCCGACGCTGTAGGACTGGCCACAATCAATGAGGAGGTGGCGCTCGGAGCGGTACTTGGGCTTTTTGCGACGGGAGTAGGCGTACCTGCGTTCGGCGTTGATTCCTGGCGAGGAACGGAAGTTATCGGCAGAGTCGGTGTGACCGGCGCCGCAGTGGGCGCACAGCTTGCCAGCAAGAGAGCGAGACCCAGAGATGTCGCCAGGAAGAGCCGCCTATGGTTTCTGCCCATAACCTACCTCCCTTTCGATGTGGCTGACTGGGATTCGCAACTGTCGGGGCGTGAAATCCCGGATAAGTGCGTAATTCTTACCATAGCGTCATGTGTGTGTCAACCCGTTCTGAGCGCGGAAAACTGGTTAATGCGTTATGTCACCTGCTAACAACTACTCTTCTCAGCTTGCGCGCTCATCCAGGCTAGTGCCTCCCCCGTCGAGAGGCCGCCCTCCACGACTATCTTGGCCGTGCTCCGCCGCCGCCATCATCGTCCTGTACGTCATCCAGATAGCCGCTCAGAGCGCGTTGTAGCTTTTAACCCGACGCGCAAAAAGAAGAGGCGGAGGACTGAGTCCTCCGCCTCTTGTGCTTTTCCGAAAAGGTCTCTGACTACGGAGCGAGCCAGACGTTCGTCAGCCGGTTCACCACGAAGTCGCTGATGCCGCCCGTGTACCCTCTGACTTTCGGAGCAACGGCCACGTAGGTGATGGGCCACGTGACAGGGATGGTGTGCAGCGCCTCGGTCAGGACGTACTTTTCAAGCTCCCTGGTTAATGCCTGGCGCTTCTTCACGTCCGGCTCGCGCACCTGCGCCTCAACAAGCTGGGCAACTTTGGGGTCCTTGAGGCCCGTCAAAACGAGGGTAGTGCCCTCCAGGATATAGCGCGTCATCCAGTGCGGGTCGGGGATCGTGTCAATGGGCGTGTACGCCAGCATCTGATAGCGCGTGACACTCTGTCTGGTGAAAAACTCGGTGTCCTGCTGCAAATCAACCGTCGCGTTGACGCCAATGTTCTGCATCTGCGCGGCCATGAACGTGGCCGTGTCGCGGGTGATCTGGTTGGTGCGGGACAGTATCTTCAAATCGAAGCCCTTGGGATAGCCTGCGTCAGCCAGCAGCTTCTTGGCCTGCGCGATCTCCGCCGTCTTGTCCTTCGCAAAGCCGGGGAGCTTCGTCAACTCGTCCTGCGACAGACCATAGTCGCCCAGGGACGAGAAGAGGCCGCCCAGCTTGCCCTGGCCCTCGGCCAGCACCTTGAAGGCCGCGTACCGGTCCATTCCCAGGCTGACCGCCTGGCGGACACGCACATCCTTGAACGGAGAGCTCTCCGTCAAGTTCAACTGGATCCACGGGCTCAGGTTGCTGGCGGACTGAAAAAACTGCCAGGCGGGGTTGTTGGCTTTCAGCGCGCCCTCCTCCGATGGAGTGAGCGCGCCAAAGACCTTGGCGCTGCGATCAATCTGGCCGGTGCGGTGCGCCGCGATGTACGTCGACCGGTCCGTGATGATGGGGAAGGTTACGCCGTCCAGATAGGGCTTGCCCTTGTCCCAGTAGTTCGGATTCTTCACAAGCTCGAACGACACGCCCGGGGTGTAGCTCTTGTACATGAACGGACCCGAGCCGATCGCGGTCGTCTTCATGTCGCCCTTGGCTTCGATAACCTTCTGCGGATAGATCGGGTAGTAGTCGTGCGCCAGTATGGGCAGGAAGACCGCGTACGGGAAATCCAGCGTGAACTTCACGCTGTCGCCGTTCACGACCTCCACGCTCTTCACGGGCCGCACGAACTGCTCCATGTTGCTGCGGACGCCTTTGGGAGGGGTCTTGATACGACCCGTGTTGAAGACGATGTCCTGCGGCGTCACTTCGGAGCCGTCATGGTACTTGACGCCCTTGCGGATTTTGAACGTGAAGACCGTCCCGTCGGCGCTGGTTGTCCAGCTTTCGGCGAGCGCAGGCACGATCTTGCTGCCCGTCGCATCGTCGTACTGCACGATATTGTTGAACACCGGCGCCAACAGCATGGTGACGTTGATGGACGTCTCCTGCTGCGGGTCGAAGCTGCCAGGATTGCTGACCGCGCCAATTCTGAGTATGCCTCCGGACCTCGGCGTCTCCGCCGCGGGCGCGGGAGCAGGCGCCGCCACCGTGGGGCGTGGCGTCGCCGCGGGAGCAGCCGGAGCCGCGGGCGCGGCGGGAGCAGGCGCGCTGGGCGCCCGGGTCGCCGCGGGAGCCGGAGCGGCGGGAGCAGCAGGGGCCGCGGGGGCTGGCGCCGCCGCGGGCTGACAGCTTGCCAGCAGGAGAGCGAGACCCATGGATGTCGCCAGGAAGACCTGCCTATGTTTTCCCCTCATACAAACCCTCCATATGGGAATAACAGTGTGCCCCGGAATATCCGTAGCGCCGGATTGCGCGGAAGTGGCTCATTTTTGCACAGAGTGACGTGCGTGTCAACCCGTTTTGAGCGCGATGAACCAACGAGTATGTTATGTCTACAATAAGCGTCTGGCCGTCCCAGCTTGCGCGCTCAGCCGAGCCAGGGCCTCCTCCGTCGAGAGGCCGTCCACCACAACTACCTTGTGCCGTCCCGCAGCGCCCCGCGTTATGGTCACCGCCCGATGAGGCGCCCCCAAACACCCGGCCAGCAGCCTCGCCAGCGCCTCGTTGGCCTTGCCCTTCTCCGGAGGCGCCGCCACGCGCACGCGCACGACTCCGTCCGCCACCGCCACAATGGCGTCGCGCTTGCTCCCCGGCGCAACATGGACGGCAAGTCGGGCGGCTGGCATTGCTTACGCCCCCACGCCGTTCATTTCGTGAGGGAAGCGCAGGAGGTCGTCGTGCTGCTGGATGGCCGTGCGCAGCCAGGCGATGGTCAGCTCCGGTACCTTCGCGAGAGTATAACGACGGCCTATTTCCGCGGGAGCGTGGCTGTCCGAGTTCTGAAGGCAGGCGCGCCGCCGAGCATAATTGGGCACGGCGCCCGCCCCCCAGCGAGGCTTGTCCTGGGGCAGCGTGATTTCAATGGCGCTCAGGTACTCGTTATTGTAAATGCGCAGCTTCTCCGACAGCGGCTCCGGCGTCGCGATGAAGCCGCGCGGCCTCCGGTCAACATGCGCCGCGATGGCCAGCCCCCCAGCCTCCTGAATCACGCGGCACGCCTCGCCCATCCAGGCGTTCGTCCAGTAGTAAGCGTCGCCCTCCTCACCCGGATTGAAGCCCAGATAACGCACCACTTGGGCAACGTGAGCGGACGGCGTGGAAGGGTCGAAGAGGGCAAGGACGTGCCCTGCCTTGGTCGTGACCTCCGCCCCCGCGAAGATGACCAGGCCGGTGCCTTGTGCGGCTTCGCGCACCCAGTCAATGCGCTCCGCCGTGTTGTGGTCGGTGACGGCGATGGCGTCCAGGCCTGCCGCACAAGCCGCCCCCACGATGTCCGCCGCCTGCGTTTTCCGGCCGGCGCCCGGTTCAATGTTGTCCAAGTAGCACAGCGACTTGGGCGTGTGCACATGCAGGTCCAGTCGCTTGAATAGTCCTTCCATGCGTGTGCGCGTCTCCTGTCAGTTAACAAGCCTACTATAGCACAGCAGCACAGCACCGCCGTCTTTCAACGGGCCGCTTGACAGCATCAGACGCGCACCCTATCGTTTGGAGAGGCGCGCTTCTCGTGCGGTGGAACCTTGCTAAACGAGATAACGCCGGTCATGGGCATGCACGCCGGGCCGGGCGTCTTAGGCCTTGCGTTTTACCCGGAGTCTTAACCATGCGTCCGGCAGGATGCCGGCGCACTCCGCAGGGAGGTTGGACATGAGCCATCTGTACGTCGTCACCGCGTTCGGCAAGGATCGGTCGGGCATCGTCGCCACCGTATCCAAGGCACTGTACGACACGAAATGCAACCTGGAAGACTCCAGCATGACCATCCTCCGCGGCAACTTCGCCATTCTGCTCGTGGTCCGCGCTCCGGACAGCCTGACGCTGCCCAAGCTGCGGCAAAAGCTCAAGCCCGTGGCGGAGGACATGGGCCTCATCATCCACGCCGACCGCTGCGCCCTGAAGAAGCCCCCGCCGCAGACTGAAGGCGCCGGACGATACGTGGTCTCTGTATACGGAGCAGATCGGACGGGCATTGTGTATAGCGTGACGCGGAGGCTGGCCGAGGACGGGGTGAACGTCACCGACCTGGCGACGCGGGTTGTGGGAGATAAACCGCCGCTCTATATCATGCTCATGGAGGTGGAAGCGCCGGCGCGGGTGGACATGGCGCGACTGGAGAAGGACCTGCTCGTGGAGGCCAAGCGCCTGGGGTGCGACATCTCGCTGAAGCCTGTCGAGGTCATGAGGCTTTAGGATGGCAGCCAGGGACGTCCTCCGCTATCCCCATCCGCTGCTGAAGACCCGATGTCAGGACATCATGCCTGCGGACCCCGCCGTCCAGGATGTCGTCCGTGACATGCTGGATACGCTGGACGCCTCGCCGGGCGTGGCCCTCGCCGCGCCGCAGATTGGCTACGCGGTGCGGGCCATCGTCGTGGACGTCTCGCGGGACAAGCGCGAAGAGCATCGGCGCGGACACGGGCGCGTCGTCCTGCTCAACCCCGTGCTGCTCGCCTGCGACGAGATGCACGTCGTCAGGGAGGGCTGTCTGAGCGTGCCGGACTTCACGGCTAACGTCATGCGCGGCGGACGAGCAGTCGTCCAGGGCCTCACGCCGCAGGGCGAGACGCAGGTGCTGGAGGCCCTGGGCTTCGAAGCGCTCGCCTTCCAGCATGAGATTGACCACCTGGACGGCACGCTCTTCCTGGACCGTGTCGCCTCCCTCAAACGCGACCTCTTCCCCCGCAAGCAGCGATGAGGCATGGACCAGCGCCAGGCGCTCCGAGACACAGACCACCTGATTGCGGGCCTAGGCATCCTCCCGGACCCCCTGGCCAGACCCGTGCTTATCGTCGTCAGCGGGCTGCCCGGCACCGGCAAGTCCTTCTTCAGTCGAAGCCTGGCCCGGCAGTTTCCCCTGGTCATCCTGGAAACGGACCTCCTGCGGCAGAGGCTCGTCGCCCGACCCACCCACTCAACCGAGGAGAGCCAGCGGCTTTTCGCGGTCGTGCACCTGGTCATTGAGCGGCTCCTGCGCGGGGGAGCCCCCGTCCTGCTGGACGCCACGAACCTTGTGGAACGCCACAGAGAAATCCTGTATCATCTGGCCGAACAGACCGGGGCAAAGCTCATCCTGGTCCAGACTAGGGCGCCGCGAGAGGTGGCAATGCAACGCCTGCGGGCCCGCGCAGAGCAGCCCGCCCCGCAGGACCACTCGACCGCCGGCGTCGAGGTGTACCAACGGATGCGGCTGGTGGCGGAGCCCATACGCCGCCGACACTACGTGGTGGACACGTCAAAAGATATCAGTCCAACCGTTGCCAGAGTCGTCCGAGCGATATCGGGTGGGTGAAGGAGCAGGAGATGGCTAAGTTGTCGAGCAGACTCGCGGGCGGGTTGGCGCGGGCGCGGCGTCTCCTTTTCTACGTGCTCGCCGTCATCGGTGGCATAACCGTCGCCGCTGTGGTTCTGTTCTTCGGGGCCGCATTCGGAGTCCTGTGGGCGCTGAGCAGCGGGGGAGCGCGCGCCACGGTCTCTCTCCCGTCAAACAGGGGCGCCGAGCCTCTCGTGCTGGACATCCAGAGCGCCCGCGTGGGCCAGGAGCTGCAGAAGCAGGCGCTCGCGGGCCAGGTGAACACCACGCTGGAGGTCTATGCCTGGCCCCTGGGCTTCAGGGTGCTCAGCGTCAACCTCGCCGCGCAGATTCCGCTGGCCTCGCTGCTGAGCGGCGGCCTTCCCGGTGGGCTGCCCGGCGTCCCCAGTCCCGCTCCCGGAGCGCCGCCAGCCACGCGCGCGGGAGCGCAGGCGTTCAGCGCGCCCGACCTGCTCTTCGGCCCGCTGGCCAACAAGACGCTCCAGGACGCCCTGGCCTCCGTCCCCTCCAGCGAGCTGACGAGCCTGCTGGGGGGTGCCTACCAGGCCATCCTCCCAGGGCTTTACGACGGCAATCAGGGCATGACCCTGGGCCAGGTCTTCGCACGGGACCCCAAGGGCTTCTTGCAGCGCGTCAAGCAGTTCGTGCCCCGGACGCAGTTGGAGGCGACTGTCCAGCGGTCTCTCCAGCCCCTGGCCTCCATGTCCGTCAGCGACATCCAGGCGATGCTGCCGCCCGACCAACTGAGGGCCATCCTGGGCAACGACTACAAAGCCTTCATGGACCGCATGTCCGGCGGAGACCCACGCAAGACCATGGCGTCGGCCATCGCCGACGACCCCACCAAGCTGCTTGACCTCCTCCAGCGCCTGGACAGCGCAGCCCAGCGCGGCGTGTTGCCCACGCGCTAGAGCCGTCCGCACAAGAGGGTCTCAAACACGGATTCGCCTCCTCAACTCGCATCCGGAGTTCCGCACTTCTGCGCCTCCGAACGCTAAAGATTAACACATGTCTGGTCTCCCCCGTTGTCAACCTCTCCGTTCTACTTGCCACCGTCGTCGGCGAATGCTATCGTGAGGGCGCTGCCATGTTGAACGATCGCACTCTCAGGGATCTGCGCGCCATCGTCGGCGACGACTACGTGCGCTCCGGCCCGGCGCAGCTCATCGCCTACTCCTACGACGCCACGTTCCAGCAGGCGCCGCCGGACGCCGTCGCGCTGCCTCGCACCACCGAGCAGGTCGCCGCAGTCCTGCGCCTCGCCAACAACGCCAGCATTCCCGTCATCCCGCGCGGCGCGGGCACGAGCCTGGCCGGCGGGACCATTCCCCTCACCGGCGGCATTGTGCTCAGCCTGACCCGCATGAACACCATCAAGGAGATTGACCTGGGCAACACCTGCGCCGTGGTGGAGCCAGGCGTGGTCACCGCCGCCTTCCAGGCCGCCGTCGAAAAGGCGGGGCTATTCTATCCGCCCGACCCGGCCAGCCTGAACCAGTCCACGCTGGGCGGGAACGTGGCGTGCAACGCGGGCGGCCCGCGCGGCCTGAAGTACGGCTCCACCCGCGACTACGTCCTCGGCCTGACCGTCGCGCTGGCGGACGGGCGCGTCCTCCGACTTGGCGGCAAGACCATCAAGAACGTGAGCGGCTACCAGCTTATCCAGCTTTTCGCGGCGTCCGAAGGCACGCTCGGCGTCATCACGGGGATCACACTGCGCCTCGTCCCGCTGCCGCGCCACCGCAGCACGGCTGTCGCCATCTTCCCGAAGCTGGACGACGCGGGCGACGCCGTGACCGCCGTGCTCGGCTCCGGCGTGCTGCCCGTGACGCTGGAGTTGATGGACCAGCTCGCCATCAACGCCGTGGAGGACTACCTGCACATGGGCCTGCCGCGCGACGCCGAGGCGCTCCTGCTCATCGAGCAGGACGGCAACAGCCAGGTCGCCGTGCAGCAGGACATCGAGACGGTGGCCGCGGCGTGCAAGGAGACGGGAGCGTCCAATGTGCGCGTCGCTACGTCGCCGGAGGAGCGCGAGCTGCTGTGGCGGGCGCGGCGCGCCGTGTCCGCGGCCATCGGGCGTCGCGCGCCCAACAAGATCGGCGAGGACGTGGTGGTGCCGCGAAGCCAGGTGCCGGAGATGATCCGGCGGGTGCGGCGCATCGGCGTGGAGCACGGCTTCGAGACGCCCATCTTCGGCCACGCGGGGGATGGCAATCTGCACCCGAACTTTCTGTTCGACCGGCGCAAGCCCGGCGAGATGGAGCGGCTGGAGAAGGCGGCGGCAGCGGTCTTCCGTGCGGCGCTGGAGCTGGGCGGCACGCTGAGCGGCGAGCACGGCATCGGCACGCTCAAGCGCGAGTTCATGGAGGACGCGCTGGGGCCGGACACGCTGGGCGTGATGCGCGCCATCAAGCAGGCGCTGGACCCGAAGGGCATTCTGAATCCTGGCAAAAAGTTCCCCACGGGCACAACAGGCGAGCACTCCGGCTTCCTGACCGCCCTGCCGATGCTCGACAGCCTGACGGGCGAGGAGTAGCGCGTGAACGAGAAACAGCGTACGCCGACCGCGAATACCTCACCCCCAGTCCCCCTCTCCGCAATGCGGAGAAGGGGTGGCCGCAGGCTGGAGGTGAGCTATGTCACAAGACCTGCTGGCGTACAGGACTGACACCATGACCCTCCCTGACCCGGGCGACCCGCTGGACGGCGCCGCCGACATCACGACGGTGCAGGTGCGCTGCGAGAGCTGCGGCGGCGCGTGGGAGGAGTTCCGCGCCACCGCGAACGCGCTCTACCGCCCGGCGGACGACGCAACGCCGCCCTTCGCCTACGCCAGCAGCAAGAAGGACTGCGTCTTCTGCAACGAGACCCCCGGCGACTACATCCGCGGCGGCAAGTGGCGCAGGCCGGAGTAAGCGCCTTGCTCCTGAGCCAACTGAACTAAGCGCTTCACTATGAGCATCCACGTTCGCGATGGGAGACAAAACATGTCTAATGGAACTCCCTCGGTCATCGAAGAAGTTGAAGAACTACAGAATATTCTTTCCGCGTATGCTTGCGGCGCACAGCTAGACTCCCCTAGATACAGCGAGCTTCGCAAAAAACTCCTAGCTACAACTCCTGTCGCTGAAAAATTGCCTAGCTTTGTCCGTACATGTAGCACCCTACCCCAATTTTGGCATTTCATACAACCAAAGATACCAACTTACAAAGGCCGCAGAGAATTCATCCAAAGCGAGTTTACCCCAGCATTGGAGTTCTTGCGCAAAGACGCGAAAACTCCAGCGGATCAGATAATTACAGACGTTTTAGACGAAGCTAGTGTTTCGATGGATTGGGAGCGCGCCTTAGACCGGCGGACATCCGACCCCGAAGCAGCTATAACATCTGCCCGTAGCCTACTGGAGACTGTATGTAAACGCATACTTGACGACAAGGGCCGAAAATATGAGCACAGTGCGGATCTACCGGAGCTTTATCGAGAGGTTGCTAGAACACTGTCAATATCCCCTGGAAAGGAGCTTGATAAGGTCTTTAATCAAATTTTCAGCGGGTGCATCGCTATTGTTG
>JAUSCR010000152.1 GCA_030651175.1 Dehalococcoidia bacterium
AAGATGGGGCGGGAGATCCTGGCAACCTTTAGCCGCACCGCTGATTTTGAGCCGGTGGGAGCCGTGGACGTTGTCCCAGGCCCAGACACGCTCCCTTTGCCCGATGGCAAGCGCTCAGTCCCGTACTCCACCAGCCTGAAAGACTTGCTTACCCGCTGCAAGGCAGACGTGGTTGTTGACTTCAGCAACGCAGCGGCGTGCCGGGCCATGACGCCGGTGGCCGCAGCCAATGGCCTCAACCTGGTGATAGGCACCACCGGCCTCAACGACAACGACCTCAAGATGCTGGAAGACCTCAGCCATCGCTACCAGGTGGGTATTTTTGCAGCGCCTAACTTCGCACTGGGGGCCGTGGTGCTGAACCACCTGGTCCACATCGCCGCCAGGTTCTTCGATTACGCCGAAATCTTCGAGGCCCATCACGAGGCCAAGATAGACGCACCTTCCGGCACCGCCCTGGGGCTGGCCCGGGCCATTGCCGGCGAAAAGAAGTTCACCAGGCCCAGGCCGGAGATGGAGCCTGTGCCAGGGACACGGGGCGGAGAGTATAACGGCGTGTCTATCCACAGTACGCGCATGCCCGGGCGACTCGCCCAGCATGAGGTGCTGTTTGGCATAGCAGGCCAGACCCTTAGCCTGCGCCACGATACGCTGAGCCGCGAGTGTTATATGCCAGGGATTATCCTTGCCGCCAGAGAAGTGGTAAAGCAAAGAGGCCATATGGTGGTAGGCCTGGACAAGTTGCTGGGCATCTCATGACGCCAGACCGGTGCCCCTGGAGTCGCCGACAATGTCATTGCGAGGCCCAACGAAGGAGGGCCGTGGCAATCTGGTGGCGGGGTCTACCCATCCTCCAGATTGCTTCGTCGTCCCGACTTGTCGGGACTCCTCGCAATGACAATTCATACATGTATTTGGAGACAGGAAGCTAGCAGGGCTAATCGAATCGCAAAACATCTGTTGAGAAGGGGGAGATTAACCGTTGCGTAAGGCGAACATTGTAGTAGTGGGCGCTACGGGCGCGGTGGGCCAGGTGTTCCTGAGCATCATGGAGGAGCGCCGCTTTCCGGTGGACCGGCTGCGGCTGTGCGCATCTCCTAGGTCCGTGGGCAAGCGCCTGAAGGTCAACGGCATGGAGGTGGAGGTGGAGGCCACCACTCCGGAGATATTCGAGGGCGCCGATTTTGCCTTCATATCCGTAAGCACCAATATCAGCCGGCAGTTGGTGCCCATCGCCGCCAGGGCAGGAGCTCTGGTCATAGACGACAGCTCTGCCTTCCGGCTGGAGCCCGACGTTCCTCTGGTGGTGCCGGAGATAAACCCAGAGGACCTGGAGCACCACAGGGGCGTTACCGCCATCCCTAACTGCTCCACCACCCAGATGGTCATGGCGCTGTACCCTCTGCACAAGGCCAGCCCCATCAAACGCATAATTGTGGACACGTATCAGGCCGTGTCCGGCACGGGCACCTTGGCAATGCAGGAGCTGCGGGAGCAGAGCCGTACTCTGCTGGATGGCGGTACGGCCAAGCCATCGGTTTATCCCCACCAGATCGCCTTCAACGTGCTGCCTCATATTGAACCGTTCATGGAGGACGGCTACACGCGTGAAGAGCAGAAGATGCTGTATGAAACGCGAAAGATCATGCACGCTCCAAACATCGCCGTTTCTGCAACCTGCGTGCGCGTGCCTGTCTACATGTGCCATAGTGAAGCGGTGCATGTGGAGTTCGAGCACCCCATGAGTCCCGAAGAGGCCCGAGAGCTGCTGGCCGCTTTCCCAGGAGTTACGGTGATTGACGAGCCATCGGCCAACAGGTACCCGCTGGCGTGGCAGGCCGCTGGGAAGGATGATGTGTTCGTGGGCCGGATACGGCGGGACTCCTCCAACCCCAACGGATTGGCTATGTGGATAGTATCGGACAATTTGCGCAAAGGCGCCGCTCTGAACGCCATCCAAATTGCCGAAGAGGTGCTGAAAAGAGACCTGCTGGCAAGACGACGGGTGTGATACACTTCAGCCAACAGTGGCGGGAGGTGACACGTGAAAGAGATAGGCAGGCTGCTGACTGCAATGGTGACCCCCTTCGATAAGGAGGGGCAGGTGAACTACAAGCAGGCCAAGCGCCTGGCTAGAGCCTTGGTAGAGTCTGGAAGCGACGGCGTTGTGGTGTCCGGCACCACGGGCGAATCGCCGGCCATGACCAGGGAAGAGAAGGCCAGGCTCTTTGCTGAGGTGTGCGAAGCACTGGATGGCAAGGGCAATGTCGTGGCGGGCACGGGCACCTACAGCACGGCGGAGAGCATAGATATGAGCCAGGAGGCGCAGGAGGCCGGTGTCCAGGCCCTTCTGCTGGTGGTCCCCTACTACAACAAGCCTACCCAGGAGGGCCTTTACCTCCACTTCAAGGCCATCGCCGAAAGCACAGACCTGCCCTGCATTCTGTACAACGTGCCCAGCCGCACCATCACCAACCTGGCGGCGGAGACAACCATCAGGCTCAGCCACGTCTCCAACATTGTGGGCATCAAAGAGGCCAGCGCCGACCTTGACCAGATAGCAAAGGTCATTGGCGGCGCTGCCAAGGGGTTCAGGGTGTGGAGCGGCAACGACTCGGACACCTTCGGCGTCATGTGCCTGGGGGGCTACGGTGTGGTTAGCGTGGCCAGCCACCTGGTGGGACGCCAGATCAAGGCGATGATGCAGATGCTTCTGGATGGCAGCCTGGAAGGTGCGGCGGCGGAGCACCATAGGCTGCTGCCTATGTCCAAGGGGCTGTTCGTTGTGTCCAATCCCATCCCGGTGAAGTATTGCGTAAACCTGGTGGGCTTCGATGTGGGCAAGCCTCGGTTGCCCCTGAACGAGCCCGACGAGAAGACGGCCGCTTTCCTGAAAGGTCTGGTTGCCCAGTATCAGATAGACCTGCCAGTGGGACTGGCGGCGTAGATAGCGTGTCAAAAACGGGAGTCCAGAGGGGCGAAGCCCCGGAGCCTGCCCTGAGCGTAGCCGAAGGGGCGAGGGTCTGGGGGTGTCCCCCAGATACCGGTTCTACCCCCTTCCTGGTCAGGAAGGGGGACAGGGGGATGGTCGAAAGGATTCCCATCACCCTGCTAGGCAGTTATTCTCTGGGAGGTGTGGAGTGACGCAGGAAAAGCTGGACATCACAATCGAGTATTGCCACAACTGAGGGTACGCCCTACGAGCCGCTTGGATAGCGGGCGAAATCCTGGAGAAGTACGGCGACGCCATCGGCAGTTGCCGGCTGGTGCCAGCCAGCCACGGCAAGTTCCATGTGTACTTCAACGGCGAGCTGGTGCTTCAGCACAGCCATAACCCTCACCACTGGCCGGAAGCCCAGGAGGTCGCTGATAAGCTGGAGGCATGGCTGGCTAATAGGCGAAAGACTGAACCCGCTGGCGGTAAGGCCACGCCACCCTCTCTTCACCTAGGGGCGTAGAAGCTAGGCGACGCACACGCGTCAGTGGTTGCATATGTCTGTCCCGACTAGTCGGGACAGACTCTCGTTTTTCAGCAGCCTGTTAGTGACACAGGGCTACACCCGGACAAGGGAGGATAGATACCATAGATGAGTTTGCCGCTAGAGGGTATCAACGTCCTGGAGTTTGGCGCAGTTTTCGCAGGGCCCGCCACGGCGATGCACCTGGCCGACCAGGGCGCTAATGTTGTCAAGGTAGAGCCACCGGAGGGAGACTCCGCACGCAGGTCAGCTCCCGTCTTTCCCAACGGCCTGAGCCTGGCCTTTCTAACTCTTAACCGCAACAAGCGCTCCATTGTGCTGAACTTGCGGCAACCCAAGGCCATGGAGGTGGTCCACCGCCTCACTAAGTGGGCGGACGCGGTGGTAATCAACATGAAGACCGGTTCGCCGGAGAAGCTGGGCATCGGCTACAAGCAGCTATCCGCCATCAATCCCCGGCTGATCTACGTCTCCATGACCTACGCTGGCGAGCGCGGCCCGGAAGCCGAACTCCCGGGCATAGACCTAATCACCCAGGCCAGGGTTGGAATCTTGGAGCACCACAGGCACCCCGGTAGACCGCCTGTGACATCGCGGATATGGAACTTTGATATGTCCGTTCCCATGGTGGCTTCTTACGGTGTGCTTCTGGCGCTTTGGGAGCGGCAACGCACGGGCAAGGGCCAGAAGATAGAGGTCAGCCTGCTGCAGACCGCCTTGATGCTGCAGTCCATTCAAATGACCAGGGCCACTCCTATAGACCAAGAGCCCCTGCCCCCTGCCAAAGCCGTCGCCTTCCCATCCAGGTTCTCGCCCGACAATCTGCCCAACATCTACCTGTGCAAAGATGGCAGGTATCTGTTCTTCTCCCTTCCCGGCGAGCGATGGCAAAGGTTATGCCACACCATTGGGCTGCATGAACTTGCTGATAACCCTAAGTACGAGAACCCCAATAACCGTAACAAGTACGCCAAAGAGCTAGGTAAGATTTTGGCAGACCGGTTGGCTACCAGGCCAGCGGAGGAATGGGAGAAGGTGCTGAAAGCTGATGGCCAAGCCTGTAGCGTGGTCCGCGATATGACGGAGGTCTACGACGACCCTCAGGTCATCGCCAACGAGATGATCACACAGTTCGAGCAGCCTGATTTTCACCCCGTGTTGGCGGTAAATACCCCACTCAAGCTCTCTGCCACGGCTGGTGAGAATCGCTTTCGTCGTCCCGTTCCCTTGCTAGGTGAGCACACTTTCGAAGTGCTGCAAGAGCTAAAGTACAGCGAAGACGAGATCTCTGAGATGGCGGCGGCGGAGGTGCTGGGCTAGGGACGTTTGTAAGCGTTTCGGCAGAGGCTCGTCATGGGGGTGACTGGTGCCCCTTGGGTGCTCGGAAGCACCACGCCAGATGGTCGTTTACCATGCCCACCGCCTGCATAAAGGCGTAGCAGATGGTGGGCCCCACGAAGCTGAAACCACGGCGGCCCAACTCTCTGGACATGGCCTCGGCCTCCGCCGTCTTGGTTGGCAGATCTTTCCATGCCTCGGCGCGTGGGCTACACAGCGTCTTGCCGCCCGTGAACCCCCATATGAACCGGTCGAAGGTGCCGAACTCTTGCTGCACCTCCAGGAACCGCTGTGCGTTGCTGATGGCCGCCTCGATCTTGAGCCGGTTCCTCACGATGCCGGGGTCTGCCAGCAGCCGCTTCCTGTCCGCCTCACCGTAGGCGGCCACCTTCTCTGGTTGGAAGTCACCGAACGCATGCCGGAAGTTCTGGCGCTTCTGGAGGATTGTCTTCCACGATAGCCCTGCCTGGAACCCATCCAGCACCAGCGACTCAAAGAGCGCGCGGTCGTCGTGGACGGGCACGCCCCACTCCTCATCATGGTAGCGCATCATCAGCGCGTCCTCTGGCCCGCCGTAGCACCGACGCTTCGTGTCTTCCGCCATTTCAGCATGGTCTCCTACGAGCTATTCGGTAGATGGGTGTTGGGGGGAGTCCAGAGGGGGCGTAGCCCCTTCTGGCGGGGGCCTGGGGGTGTCCCCCAGATTCACTTCTATCTCCTTCTCCCTTACCAAGGGAGAAGGAGATACAGGGGATGAGGGTTTTCCGAATGGCTCCTAGCCTTCGATGGTCCGGATCAGGTTGGCCATCTCAATGGCGGTCAAGGCGGCATCGTAGCCCTTGTTCCCTTCCTTGCCCCCTGCCCGCTCCATGGCCTGCTCTTCATTGTCGGTGGTCAAGACGCCGAAGGCCACAGGTTTCCCAGTTTCGCGTGCAACCTCAGCAATACCAGTAGCGGCTGCCTTCGCTATGTACCTGTAATGGTCGGTCTCGTGCCGGACCACAGCGCCCAGGCAGACCACGGCGTCTATATAGTTGTGGCTGGCCAGCCGCTTGGCGACCAGTGGTATCTCGAAAGAACCGGGCACCCAGGCTACGGTTACGTTCTGGTCCTGCACGCCGTGGGTCGCCAGCCCTTCCAGGGCACCTTGGAGCAACCTGGATGTGATGGAGAGGTTGAAGCGGGATACTACGATGGCTATGCGCAGGCCAGCGCCCTGGAGTCCACCTTTGAGCTCTTGAGGCACGGCTACCGCTCGTGGGGAATTGGCATTTCTGGGGATTCGGCGTCAGGCTGGGGGTCCAAGATGTGGCCCAGCTTGGTGCGCTTCGTTTCTAGATACCGGCGGTTCTCAGCGTTGGGTGGTATCACAATTGGGATGCGCTCCACCAGTTGAAGCCCGTAGCCTTCCAGTCCCACCACTTTCTTGGGGTTGTTGGTGAGCAGGCGTATGTTGTGTACCCCCAGGTCTACCAGGATCTGTGCCCCAATGCCATACCAGCGGAGGTCGGCTGGGAATCCCAGGTGCTCATTGGCCTCTACCGTGTCCAGGCCTTTATCCTGAAGCTGGTAAGCTCGGAGCTTGTTGTGTAGTCCAATGCCGCGGCCTTCCTGCCGCATGTAGAGAAAGACGCCGCGGTCCGCGGCGGCGATGAGCCTTAGCGACTTGTCAATCTGCTCGCCGCAGTCGCAGCGGATGCTTCCGAAGGTATCTCCAGTCAGGCACTGGCTGTGGACACGGACCAGGACAGGCTCCTGGGTATTCACGTCTCCCTTGACAAGCGCCACGTGCTCGTCTGGGTCAGTGATGCTCTTGTAGGCGATGGCGGTAAAGACTCCGTACGTGGTGGGCAGTCGCGTCTCGGCCACGCGGGCTATCAGCTTTTCATGCTGTCCGCGGTAGGCCACAATCTGGGCCACGCTGATGATCTTGACGCCGTGCTGGCGAGAGACCTCCTCCAGTTGGGGCAGGCGTGCCATGGTCCCATCTGCGTTCATGACCTCACAGATGACGCCTGAGGGATAGAGTCCAGCCAACCTGGCCAGGTCCACCACCGCTTCGGTCTGGCCGGCCCGCACAAGGACTCCACCTTTGGCATACCGAAGGGGGAACAGGTGACCCGGCCGCGCCAGGTCCTCTGGCCTGGTGCGGGGGTCAATGAGGGATTTGACTGTGGCTGCGCGGTCGATTGCGGAGATGCCGGTAGTGGTGCCGTTCTTGTAGTCCACGGAGACGGTGAAGGCCGTGCCGTGGCGCGCCGTGTTGTCTGAAACCATGAGTGGAAGCCCAAGCTGGTCAAGGCGCTCGCCCATGATGGGCATACAGATAAGGCCTTTGCCGTGGGTGGCCATGAAGGTGATGCTCTCAGGCGTAACCCACTCCGCGCCTATGGCGAGGTCGCCTTCGTTTTCCCGGTCCTCGTCATCCACAATGATGACGAACTTACCCAGCCGGATGTCCTCCACCGCCTCTTCTACGGTAGTAAACGGCATGTTCCCCCTCTACCTAGTTGTTGCTATAAGAGAGCCTGTCATGCCTTGCCCTGGACAAACTGCTCCACGTAGCGGGCAACTATATCGGTCTCCAGATTCACTCGGTCTCCCACTCCACGAGACGCGAGGACCGTATTTGCGAGAGTATATGGTATCACAGAGACGGTGAAGGAGGAAGGGCGGCGCTGCACCACCGTAAGGCTTATGCCATCCACTGCAATGAACCCCTTGGGCACCACGTACCGCATGATTTCGGGGGGTGCCTGAAACTCCATGAGCACCGCCTGGCCTTCGGGCTCCGCCGAAAGCACGCGCCCGGTGGCCTCCACATGGCCCTGCACCATGTGACCTCCCATCCGCTCTCCCAAGGCCATGGCGCGTTCCAGGTTGACACTGGCCCCAGGCGTGGCGTCTCCCAGGTTGGTGCGCCGCAGCGTCTCCGGGGCTATGTCTACGGCGAAGGTGTTATCGCGAAGGTGAACAACGGTAAGGCAGGCGCCGTTTACTGCGATGCTATCCCCCACGCGGGTGCCCACCAACGTGACCTTGGCCCTGATCACCATGCGCGTAGGGGTGGCCTCCACCACTTCGCCCAACTCTTCCACAATACCGGTAAACATGGATTACTTTCCCTGTTCCGATTTCTGGCCCGCCGTAGGCGGGTATCCTACCAGCATAATGTCGTCTCCCAGTTGCTCGGTGTGGACGTCCTGAAGCCGCAGGGCCTCGCCCAGGGTGGCGCTGCCAAGACCCCCTACCGCAGGGGTTGCTCCCGCGCCTCCGATGATAAGCGGCGCTATGAATGCGACAACCTTGTCCACCAGGCCCTGATCGAAAAGGGATCCCAGCAAAGCACCGCCTCCCTCCGCCAGGACGCTGGTAACCTCCCGCTGGCCGAGGTAAGCCAGAAGGGCCTTCAGGTCCACGGAGCCGTTCTTGTCCGGGAACTGAGCCACCTGTGCGCCCGCGAGGCTCAGGGCCTTTACCCGTTCCTGGGGTATCAGCGCTCCGGCCACCAGGACTGACCCTGGCTCTTGCAGCAACTGGCTGGAAGTGGGAGTGCGCCCGGCGCTATCCACGACGATGCGCAGGGGCTGGCGAGGCAAGCGATGGCCCTGGGAGTCCCTGGCAGTGAGCTGTGGGTCGTCCGCCTGGACGGTGCCAATGCCAACCATGACAGAGTCCGACGTGGTGCGTAGCCGGTGGGCCTCACGCCGCGCCGCTTCGCCCGTGATCCAGCGGGTGTCGCCGGTGCGGGTGGCAATTTTGCCATCCAGGCTGGCGGCGAACTTGGCTGTCACGAATGGTATGCCAGTGGTGATGAACTTGAAATAGGCCTCATTGAGCTTCTTCGCTGCCTCGGCCTCCTCCCCTGCAACCAAACGGATGCCGGCTTTCTCCAGCTCCGCCATACCCTTTCCTGCCACCAGAGGGTTTGGGTCTACGACTGAGAAGTGGACTTCAGTGACCTGGGCATCAATTATGGCCTGGGTGCATGCGGGTGTGCGCCCGTGGTGGCAGCATGGCTCCAGTGTTACGTAGAGGGTGGCCCCGCGAGCCAGCTCGCCTGCCTGGCGAATGGCTACCACTTCGGCATGAGCTTGGCCCGCCGGCTGCGTGAAGCCCTCGCCCACCACTTGCCCGTCCCGCACTAGGACGGCTCCCACGGCGGGGTTTGGGCTGGTGGTGCCGAAAGCCTGCTGGGCCAGTTCCAGGGCGCGACGCATGTAGCTCACGATGAAGTCACCCTTTGCGTCGGAACTCCTGGAATATGCGGCTGGCCGTGGGTTCCGTTTGCCCCTGGTATTTGCTGCCCAGCTCTGGCGAGCCGTACAGGCGCTCCGCGGGGGTGGTTAGCCGGAGAAAGGATATCTGGCCGATCTTCATGCCGTAGTAAAGGGTTATAGGCAGGTTGGATACGTTGCTGAGCTCCAGGGTAAGGTGTCCCTTCCAGCCAGGGTCAACGTACCCAGCAGTAGAGTGAATCAAAAGGCCGATGCGCCCCAGGGAGCTTTTCCCTTCCAACCTGGCTACCAGGTCATCAGGGATGGCAATGTATTCCAGGGTGCTGCCCAGGATGAACTCGCCGGGATGCAGCATGAACGGGTGGTCTTGCGGAATCTCTTCTATTTCTGTGAGGCCGTCCAGGTCTTGATGAACGTCTATGTAGGGACGGCGCGAGTTGCGGAACACCAGCAGCTTGCGGTCCAGCCGTATGTCCACTGAGGCGGGCTGTATGCACGACTCGCCAAGAGGGTCTATGACGATGCGCCCCTTCGCCAGCTCCTCTTTTATGGTTCTGTCACTGAGTACCACATTTGCCTCCGCCGTAGTCAGGAACCCTGAAGCTGTACTTGCCAGCCGTTCCAGGCTCCTTTCGGGTATTGTACCCTTGCGCTCGAATACCACGCAACATGGGAAGCAACTGGATGTAGGGGCACGACATGTCGTGCCCCTACGGAGGGTGCCCCAAAAGCCAGTGGACGCCTGGCCAGGCGTCCACTGTATGCACAAGATGTCATTCTGAACGGAGTGAAGAATCTGGGGTGGGGTATCACTTCATATCTAGCTGACACCCTGCCCCAGACCCTTCGCTTCGCTCAGGGTGACACTTCTTATCATCCAAGCGGCTTTTTGTGCAAGGCCAACTTACCTTACTCTATCCCAAACACCGCTTGCACGGAGATGGTCACATCAATCTCGCCGGGAGAGATGGGCGTTGGCGGCGCGGCTGCGCCTGCCGTGAGCATCTTGGCCTCTGCATAGTCGCGGACTATGGGCACATTGCTGCCGGTCTCAGCGATGTAGACCAGCTTGCCCAGAGTGACGCCGGTCAGCTTGGCGAACTGTTGCGCCTTGGCCATGGCGTCCTTCACAGCCGCCTCCCTGGCCTGGGCGGAATACTTGTCGGGGTCCTCAGTCGTGAAGCTGATGTTGTTGACCCTTACCAGGTCGCCACCGGCATCCGCCACCTTGTCAACCAGCACCCCCAGGCCCTCCATGTCCCGTGCCTTCACGGAGATGCTGTTGGTCACCACGTAGCCTGTGATCTCTTGGCGCTTCGCAAAGTCGTTCCACACATACTCAGGCTGGATGTTGAAGTATTGGGTCTGGATGTCCTTCTTCTGGATGCCGTTTTTGGTCAGTACCGTCATGACCTGGTCCATGGCTGTGGCCGCCTGGTCCCTGGCCTGTTGGACAGTTTTTGCCCTGGACTGTACGGCCAGACTGAGCAAGGCCAGGTCTGGCGTGACGACCACACGCCCCGATCCGCTTACCCATATGCCGCTCTGCTGCGTGCCGTAGGACTGAGACTGGGGGGCGAAGGTGGTGTAGCCCGACGATGGCGATGAGCCGGTGAACTGTTGAGAAGAGCCGCCATCAGCAGGCGCTCCAATCACCGGCTGGCCCGTGCCGCCGCCTGGCAGGCCGGTGGCCGGGGAAATGCCCCCTGGCGTAGGCGTGGAGCCTACAGCCTGGGTGCAGGCGGCTCCCAGAGCCAGGGTTCCCAACAGCGCTATAAGTATCAGTAGCCTTTTGCCGAACATTGGTACGCCTCCTTTTCGATTCCGGGAATAAACTTGTTTCCTACTATTCAAGACGAACACGGCTGCCAAAAAGTTCCATCGCCGTCAACTTTGCCTACGCATGCGACCCAACCACCATTGGACGGAGACCACGCTTACCAGCGCCGCCAGTATGCCACCCAGACCTAACTCCGCCCATCGAAGCCAGTTATGTAAAGTGACAGGCTCGCCTGGCGCGGCGGACGGCGCCGCCGCTGCATCCCTGGTTTCTAGGGCCTTTTCGGAGGCCGCGAAGGGCAATGGCTGCGGTGAAGGCGTGGCCTGGGTTGTGTCCTGCCCCGTGACTAAGGGAGCGGCTGTGGCTGTGGTGTTGCTATCTGCCAATCCCTTTGGCCCCTCTTTGCTCTGGGTTTCCGCGACACCCGGGCTGGCTGGCGAGAGAGCAGTGGTATGGCCTGTGGCCAGGTCCCCCGCCACTACTGCCACGAGCAGCATGGCCGCAACAGCAGTGGCGTACCGAAGGGAGTTGCCGTACAGGACAGGCCACCGCAGCCCCGCATAGGGGGCCTGAGCCAGCGCAAAGGAACGCGGGGCCTCCACCTGGGGCACTTGGTGCAGGAGGGCAACCATTCTCCGCAGCGCCGCCATCTCTTCCTGGCAGAGGAGGCAGACGGCCAAGTGTTTGTCCAAGGCCTCACGCCGGGGTGGTTCCAGGTGTCCGTCCACGTAAGCGGATAGGTCTCGCCGCCAGCGGCGGTGCGTCATGTTTTTCAGGAACCTCATGGTCAAATGCTCTCCATAAACTACAGACGAAACTGGTCGGGCAAAAGTTCCGGGTGTTGTCGCAGGGCCTCCCTTAGCTCACGGCGGGCGCGGCTGAGACGAGATTTCACCGTCCCATCAGAGCATCCCATGATGCGAGCAGCTTCCTGGTAGGTGAAGCCCTGGATGTCTATGAGCACCACGGCGAGCTTGTGATCGTGGGAAAGCGTGTCCAGGCCCCTTTGAATTGCCTGCCCAAGCTCCCTGCGGATGGTGTAGCTTTCCGGTGATTCCTCTCTGGACAATGGAACCGACTCCGGCGTCAGCTCCAGCGTCTCCAGCGAAAGGGAGCGCCTGGCTTTGGCGGCCCGCATCAGGTCGAGGCAGGCGTTGGTGGCGATTCGTAGCAGCCAGGAACGAAAATTGCCGCCGCGGAAGCCCCTGATGGCCCGGTAGGCGGATATGAATGTCTCCTGGGCGGCGTCGGCTGCCAGGTCGCCGTCACCCAGCATGCGAAGAGCCAAGTTGAAGACCTGGCGCTGGTGCCGTTCCACCAGCGTGTTGAAGGCACCCAGGTCTCCTCGCTGGCTTTCACTGATAAGCTGACGTTCGTCGTCCATAGAGCGTTGAAGTTACTGACGGGCATGGGCCAGGGCGACGGCTCATGGGTGGCAAAGGTGGCACGACTTCTCCCTGGCTAAACTCATGATACAATAGCAGGAAGTCTTTGGTCTGGTGAATTCAGCAAGAATATGCGAAGAGCTTTCCGAGAAACACTTCAGACGTTGTTGCTGGCCCTTCTCCTGTTTGCTGCCTTGCAGGGCGGTATTCAGAACTACCGGGTGGAAGGCTCCAGCATGGAACCCACGATTGAATCTAACGAGTACCTGCTGGTCAACAAGCTGGTCTACTATCGCATAGACAAGGCCAGGCTGGCTCTCTACCTTCCTTTCATAGACGCTAAACCAGGAGATGTGGTCTACCTTTTTCACCCACCAGAACGGGGGGATATCGTGGTATTCCACTACCCGCGGGACCCCTCTCGCGACTTTGTGAAGCGGGTTATTGGCGTGCCTGGCGATACTGTAGAGATAAACAATGGTCGAGTTTACGTGAATGGCCTGCCCCAGGACGAGCAGTACGTCTCGGACATGGCGCGGTCCTCCATGGGCAGGATAACCCTGGCTGCCGAGCAATACTTTGTCCTGGGAGACAACCGGCCCCATAGCAA
>JAUSCR010000153.1 GCA_030651175.1 Dehalococcoidia bacterium
CCACCTTTTTCTATTTGATACATGTCATCAATACACTTGAAAACCCATGAGCGAATCCTAGCGGCTTGTTCGGCGTCATAGAGATTCTCTATTTGCCGCAAGCTGAGAGCTATCTTCGCAAGGGCCAAGTCAAACCATGGCTCAGTAAGTTCCTTCTGGACCGAAAACTCGTGGCCAAGGACTGCGCAGCTTTCTTTTAGAGCCTCGTAGGTTGTTGACCAGCTATTCTTTTCTTCGCGAAAAGTCGCCAGAACGATGTCGTAGGCAGCTGCCTTCTCTGACAGCTTCTTCTTGAAAAACCTCATTGACTGCCCCCCTTCGCCTTCTGCTGCAAGGCGAACAGCGCGTTGATTGCCTCCATTGGCGTCATGGCTGTGATGTCCAACTCCGCCAGCTCCTGCACCACCGGTGGCACTGAAGAGAGGAGCTCCAAATGCTTGCTCTGGGGCCTGTGCCGCCTGGCGGGCAGCTCACCGTCTCTCCTGACCACTTCAAGCTCTCGCAGCCCCTCCCACGCCCGGTGGATCACCTCCCGGGGCAGGCCGGCAAGTTGCGCCACGTGCACCCCGTAGCTGCGGTCGGCTCCCCCCGGCACTATGCGATGCAGGAACGCCACGTTTCCGCCCTCCTCCGTCACCAGCACGTTGTAGTTGCGGACTCTGGGCAGGGCGTGGGCTAGCTCCGTAAGCTCGTGGTAGTGGGTGGCAAAGAGGGTCCGGCATCCCAGTCGCGGGCTGTTGTGGATATGCTCCGCCACCGCCTGGGCGATGGACAGCCCGTCGTAGGTGCTGGTGCCCCGGCCTATCTCGTCTAGGATGAGCAGCGACCTTGACGTAGCGTGGTTCAGTATGTTGGCTGTCTCCACCATCTCCACCATGAATGTGGACTGACCCGTGGATAGGTCGTCCTGCAGACCCACGCGAGTGAAGATTCGGTCCACCAGCCCTATGGTGGCCGAGCGCGCCGGAACGAACGACCCCATCTGCGCCATGAGGACGATGAGCGCCACCTGCCTGATGTACGTGGACTTCCCCGCCATGTTGGGACCGGTGAGCACTACCAGATGTCCCTCCTCCTGGGACAGCTTCGTATCGTTGGGGACGAAGGTGCCGGGTGGCAGCGTGCGCTCCACCACCGGGTGCCTGCCGTCCACTATCTCTATGCTCACGCCGTCGTTGACCTGGGGACGCACGTAGCCATGCCGGTTCGCTACCTCGGCCAGCGCGGCAAAAACGTCTATTTGCGCCACCGTCTCCGCCGCCAGAAGCACCTGCGCTGCCGCGTCGCCCACCTGGCGGCACACCTGCTGGTAGAGGGATGCCTCCAACTCCTCCAGCCGCTCCCTGGCGTTGAGGATGAGGCTCTCGTACTCCTTTAGCTCCGGCGTGATGAACCTTTCGCCGCTGGTCAGTGTCTGGCGTCGCTGGTACTCCTGTGGCACCCGCGACTGATTGGAGTTGCTGACCTCGATGTAGTACCCGAAGACCCTGTTATACCCTACCTTCAGGTTCTTGATACCGGTGCGATCCCGCTCCTGCCCTTCCAGCCGGGCGATGTACTCCCTGGCGTTGCGCGCCGCCAGTCGTAGCTCGTCCAGCTCAGGCGAAAACCCTTGCCGCACAACGGTTCCCTCACCCACAAGGCCGGGGTCGTCTTCAATGGCCTGGCTGACCAGTGCCGCCGTCTCCTGGCACAGAGGCAACCGACGTACCAGCCATTCCACAGCGCTGGCGTCGTCGCCTTGTTGAAGCAGGTCGTGAAGCTCCGGCAGCGTCTCCAGGCTGCGGCGCAGGGCCACCAGGTCTCGTGGGGTGGCATTGCCGCCTCGCGCGCGGTTCACCAGGCGCTCCAGGTCGGATATGCGGCCCAGGTTCTGCACGATGCGCCCACGACGGCGCACGTCCTGGTGAAACCAGGCCACGGCCTCCTGGCGCTGGTGGATGGTCGATAGGTCAAGGAGGGGCTGGCCCAGCCAGCGGCGCATCATCCGGGCACCCATAGGCGTTTTGGTTAGGTCCAGGACAGATAGCAGGGAGTGGTCCGGGTTCCCCCAGCGGCCTCCCTGGAAAAGCTCCATGTTGCGCCGGGCCTGGGCATCCAGGACCATAGCACCGGTGATGTCGTAGGTGGAAAGCCCAGTCAGGCGGGCCAGAGCCTCCCGCTGGTTGTCTCCCAGGTAGGCCAGCAACGCTCCCGCGGCGCGGATGGCAAGGGGCAGGTGGTCGCAGCCGTACCCTTCCAGGGTGGCGACACCCAGGTGCTCCAGCAGAAGCTGGCGGGCGGCCTCCAGCCGGAATGTCCCTTGTTCCAGGTAGGCCAGCCGGTATCCCTGAGGCACCGCCTCTTCCTGCCCTTTGGGCGCTACCACCTCGGCGGGGGATAGCCGCTCTAGCTCCGGCGCCAGGGACGACAGGGCAAGCTGCGTCACCGATACCACGTTGCTGGTGGTCACGTCTGTGTAGGCCACGCCGGCATCCTCGCCCTCGATGACCACAGCCGCCAGGTAGTTGTTGGCCCGCTCCTCCAGCAGCGAAGGCTCCACCACAGTCCCAGGCGTCACCACCCGCACCACGGCGCGATCCACCAGCCCCTTGGACGTAGCCGGGTCGCTGGTCTGCTCGCAGATGGCTACCTTGTGGCCACCCTTGATTAGCCGCGCCAAATAGCTGTCCAGGGCGTGGTAAGGGATGCCGGCCAGGGGGAACCGCTGCCCGCTGCCCATCTTCCTAGACGTCAAAGCGATGTCCAACTCACGGGCCACCACCTTGGCGTCGTCGTCGAACGTCTCGTAGAAGTCGCCCATGCGGAACAGGAGCAGTGCATCGGGGTGCTGCTGCTTGATGCGAAGGTACTGGCGGCGTGCTGGCGTGGTCATGCCAGGGCCATTGTAGCACCGGCTACGCTGGGAACAACTGCGTTGGATGTCCCGCTCATTCCCTTCGACAAGCTCAGGGTGAGCGGGATCATAGCTCCGCTCATGGTGAGCCCGTCGAACCACAAGCGGGGACAGCGGGAGGAATTTCTGGCCCGGTTCCCGGTTCTAGGGCGCTTCCCGCAGCCAAACGCGAGAGGCGGCCTGGAGTCCCAGGGCGGCCTCTCCCCGCGGGCTGTGAAAGGTAATAACGCCCCGGTAGTGTCCCGTCTCCATTATGGTCACCTTCTGGCCCGGGACCACGCCGTGTTCCACGAGGAAACGCAGAAGCTCCTGGCCCTCCTCCTCGGGTAGGCGGTCCACCAGGTATGCGCGTCCCGGCTCCCCCTTGTCCATGGTCAACCGCCGGCCATCGGGCACGACATAGGCGCTGCCGGGAATTGGCCTGCCGAAGGGACATGTGGTGGGGTTACCCAGCCGCTCCTGGATTTTGGCCTCCACCTCTGGAGAGATGGCATGCTCCAAGCGGTGGGCCTCCACGTGGGCTTTGTGCAGGTCCAGCCCCAGGAGGTCTACCACCATGCGCTCCGCCAGGCGGTGGCGCCGTACCACCTCCTCGGCCAGCACCAGGCCACGCTCCGTGAGGCGTACCCGTTTCTCCGGCGACATCTCCACCAGGCCCTCCTTGGCCATGCGGCGCACCATGCCCAACACAGAGGGCAAGGAAATACCCAGCCCCTCTTCGGCAGGCACGTGGCGGATGAAGTCTGCCAACTGGGCGGGGGCAGGCCACCCTCCCTCCTCGTGCAGGACGAAGAGACACAAAAGGTAGTTCTCCGCCAGACGGGAGACGCGTTCCTGGGCGCGCTGTCTTGGTTCCTCACCTAGTGGGGGGGAAACTCGCGGTGTCACCATCACCAACTCCTGGAGCCATTCCACCAACGAAAGTCCGCTACCGTTGCAGGGTAACGGTCTGGACATCAACTGTCAACGGCAAGTCCAATGTGAAGTGTGTAAATACTTATCATACCACTATGTGCGTATCACAATTATCTAAATGGGGTATTGACAGTAGAAAGAGTGTATACATATATTGTTTGGGTATGTACATGCTTACCTCAGATATTGCACATAACTGGTCTATCTAAGGGAGGAGTTCCATGGCGCAGGCTTTCGTGATAACACTCAGGGAAGGGCTGGAGATGGCCCTCATCGTCGTGATCGTTCTGGCGTACTTGAAGCGCACGGGACGGACAAGCATGTTTGGCCTGGTCTGGCGGTCTGTGGGCCTGGCCGTGGCCGGCAGCCTGCTGGCGGGCGGTGTGCTGTTTGGCCTGGGCAAGGAGCTGGAGGGCAAGGCCGAAGAGGTGTTCGAAGGCATCGCCATGTTCCTGGCTGTGGGCGTGCTGAGTTGGATGATTATCTGGATGAAGCGCCAGGCCCGCGACATCCGTGGCAGGCTGGAATCTCAGGTGGGCCAGGCGCTGGCCACTGGCTCCACCGTGGCGCTGGCTGCCATCCCCTTCCTGGCTGTGGGAAGGGAGGGCCTGGAGACGGCCCTCTTTCTATTCAGCTCTTCCAAAACAGCGACGCCTGCGGAGACGCTTCTGGGCGGAATCCTGGGTCTGTGTGGAGCCGTCCTCCTGGGTGGACTCCTCTACCAGGGCGGACACAGGATCAACCTGCGCAGCTTCTTCAGCATCACGGGCGCGCTCCTCATCTTCTTCGCTGCTGGACTGCTGGCCCGAGGCATACACGAGTTCCAGGAGGCAGGGCTTCTCCCATTTTTGGTGGAACACGTTTGGAACATCAACCCCATCCTGGACGAGAATGGCGCGGTGGGTAGCCTACTCAAAGGGCTGCTGGGGTACAACGGGAACCCCTCCCTGGTTGAAGTCATCGCGTACCCCCTGTATTTAGGGGCGGCCCTATTCTTCTTCTTCCGAAGTGCACCGGCCGTGCCAACGCGCAAGCAGGCCGCCTAGCCCATCTGCGCACGAAGGAGTCCCGTGGGTGCATCTCTGGTCATCACGGCTCGCGAGACGCTGGAAGCCAGCCTCCTGATAGGCATCCTCCTGGCTTACCTGGCCCAGACCAGCAACCGCCGCTATTTCCTCAGCGTTTGGGTGGGTGTCGGGCTTGCGGTACTTGTCAGCGCACTGCTGGGAGCAATCCTTGCTCTTGCCTTTGGAGGGCTGGCCGGAAGGCTAGAAGAAACCTATGAGGGCACTGTGATGTGGGCCGCCGCTGGCGTCCTCACCTACATGCTCTGGTGGATGGGCAAGCAGAGCCGCCAGCTAAGCAGCTCCCTGCGAGCAGAGGCCCAGGCCGCCCTGGGCAAACGTTCCTCCTTGGCTATCGTCGCACTTGCCTTTCTTGCCGTGTTTCGAGAAGGAGCCGAGACAGTCCTTTACCTCTCAGCCATAGCCAGCACAGACCCCGGTTCCAGGGTTGTTCTAGGAGCTGGTATAGGATTCAGCTTTGCAGCGCTGGCCGGATTCCTGGCATATAGGGGAGCTAGCCGATTCCTGGACATGAGGCTTTTCTTCAGGGTTACTACCGCCATCCTGCTGGTGTTCGCCGCAGGTCTGGTAGCCCAGGCCACCCTGGCCTTCCAGGCAGCCGGTATCTTCCCAGGTACTATAGCCACGTGGGACACCAGTCGCCTACTAGTGGAGACCGGTGGCCTAGGTGGCATCCTGCACGCCCTGATAGGCTATACCGCCAGGCCCTCGTTGCTCCAGGTCATCTTCTGGCTGGCGTATGTCGGCCTGGTCCTTGCCCTGTACTTTGACCTGGGCGGAAAGAGTAGGACCGGTAGGTATGAGGAGCCCTTTTCCCCCATCGGCAGAAGCTACCAGCACGTTATGTACCGTGTCCTGCGCTGGCCCCGCCTCACCACGGTAGTCCCGGCCTTCATGGGACTGGCCCTCCTGGCACTGCTAGCAGTCGCTCTTTTCAGCATCAATGTTGGCCCCTTCAACAATGAGGGCATGCTGCACTGGGGCCCATTCCAGAGCGGCGAGAATGAGAACAATCTGTTCAACCTCGCCATGTGGGTCTTCTGGCTACCCCTCGTCTCCATAGGAACGGTGTTGCTGGGACGTGTATGGTGTGGCAACCTCTGTCCCCTCCGCCTGGCTACAGACTGGGCCAGAAGGCTGGCCGACATCATCACGGGCAGCAGGCCGCCCGCGACACCTTATCTGCGCATTGGCTGGCTGCTGCCTGCTGCTTTCATCATCATCACATTCTTTGTGAAATGGTGGCCAGTCCAGGTAGTCGCCCAGTACGGAGCTATCCTGTTCCTGGTGATCTTCGGCCTTGCCATCTCGGTGGGATTCCTTTTCCGGCAGGGCACCTGGTGCCGCTACATCTGCCCCATTGGGGGATGGTTGGCCCGGATAACACGCCTGAGCCCCCTGGCCCTCCGCCCCAACCTGGCGGCCTGCGCCACCTGTGAGGACAAGCCCTGCCTCAAAGGGACCGCCCTGGCGGGGCGCTGCCCGGCCTACCTGAACCCGTCCCGGTTGGAGTCCAACCGCGACTGCCTGAAGTGCTGGAATTGCGTAGTCAATTGCCCTCCGGAAAAGGCGGCTCTAAAGCTCGGATGGCGCTTCCCAGGAACAGAGCTATTGAAGCCCACGGCCCCTGACCTGTGGGAGTCCCTCTTTGTGGCTAGCCTCCTTGGCCTGTACATGGCTGCCGGCCACCGATCGCCGGCGCTGGCGCAGGTCCCCTGGCCGTTGCTGTTCGCAGGACTGATAGCCATTACCACGGCTTTCTACCTGGTCATCTGCGCGGTGGGCGCGGCCCTGGGGGGCATATCTTTTCGCAAGGCATTGACCGTATTCGGCTACATCTTTCTGCCCCTGGAGTTCAGCACCGCCCTGATAGCCTTTGGCGACGATGCCCTGGAGTTCTTTGGCATCATCCAGCCAGCCGCCGCTGTGCTGCTTACCGTAGGCTTCGCATGGAGCGTTGTCCTCGGCGTTTCTATCCTGCGAAACCAGACCAGGAGCCAGTTGCGCGCCATCGCCAGCGGAGCGCCTCTGGGTGTCACTCTGGTCGCTGTCCTATTTGTGTGGCTCCAGTGGTATGCCTCTGGCACCGTTATAGACCTGACGTAACCTGCGGGCAGCACCAGTGCTTAGTTGCGCAAGGCACAATACGAAGGAAACGAACACTCAACCCGATGAGCGGGCCAGCACGCTCGACCTCATTCTCGACCAACCCACCATCCCTCTTTATCCCCCTTCCTGGAAGGAAGGGGGAATCTGAAGATTTCTGGGGGATACCCCCAGTCCCCCACTCCTTCGGCTTCGCTCAGGACAGGCTCCGGGGCTTCGCCCCTCTGGACTCCCATTTTCAGCACCCTGT
>JAUSCR010000172.1 GCA_030651175.1 Dehalococcoidia bacterium
TGCTCTGCGCTTCCCATCAGAGCGGCGGCCAGACTGCCCAACCCGAAGCTGATTCCACCCGCGAGCAACTTGCCCTGGGAAAAGCCGCTGCGCGCCGCCGACTCCGACCTGATCTGGGAGGCGACCTCGCACCCAACCTCCTCCCGGAGGCGGCCAAGGCGCGAGACCTGCGCGCTGCGGGCCATCCGCTCGGCCTCCTGGCCAAACGCCTCCGCCAGCGGCTCCAGCGCCTCAATTTGGGCTGCGACCTGCTGGTGCATTGCGTCCATTCGCTCGGCGAAGTTCATCATGACTGCCACCTCTCCAGATCACTGATGACGCCATCCACCCTCCCTTTGAGATAAGTTGACGACATCGTCTTGCCCCCATCCCTGTCCATCCAAGCCGAAAGGGCCCGAAGCACCATCAGGCTGACGACCCTGGTGGAGGCGGCGCTTACACCGGCCTCCGCTGCCACCAGAGCTACGAGCGTCCGCAGCCACTCATTGGCCTCAACGGTGCTCTCCAGACGTCCCATCTTCCGGCCCACGTCTAGGGCCTGCTCACTGATCTCGTGGACTTCGGCCAGCGCCTGTGCCGTGGCGCTCCTCAACTCTTTCTTCAGGCTAAGTCCAGCGTCCTGAGCGCTCTTGGCCATGGCCTTCAGCGCCGAGACCAGTTCCTGCTCCTCGCTCGCCAGGGTGCTGCGTAGCGCCGCCTCATCATGCCGCAGGCGCTCAAGAGCATTTGCTGAGGCAGACCGGTCTTTCTTGACCTTTGCCAGGGCGGTTGCCTGGTCCTCCAGTTCCCCCTTCCTCTGAGCCGCCAGCGCCTCCAACCCCAGCACCACGTCCATGGATTCCAGTTCCTTCACCAGCCGGCCCCACAGGTCTTGCGCCTGGATGTGATGCCGGTCCGCAATGCCACCTACCCGGTGGACGAGCGCCGACAGTTGCTCCGGGGTCAAGCCAAGGGCGGAGAGCGTTTGCGTGTCCTTGCGGGCCATAGCCAGCCGCTCGTCGGCAGTCTGGGCCCTTGCCTCAAGCTCCTGGACCCGCGAGGCCAGCACCGACTCCCGTCGCTCCTGCCCCTCCACGGTGCGCCGGAGGGGCAGCGCCCGCTTCTCTAGCGCCGCTACCTCTTCGGTCAGTTTCTGTCGCCTTCCCTCCAGGTCACGAAGCTTCTGCTCGCAGTCCATGAGTTCCCTGGTGGTCGGCTCCAATCGAGCCAGTCTCTCCTCCAGCCCCTTTACCTTGTTTTCCAGCACCTCTGGCTCCAGACCGGTGCGCCGGCGGACCTCGTCCAGGGCAAGGGCAGCTCGAACGAAGGCGTCAGGTTGCGTGCCCTGCGGGGCAAGTTGCCTGCACATCACCGACCAGCGCTCTATCTCGCCCGGCTCTACCCCGAGGGATTGCAACCGCGAGAGTACGGCCACGCCTACGCCGGCCTGACTGGGCGTCAGCTTGGATCGCCCAAGGTCAATCGCCAGCTCTCTCAGCGCTTCCACCTGTTCCGAGCAGGCCATTTGCCTCGGGGAAACGGCCTGCTCGGACCTCGGCGACGACGTTGGCAACGCTGCCCTTGCTCACCCCGGTCTTCGCTGCGATCTGGTCATGGGAAAGACCGGACAGGTAGAGCCTGACTACCGAGACCTGTTTTGCCACAGAAAGCTTGTCCATCTGTCTGTTCCTCTTCTCCCTTATGTGGGTCCTGTGTGAACGATGTGGGCATGCACTTGAACGACCTCGTGACCGTCATTTGACCGCCGATTTGAACGGCTCTTGACCGAGGTGTAAAAGTGTTGGGATGCTCCTTTAATCCTTGTGGAGGTTGGTTGCTATGCTCAATTGAGCGGAGCGGTTTGAGGGGATGGGCTCTGCTGCTCACGAGCAGCGATGTGTGTTCTAAGGGGCGGGCTTCTGGCCATCAGCCTTAGGTTGAGGCAGCACCAGGTTTTTGAGCGCCTGGGCATGGGCCTCGGCGATGCGCTGGGCCAGGTCGGCAGGAACGTTCTTGGCCGTCACTGTGTACGTCTTCACTTGGCCTCCCTGCTGGAACGCTTTCGCTCCGCTTTGATGCCCACCTTCGGCGGCCTGATGTGAAGTTCCGCGTCCGCCACCATTTCGACCCGATCGCCCGCCTGAAGCCCGTAGTATTCGGCCCAGCCCTTCGGGACGGTTATCGCCAGCCCGCCATCTCCAACTTTCAGGAGCGATCTTCTTGACAAAATGGCCATGTCCCGCTCATCCTTCCCTTAAGCTTTCCCTAACGAGTTAGGAACAGACTAAAACGGGTGCGCTCCACAATAAAGCGGGGGGTTTTGTGGAAGAAAGGGACGAGCTAGCTACCTCAACCGAGAACCTCAGACCTGTGCTGGCATCGTTATCCCAGCGATATCAGTCGGGCGAGTGTAACTGTGTAGGTCTGTACCGGAAAGTAATTGTGTTTAGACGCTCTTTGCTAGGCCGAGGCAGTCCATCCGAATTCTCGGTCGGGACTCTGGTCGGAGTAATCACCTGGAGTAAAGCGAAGGGCGGCTTCGTTGAGGAAATCCCTGCGGACAGACCTGACAGCGACAGCCTACAAACGAGACGCAACAGGATGGTGGGGATAGTGGAAACTATACCGGACGACCTGTGGGAAATGTGGGGTGATCTTTCTTATGTTGTACCAGGCAGACCTACACTAGGCATGAGCCGATTGTTGTTCCTTGATGCAGTGATATTGGGTCTATGCCCCAATGGGTTTCAACATCTACTGGGCGACGCACTTACTCTGAAACTCAATGAGATCAGCTTACCTGGGAGTGACTACGAGAAGGCGAAACTCCTGAAGCAAGCAGTGAAGTGGGCAGCAACGGCCGCTGGGCGAGCTTGGATTGCGGCTGGCTGGGAGGTTGAGCGTCCACGCCGATTATGGTGGTTACGACCCGCAGCGATCTCTTTACATGTAAGTCAGCGAGAATTAAGCGGCATCGTCGCGACGACGCAAAGAAAAGCCTCCTCGAACAGAGGAGGCTAATTCATCTTTCCCGTGTGCCAGAGCCTACCTGAACTCCACTTCAATGCGCCCGTCCTTCCAGACGTGCGCGGCCTTGAGAATCGTTTGCAGGACAGCCTTAGCCCGCGTGACCTCCATGCCCTGGAAGTCCTCCAGGAAGGAGCGCACCTTCACAGGGACTGCCTTCGCCTGGGCCTCTCTATCCCGCTGGGCCGCGATGCTGGCCTCCAACTCACCCTTGCGGGCCTGCAACGCCGCTTGCTCCAGACGGCGGACCTCCGCCCGCTTGGTGTACTCGGCCTCGGTGATGATATTCCGGTCCAGTCGGTCCAGGTCGTTCAGCATCCCCGTCTCTAGCTCTTTGAGCCTGGTGGTCACCCTGGCAAGCTCCTGCTCCTGCCTGGTATCGGCCTGGGTGTCCTGCACTTGGAGAAGCTCCCGCACCTGAGCAGGGTCGTCATACCGGCCCAGGAACTCCAAGACGGTAGCCTCCAGTTTGTGAGACATGTGCCCATTGTTGTAAGGGCACAAGACCTTCGCGCGCTTATGATTACGGCAATAGTACTCTGCTGACCGCTTGCCACCACGCATCCGGCTCGTCCCCACAAGTGCGCCACCACAGTGGCCACACCGGGCAATCCCGCCCAGCAGGAAGGCTGAGAGGTGCGTCCTGCCTCTGCGATGCTCACTTCGAATATCAAGGCGCTGTTGTAGGCGTTCCCACTCCTCCATGCTCAGAATGGCAGGGAATACCCCCTCTACAATTACCACCTCCGCTTGGGTACTAGCCTTCTGGGTCCGGCCGTAGGCCAGCGCGCCTCGAAGGGTAGGGTTCTTCAGAATGTGTACCAAGGTCCCGGGTGCGAACGGCTTGCTTCCGAACTTGGCCTTACCCCGGTATCCCAGGCGGTTCAGCTCATTCGCGATGGCCATGTAGCCGAGGTTCTCTTCTACAGAGAGCTGATAGGCTCTGCGGATGGCTTCTGCCTCTTGCGGCTCTTGCTCCCAATGCACAGAATCCCCATCCTTGACCTGGCGATATCCATATGGTGGTCGGCTCATGTGACGCCCCTTTGCCGCAGCTTTGAAGGAAGCGGCCTTGACTCGCTCGCTTGTCCGGCGGGACTCCGCCCCAGCAATGCCAGCCCGCACAAGCAGGAGTAGCTCTTCTTTCAAGTCCTCATTGGCTGACTCGACGGTGATACCACGCTCTTCCAGTTCCCAATATCGCCTCAGTATCTCCCTGGGGTTCCGCCCAAACCTGTCCAGGAAGAGCACTACAACATGCCCAACGTCGTGCTCTACGACGTACCGGAGCATGGCCTGGTACTGTATGCGATCATCACGGCGGCCACTTTGCACATCAGTGAAGGTGGCTATCGGCGTAAGATGGTTAGTGTTACAGTATGCGTGGAAGGACGCCTCTTGGGTTTCCAGGGAAACGTGGCGCTCTCCGGCCTGGTTCATGGTCGAGACTCGGAAGTATCCTACAGCAGCAGAACTCTTGACAGCGGTTGCGGTGCTCATCGGCACCTCCTGTTCCAACTACCAGGAGTCTAGCACCTAAACCGTCCCATGTCAAGCATAGTCAAGCTCAGGGTGAGCGGAAATGATTACGCGGGTCGCTCGTGGTAAGCTCACCATGAGCGGGGATTGGTGAGCTCCGACTAGGTCGAGTGCCGACCTTATCGAGCATCCTCGACGGTAGTCGGTATCACGACGAAGTCGGACCTGTCCTGAGCCTGCCGAAGGAGGGTGGGGTCAAGGACTTTGGGGACCAGGCATGTACCTAGCGCTCCGGGGTCCCGCGGTGGACCAGGATGACGATGAATCGTGCCGGCATAAGCTGGGAAAGGGCGCAATCGTACCTGGGAGCCGCAGAGATGATGGATGATGGTTGACAGGCTCCCAAAGGTGACGGTATGCTCCCCTGACCCGATTGGACAAGGCTGGGATGGTTTGAAATGGGCAAGTCCGGACAAATAGGCGGCTACGAAGGAGAGGCTGGGGCAACCATGACGTCCGGCGAGGCGTCCTTCGTCATTGACCACGACCAGCGGATCCTCCAGTGGAGCGCAGAGGCGGCGGCAGTGTTGGGCGTGCAGGAGGAGATGGCCATTGGACAACCATGCTATGAGGTTGTTCAGGGCCGAGACAGCCGAGGAAGACCGGTGTGCCAGCCCAATTGCCTGGCTGTAGGCCAAGTGCGCTCCGGTCACGTTACAGGCAGTTGCCGGCTTCTCCTAAAAGGCAACGGCGCAAGGTCGGCCTTCCTCTGCAAGCTGATAGCCCTGCCAGAGCGGCTGGGTGGCTCGGTTGGCCTTCTCAAGAGCGCCGGCCCTGCCAATGCCCCCGGGCATCTCGCCAGTGGCTCCGCAACCGACACCGTGCATGATCTAGCTGCCCTGGGTAGCCTTTCCGCGGCCATTTCGGGCGAACCAACTGACGTGGCCTTTGAGCGGACACTGGATTGGCTGCGCCAGTCTACGGGAGCAGAGGTGGCGGAACTGTTCCTGGCAGAACCCGAGGGTGGCGATGTGGTATTGACATCTTTTCGGGGGCCGCATAGTAAGGCATTCTTCCAGATCACCCGCTTCCGCACGGGAGAGGGATTCCCGGGGTTAGTCGTTGCCACAGGCACACCCATCGTCAGCAAGCTCCTTGCCCAGGACGAGCGATACCTGCGCGTGGCGGTAAAGGAGAAGGGGTTCCGCACCTACGTCTGTATGCCAGTGTACAGGGCAGGCGAGGTTGCAGGCGCCATGAACGTGGCCTCTAAAGACGGCGAGATTGACGTTGAGAGAGCCCAGCACCTGCTCACATGGGCCAGCATACTCGTCGGAGGCGTGCTGGAGCGCGCACTCCTGGAGGTGGGGAGCAGCATTACGGATTTGAGTCTCACAGGTCATGCAAACACCCGTGAAGGCCTCGAAGATATCGCAAGAGTGGTGCTGCGGCGCATGATGGCCCTGGGCGGCGCAAGCACAGGCAGTCTCTCTATCTTGAACGCCAACCATGACGGAGCGTCGCTTCGGGTGACAGAGGGTTCCTCTGACGCCCCTGTTTGTAAGGCAGCAGACCCCTCTGCTTGTCCCGCCCTGGTGGAAGGCCACAGCGTGGCCCTGGAAGGCCCGCGCTACCGCTGGGCACTCCCCTGCCAGCGGGCGGCGACAAAAGGCGAGCTATCGCACTGCGTGCCTCTAATCGCTTACGGCGAGCATGTGGGCCTTGTCCAAATGAGATATCCAGACATGCGGCCTTCGCCTGCCACGCACCATCTGGCATTACTAGGGAGTGTTGCCAGCCGTGCGGCCCAGGCCATCAAACGGGCCCGAGACAGCATAGAGGAACGGGAGCAGATGGCAAGGTACCAAACGGAGCTGGTAGAGAAGCTGGGCGAGCGACGCGGCGTTGAACAAGCCCATAAGGACGTTGCCGATGCCACCAAGGACGCCGATGGACAGGCCCATCCATTCCTTGACCTGCGATGCCTCGGGGCATTTAGAATATACCGCCAGGGTAGTTTGATCACCCCTGATATGATTCGCCGGCGGGCTTCTATGACCCTGCTCAAGATACTTCTAATCAGGGCGGGGCGGGCAATACCCCGGGACGAGATAGCGGAGATCATGTGGCCTGAGACTGCCCCTCAACTCGCCACCAACCGCCTCTTCGTTTTGGTGCACACGCTTCGCCAGCTTGTTGAGCCTGAGCCACGGGAGCGTGGCTGGGCCTTCGTCTGTGGCGACGGGGATTACTACCGCTTCAACACCGAGGGGGCCTGCTATGTAGACTTTCTTGAGTTCCGCAAGCATGTCTTCCTGGGTGAGCGTCTCCAAGCGGAAGGCGACATTGCAGGAAGTATCAGCATCTACGAGAAGGCGCTGGCCCTCTATAGAGGCGACTTCCTGGAGGATGATCCCTACGCCGAGTGGTGCTGGGAGGAGCGGGAGACACTTCGGGAGCGGTATCTGAACGTGGTCGTACAGTTGGCAAGCCTCCAATTAGGGCAGGGCAAGACTCAGAGAGCCATTGACCTTTACCAGATGGGCCTGAAAACAGATCCTTTGAGAGAAGAGATGTACAGGGGCCTGATGCATACCTTGTGGCTGGCCGGCAGGCGGTCGGAGGCCCTGCGCCAGTACCGGCTTTGTGAGGAGGTACTGGAACGCGAACTGGGCGTAGCGCCTGGCCCAGAGGTGCTCAAGGTTCTGCAGCAAATACGCAACGAATAGAGTCCCCGCTCCAGGCAACGCGGTATGGCTCAGGAAGCCTCTACCCACAAGGGTAGAGGCTTCCTTTTCTGCGGCCCCGTAAGTGCTGAGTGGGCCGTTTGTGATAGCTTTACGGCGGAGAGCGCTTGGTTCAAGCAAAGCGTTGGCCGCCATCTGCTCAAACCCATGTAAGCCCAACGTTCCGTGGGCACGCATGGGAATCGCATTGGCGGCACTGCCACGGACCAGAATGCTTGAAGTGGCTTGCTTTTGGGTAAGTACACCTCCGTGTGTAAGTGGCGTGTAAGTGAGTGGTGTAACATGTGGCCCAAGATGCAGCGTGGAGACAAGGTGGGTGTCAGGAGTCCCCTACACGACCAGAGCATACGCAGCCGTGTCCCTTCCTTTGTGATGACACTCTGGCTAGAGCCAAGGGAAACCCCAGCCGATCCGGAGTGGCGGTGGCGGGTGGTTGAGGTGCCGACTGGAGAACAGCGGTACTTCCGAAGGCTGGATGACCTATTAGCGTATGTGAGCGAGAAAGCTGGCGTCCCACCACCCAGGTAGAGCAGGCGCGATAGTATCTCCATGCCACGAGGTTGAGCATATGATAGGCAAGAATCCTAGGCGTCTCTGGAGTGCGGGCCGCTGGTTCGTTGTACTGCTGCTTCTGAGTGTCCTCGCATCTTTACTGGTGTCTCAGGGGTTCGCTGCGCCCCCAGCCCAGTCGGCGGACGAGGGGAAGAGGCTGTATCAGGAAAAAGGTTGCTCCGCATGCCACACCATAGGGCAGGGCGACAGCCTCGGGCCAGATTTGAAGGGAGTCACGGATCAGCGTGACACCGGCTGGCTGACCCGCTGGCTTCTGGCAACCGATAAGGTGCTGGCCGAAAAAGACCCCATAGCTACCGAACTCTTGAAGAAGTACAACAATGTGCCTATGCCTAACATGGGGCTAACGGCAGACCAGGTGGCATCTCTCATAGCCTATCTGCAAACTACAGGGGACCAGGCGCTCCCGCAGCCGACTTCCACAGGAACAGGCGCGGCACAGCAGGCCCCTGTCACGCTGCTGCCGGCGGGAGACCAGATTATCGGCAAAAACCTGTTTACCGGCGCGACCCGATTGCAGAATGGCGGACCGCCCTGCCTGGCCTGCCACAGCATCACCGGCATCGGCGCCCTGGGAGGTGGGTCGCTGGGGCCGGACCTGACGGGTGCCTATGACAAGTTCAAGGATGCGATAGTCACCTGGCCTGGCAACGTTCCGCCCATGCAGGCCATCTATTCTGACAAACCAATGACGGAACAGGAGAAGGCCCACCTGTTGGCCTTCTTTACGGCTGGCGTCGAGCAGAGGCCGACGCAGGCGGTCTGGCAACTGACTGGATTGGCAATCACCGGGGTTATCATTCTGCTGGCGATTGCGGGCCTGGTCTGGAGGCGTCGGCTCAAGAACGTGCGAAGGTCTATGGTGGCAGGTCAAGAGCATCGCAGCAGGTAGGATAGGGAGGCAACTCAATGGGCTGGATACAGGACTTGGTCAAACCCAAGGACCGCAAGTGGGAAGAGTTCTACCGGAACCGATGGCAGCACGACAACGTCATCCGCAGCACCCACGGGGTGAACTGCACCGGCGGTTGCTCCTGGGCCGTCTATGTCAAAGACGGCATCATAACCTGGGAGATGCAGCAGACCGACTACCCCTTGCTGGAACCTGGCCTTCCACCGTACGAGCCCCGGGGATGCCAGCGTGGCATATCCGCATCCTGGTATGTGTATAGCCCCATCCGCGTCAAGTACCCCTATGCCCGTGGCGCGCTGCTGGACCTGTGGCGCACGGCACGAACCACTCATCAGGACCCAGTCGAGGCCTGGGGGTCCATTGTCTCAGACGAGGCCAAACGCACCCGGTTCCAGAGCGCCCGCGGCAAGGGAGGCTTCCGGCGCACCACCTGGGACGAGGTGAAGGAGATTGTAGCGGCGTCCTGCCTTTACACCGCCAAGAAGTGGGGCCCGGACCGGGTGTTTGGCTTCTCTCCTATCCCGGCCATGTCCTACATGTCGTATGCCGCAGGGTCACGCTTCCTTCAGCTCTTCGGCGGCGTGAATATGAGCTTCTACGACTGGTACGCAGACCTGCCCAATGCCTTCCCGGAGGTCTGGGGCGACCAGACAGACGTCTGCGAGAGCGCCGACTGGTACAACTCGAAGTATGTGGTCTCGATGGGCGCCAACCTCAGCATGACCCGTACACCGGACGTACACTTCATATCTGAGGCACGGCACAACGGGACCAAGTTCGTTGTCATCTCTCCCGACTTCAGCCAGGTGGCAAAGTATTCCGACTGGTGGATTCCCGTCCAATCCGGCCAGGACACAGCGCTATGGATGGCAGTCAACCATGTCATCCTCAAAGAGTTCCACGCCGACCGGCAAGTACCTTACTTCGTGGACTATCTGAAGCGGTACACCGATACGCCGTTCTTGGTTAAACTGGAGTCGGATGGAGACAGCCACCGCCCAGGCCAACTGCTGCGGGCCAACCGGCTGGAGCGGTACGGCAATATGGAGAATGGCGACTGGAAGATGCTGGTGTACGACCAGACAACCAGCGAGCCGCGCATGCCCAAGGGCCAGGTGGGCTTTCGGTGGGGCGAAGAGAAGGGCAAGTGGAATTTAAAGATGGAGGATGGCCTGGACGATAGCCCCATTGATCCGGTCCTCACCTTCCTGGGACAACAGGACGAGGTGGTCCAGGTTACCTTCCGGGAGTTCGCCAACGGAAAGACGCTGTCGCGGGGCGTGCCAGCAAAACGGGTCCAGACCAACGAAGGGCCGGTCCTGGTAACCACGGCCTTTGACCTGCTGATGGCACAGTTTGGCGTGGGCCGTGGGCTTCCCGGCGACTATCCGCAGAGCTATGACGACATTGCGCCGTATACCCCCGCCTGGCAAGAGCAGTTCACGGGCATTGGGCGCGACACGGTGTTGCGTCTGGCGCGGGAGTTCGCAGCGAATGCGGAGGCCACGGAAGGCCGCTCCATGATCATTATTGGAGCCAGCATCAACCACTGGTACAACAACAACCTCTCCTACCGTGCCCCAATCATGGCGCTTATCCTTTGCGGCTGCTGTGGCCGCAACGGCGGTGGCATGAACCATTACGTGGGCCAGGAGAAGCTCACCCTGGTAGCACCGTGGTCTACCATGGCATTCGCCACGGACTGGGTGAAGCCGCCGCGACGGCAACAGTCACCCACCTGGCACTACGTCAACAGCGACCAGTGGCGCTACGAAGGGGACTTTACCGAATACGCTGCCGTTCCGCCAGACGCCAAGTGGGCAAAGGGTCATGCCATGGACCTGGAGGCCAAGGCAGTGCGCATGGGATGGATGCCCTACTATCCCCAGTTCAACCGCAACTCACTGGATGTGGCGAGAGAGGCGGAGCAATCCGGCGCGAAGAATGAGCAAGAGATAGTCAATCGGACAGTCGAGCAGCTAAAGAGCAAGCAGCTTCGGTTGGCCGTTGACGACCCCGATGCCGCTGAGAACTGGCCGCGGGTCTGGATCATCTGGCGGGGCAACGCCATGGCTTCCAGCGCCAAGGGAGCCGAGTTCTTCCAGCGCCACTACCTGGGCACTCACGATAGCGCCATAGCCGAGGAAAGAGCAAAAGATAAGGTGAAGACAGTGCAGTTTCGTGAACCCGCACCACGGGGCAAGATGGACCTGGTGGTGGACATCAACTTTCGCATGGACTCCTCGGCCCTGTACTCCGACATTGTTCTGCCCACGGCTTTCTGGTACGAGAAGAACGACCTGAACACCACCGACCTCCACTCCTTCGTGCACCCGCTAGGACAGGCGGTGCCACCGGTTTGGGAGTCCAAGTCTGACTGGGATATCTTCAAGTCCTTAGCCAAAAAGGTCAGCGAGCTATCGGCGACCGTCTTCCCGCAACCGGTCAAAGACCTGGTGGCCACGCCCCTTATGCACGACACCCCGGACGAGCTGAGCCAAACCGAAGTCCTAGACTGGGCCGAAGGGGAATGTGAACCGGTTCCCGGCAAGACTATGCCCCACCTGCGGGTGGTGGAACGGGACTACGCTAACCTGTACAACCGGTTTATCTCCTTCGGGCGGCTGCCAAGGCAGGACGGGATCAGTGGGAACGGCGTCAACATACCCATCCGGGAGTTCTACGACAAGCTCTTGGACAACCCTGTTGGTGGTACGCCGGACCCGCGCCACATGCGGTGCGTGGAGTGGGGTGGCCAGAAGTATCCCAGCCTTGAGGATGCCCTGGATGCCGCCAACCTGCTTCTGTACCTGGCGCCGGAGACTAACGGCGAGGTCTCCTACACCGCCTTCAAGCATGAAGAGGAGCGAGTAGGGCTGCCCCTGGCCGACCTGGCGGAGAAGGTGCGTGGCGTGACTATGAACTTCGGTGATCTTACGCGCCAGCCCCGCCGTACCCTCATCAGCCCCTGCTGGAGCGGCAACGTCAACGACGGCCGCGCCTACGCCGCCTGGGTTACCAACGTGGAGCGGCTGGTGCCGTGGCGCACGCTGACCGGCCGCCAGCATCTCTACCTGGACCACCCTTACTACATAGACTTCGGTGAGAACCTGCCCACCTACAAGCCCAAGCTGGACGCCGCCAAGATCGGCGACATAGTGCATAGCAAGGTGGATGATCAGAGCCTTGTCCTTAACTACATTACGCCCCACGGGAAGTGGAACATCCACTCCACGTACAAGGACAACCTGCGTATGCTCGCCCTCTCGCGAGGGATGGACCCGGTCTGGATAAACGACAAGGATGCCGAAAAGGTGGGCCTCAAGGACAATGACTGGGTTGAGGTGTACAACGACAACGGTGTGGTGGTCACCCGGGCCAACGTCAGCCGCCGCGTTCAACCCGGCACCTGCCTGTACTACCACGCGGTAGAGCGCACGGTGTACATACCCAAGTCCCAGGTCAGGGGTGGCCGGCGCGCCGGCGGTCACAACAGCCTCACGCGCACGCGCATCAACCCTGTGGAGCTGGCGGGGGGCTACGCCCAGTTTACATACGGCTTTAACTACTGGGGCCCCATTGGGGTCATGACCCGTGACACCTACTGCGTGGTGCGCAAGCTGGAGAAGCTGGAGTGGTAGCCTGGTTGATAAGGGCAA
>JAUSCR010000189.1 GCA_030651175.1 Dehalococcoidia bacterium
TAGATATAACTCCAAACATTGGATGCCACGCACGGGATGCCATGCACGTCGGCGTCTGCCAGATACAACTCCGCCTGCCAGAAAACGGCACGCTGAAAGATAAGCGCCAGGTCGTTCGCTCCGTCACCAGCCGCACACGCCAGAAGTTCAACGTCTCCACGCCTCCAGACGGGCGGGGTAGTTGACCATGCCCATAGCGGGGAGTAGGATACCATTCGTCAGCCGCCGAACTCTTTTCTGTGAACAGGCTGCGGTCTAAATCCGGTTCAGGGGGGACACGGACCGGCTGGGCAATCAGATCATTTCAAGGAGGAGGTAAGTATCAGATGACTACAATAGGCAAAAGGCCGGCTACAATAGGCAAAGGTAAGTACACTTACAGGTTAATCCAGAACTGGGCCAAGTTGCCCAGTGGGGAGACCTTCGCAATGGTCAGCGCCATGGCCACCGACTCCCAGGATAGGGTCTACGCCTTCCAACGCAAAGACCCTCCGGTGGTCATCTTCGACCGGGATGGCAAATATCTCAGCTCCTGGGGCAACGGCGCGTTCATATACGTCCATGGTTTCTATATCGCCAACGACATCATTTACCTCACTGATCGGGACAGCTCGGTGTGCATGCTGTACACCCTGGATGGCAAGCCCATTCAGATGTTGGGCCGACACGGCGTCCACTCCGACACCGGGTGCGAGAAAGCTGGCGACCTGGTGCCCAGAGCCGCTGGGCCCTTCAACTACCCCACCGAGATGTTCCCTGACCCCTCGGGAGATTTGTTTGTCACTGACGGGTACCGCAACGCGCGGGTGCATCGGTTCACCCCTGAAGGTCAACTGAAATACTCCTGGGGCGAGCCGGGCAAGACCGGCCGGGGCCAGTTCCACTTGCCCCACAGCCTACTAATACATCTAGGGCTAGTCTATGTGTGCGACCGCGAGAACCACCGCATCCAGGTTTTTACCCCGGAAGGTGAGCACATCTCTACGTGGACTGACATACAACGGCCTATGGATATCTCCATTGACAAGAATGGAATCCTATACGTCAGCGAAGGGCCCGTGGTAGGCGTGGAGGGATCGACGGCCCGAATCAGTGTGCTGGACCTGGAAGGCAACGTGCTGGCCCGCTTTAGCTGCCGTGGCACAGGTCATGGTAGCTGGGTGGACTCCCACGGAGACATCTATGTAGGGCTGAGCGCCCCAGCAAGCGGCAACCCAGGAGGCGTGGACAAGTACGTTCGGCGGGGCTAGGGAAGAGGCCGGCGGAAGCATAGAGAAAACAACCAGGGAAGGCCGTGCTATACTCTAATCTCTAGTTGTAGACATAACTCAAATCATTGGATGCCACGCACGGGATGCCATGCACGTCGGCGTCTGCCAGATACAGCTCCGCCTGCCAGAGAACGGCACGCTGAAAGATAAGCGCCAGGTCGTTCGCTCCGTCACCAGCCGCACACGCCAGAAGTTCAACGTCTCCATCGCCGAGGTGGCGGATAACGACCACCACCAGTTGCTGACTCTGGGCGTCACCTGCGTCAGCAACGATTCGCGGCATGCCAACGAGGTCCTTTCCCACGTGGTGGAGTACATCCAGTCGTTGCGGCTGGACGTCGAGCTGGTGGACTACCAGCTAGAGATAATCTCCGGAGTGTAGCTTACAGTGGATGTCGCCGCCTTTCTTGGTCGCCTTCAGGCCAGCCCCGGCTATCTCGACCAGATGGTGCACCAAGAGGTGATACCACAGAAGGCCGCCACGTACGGCGCCCTTTCACGCCCGCTGGACTCTAGGCTGGAAGCTGCCCTGGCAGCCCAGGACATCCATGGCCTGTACGAGCATCAGGCAGCCGCCATCCAGGTCGTGCGCGATGGGCGTCACGTGGTGGTGGCCACGGGCGCTGCCAGCGGCAAGAGCCTCTGCTATCAGGTCCCCGTGCTGGAGACCATGTTGCAGGACAGGTTCAGCCGCTCTCTGCTTCTGTTTCCCACCAAGGCACTGGCCCAGGACCAGCTCCGGGCGCTGCGTGCCCTGAGTGCGGACAGCATTCCACTGGGGGCCGACATCTTCGATGGTGATACGCCTGGGGAGGCGCGGAACCAGATCAAGAGGTCGGCCCAGGTGGTCATAACCAATCCAGATATGCTGCACCTGGGGATTCTGCCCAACCACAAGTCCTGGGCACGACTGTTCAGCAACCTGCGCTACGTTGTCCTGGACGAGGCCCACGTCTACCGAGGTGTCTTCGGCTCCAACGTGGCCAACGTCATCCGCCGGCTGCGCCGCCTGTGCCGGCAGTACGGTAGCAATCCACAGTTCATCCTTTGCTCCGCGACCCTGGCCAACCCAGGAGAGTTGGCGGAAGCCCTTGTGGGCTTGCCATTCACCGTAGTTGACCAGAATGGCTCGCCCTTTGGGGGTAAACGGTTCGTTTTCTGGGACCCGCCAATTCTGGACGAAGCCAAGGGAAGGCGCAGGAGCGCCACCTCAGAGGCCGCGACACTCTTCGGCGCTCTCTTGCTGGATGGGGTGCGCACCCTGGCCTTCGCGCGGACGCGCCGCCAGGTGGAGATGGTGTACCTGTCCGTTCGCCAGCGCCTTGCAGAGCAAGCGCCGCACCTGGTCTCCCGCCTCAGCCCGTACCGGGCCAGCTACTTGGCCGAGGACCGGCGGCGCATTGAGAAGGCGCTGTTCAGCGGCGAGCTTCTGGGCGTGGTGGCCACCAACGCCCTGGAGCTTGGCATTGACATAGGTAGCCTGGACGCCACGGTCCTGGGCGGTTATCCAGGAAGCATTGGCAGCGCATGGCAGCAGGCTGGCCGCAGCGGCCGGCGTGGAGAGGAGTCGCTCACCGTGCTGGTGGCGCGCGATGACCCGCTGGACCAGTACCTGATGAGGCACCCGGACTTCTTCTTTGGCCGGCCCCACGAACATGCGCTTATCTCTCCGCAGAACCCGCACATCCTGGATAAACACCTGCTGTGCGCCGCCTTCGAAGCTCCTCTGATGGCCAGGGACGCCGAGCTTTTTGGCAATACCTTTGAGCAACGAGTGGCGGCTTTGCAAGAAAAAGGCTCTCTGCGGTTCCGCCAGGAGCGGTGGTACCTGGACCCTGGCATCGCCTATCCCGCCGAGGATGTTGGCATCCGTTCCAGCTCCACAGACTCATACGCCGTGGTGGAGCGCCCCTCGGGAGCGCTGCTGGAGGAGGTGTCGGGAGAGTCGGCCTTCTTCCAGCTCCATCCTGGCGCGGTGTACCTCCACTACGGAGAGCAGTACGTGGTGGAGGAGTTGGACCTGGCCTCCAAGACGGCCTACGCCTCTGCCCGCGACGTGCCCTACTACACCATGTGCCGGGACGTCACGGACATACGGCTCCTGCGCCTCCTCCAGGAGAAGCGGGCCGGGACGGTGCGTGTTTTCCTTGGCGAGGTGGAGGTAACAACCCAGGTGGTGAGCT
>JAUSCR010000169.1 GCA_030651175.1 Dehalococcoidia bacterium
AGCGGCCCGCCGGAAGGCGGGCCGCTCCATGCTTAGCAGGCCCAGAGCGCTGGGCATGGTCAGCCGCAACCCGATGTGCTGAGTCTAGACAAGGACAAGGCGTCCAATACATGTGTTGTCATTCTGAGCGAAGCGAAGAATCTGGGGCGGTAGCAGGCATTGGGCGGGTTAACGCGACTTGAGGCGGGCAATACCTGCAACCGATAAGCTGGGCAATCCATCTCAGGGTAATGTATAATCTCAAGTTGACAGGTACTCAAATGAGCGCTAGTGAAATCATCTTCATCGTAGAGGAATCACCCGAGGAAGGCTATGAGGCCAGGGCACTTGGCTATTCCATCTTCACTCAGGCAGAGTCTCTGGACGAGTTGAGGGGTATGGTCCAAGATGCCGTCCGCTGCCATTTCGAAGAGAGGGATCGACCACGGGTGATTCGCTTGCACCTTGTCAAGGACGAGGTTATCGCCGTTTGAAGCTCCCTCGTGACCTTTCTGGCACGGAGCTGGCAGCCTTGCTCCACCGTTACGGATATGATGTTACGAGGCAAACAGGAAGTCATTTACGGCTGACCTCCAAGATCAAGGGCAAAGAGCACCACATCAGTATACCTAGGCAATCCACACTTAAGGTCGGGACCCTCGGCAGCATCCTTGCCGATGTTGCCAGCTATCTTGAAACTGATCGCTCAACTCTACTGGAAGAGCTATTTCGCCATTAGGCCCCGTTAGCAGGTTTTGGACGGGTGAGGGGGGACAAGCGGGGCAAACCTGCTGGGGGTTAGCCCCCTCGACACTCGGCTCACCGCAAGACAATCTGCTGCACCTGCATCAGGCGTGCTTGCTCCGTCCCTTCATGAAAGCTGAGTATAGTCGGCGTCTGGCAAAATCTGAAATCCGCGGTCAATGTAAACAATGAATCTGTCCACAACGTTCCATGTATGCAGCATAGCTTCGACACGCTGCTCTGCGGTCATAGGTCTTCTCTTCCCGTGCCGTTGCGTCTCAGCAGAGTCTTGTATCGCCTGAATGTAGCTTCGGTCAAAGCGAAGTGCCTCGCGCATCGTTCGCCAGGCACGTGCCCTGTCGTCAGACTCTTTGAGACCAAGGCGACGGTCAAAATAGCCCCTGATCGTCTCAATCGCCCTATAACAATGAAAGGCAGTGTCATTTGGGAACATGATTGAGTTCCGAAGCTCACCAAGAATCCTGGGCAAGGAAGGTTCTTTAGCTAGGATCAAGGCGTACTGTGCAAGCTCTTGCACGGGGCGTTGTGGGCGGTCATCCGCAATCTCTTTGGCTCCCATGCCAAATCGCCTGGGATTGCCGTGGTCTTCGGCCACGGACTCGATGTCGATGAAGTATACGAACCCGCTCACATACCCACAAAAATCGACGATGCCTCTGATAATTTCTTCGGCCCGAATTTTAAGAGTCGGGATATGGACTGGGGTTTCCGTTGTCTCCAGTGTCAGTTGAAATTTGCCGTTCCTGATCTCAAGACTGCCTTGGTCCAGCACAAATCTGTCATCGAGCAGAGGCACGTCCTGTTCGAAATGGAGTACGTTAGTGATGTTGAAAGGGAGTCGAGTCGGATGAAGTGTACCCAAGAAAATGTATTTTGCCATGCTCAAACCTCCCAGCGGTTACCAGTGATCTTCGAGGAGATTATAGCCTGTCTGTCACAAGGTTTCCGATACCTGTAAAGCTGCCGGGTTTGCCGAGCTTACCCAACCCCAACCTCGGCACCCACGCCCTTGTGCCAGTGCCCTCTTGCCCACCTCATGCCTCCGTCTTATCCCTATGGTGTGATGCCAGCAAAACCATCAGCCTGAGAAGACCTGCGCCACGCGCAATGCCCCCTGGCCGGATCAAGAGCCTGGCCGCCTCCACGACGAGAATCGGATTTGTTCCTCCCAAAAACATCTCTTGCTCAGATAGGCCCCAGGTACAAACACTAGACATAACGTTTGAAACAAATCGCTCCGCATGGCCGCGCCGCCGTTTACAATATCGCTTTCCCTGGCTACAATCCCCGTATCGTGCCTGTAAAGGCCAGCCCCGGCAATAAGCAGCGAATGGAGGACCCGTATGGTTCGATTGACAGGCAAACAAGCCCTGGTAGAGATGCTCCGAGCGGAAGGGGTGGGCGTGGTCTTTGGCAACCCAGGCACCACCGAGATGCCCCTGATGGACGCTCTACAAGATGCTCCAGACATCCGCTACATCCTGTCCCTTCAGGAGGCATCCACCATAGGCATGGCCGACGGCTATGCCAGGGCCACTGGGAAGCCCGCCTTCTGCAACGTCCACATCACTGTTGGCCTGGCCAACGCCACAAGCGCCCTCTACAACGCCTTCAAGGGCGGGACGCCCCTGGTGGTAACCGCCGGGCAGTTGGATACACACCTGCAGATTCAGGACCCGCTCATAGGCTCCAACATGGCCGACAACACAAGGTTCACCAAGTGGTCGGCGGAGGTGCCGCACGTCCGGGAGCTTCCCATGGCGGTGCGCCGCGCCTTCAAGATTGCCAAGACCCCGCCCACCGGCCCCGTATTCCTTTCCCTGCCGTGGAACGTGCTGGACGAAGAGGAGGATGTGGATATAGTCCCTTCCTCGCCGGGCTACCACAGAATCCGGCCAGATGCCACAGCCGTGGAGAAGGCCGCCAGGCTGATGGCCAAGGCCCAGAACCCTCTTTTGCTGGTGGGCGACCGTGTGGCGCAGTCTGGCGCCGTGAGCGAAGCCGTGGCCCTAGCGGAGCTGTTAGGCGCTAGGGTTCACGCGGGCTCATTCACGGAGGTCAATTTCCCCACCAGTCATCCTCAGTACCTGGGAGCTGTGAGTTGGGTTTGGCCGGGGCAAAGGATGGCCACCAGTTTTGAGAACGTGGATGTCCTTGTAGCGGTGGGCACAGACCTCTTCCCTGCCTTCTTCTACACCTCTGGGCCTCCCATAGGCCGGAACACCAAGATTATCCACCTGGACAGCAAGGAGTGGGACATCGAGAAGAAGTATCCGGTGGAGATAGGGATGGTGGGCGATCCCAAGGCGGGGCTTCAGGACATGGTTGCCGCTTTGGAAGATGCAATGAATGGGGAAAATCGAGAGGCGGCGCGGGCGCGTGCCTCCGCTATTGGCGAGCAGAAGGCCAGGAGTCGCCAGGCATTTCAGCAACGAGTGAAAGCCAACTGGAACAACCCGAAAATATCTCCGGAACGCATGATGACAGAGCTGGCCCAGGTAATGCCCAAGGATGCCATTATGGCCGCCGAGGCCAGCACCACCGGCGGCGCTCTCATGGGAGCCATGGACTTCGACCGGCCCGGCGACTACTACTCCGCCCGGGGAGGTGCCCTGGGATGGGGCATCCCTGGCGCTATTGGCGTAAAGCTGGCAAATCCCCACCGCCCCGTGGTGGCTGTGGTGGCGGATGGCTCCTCCATGTACACCGTCCAGGGGCTGTGGACTGCCTCTCGCTACAACATCCCCGTCACCTACGTCATCTGCAACAACGCCAGCTACCGTATTCTGAAGCAGGGAATGGCCATGTACCTCACGGACACCGGACGCGAGAGCCAGTACCTGGGCATGAACTTCCAGGAGCTGCCCCTGAACCTGGCGAAGATGGCTGAGGCTTTCAACATGGAGGGCATCCGGGTGGAGAAAGGCGATGACCTGCGTCGCGCCTACGAGAAGGCCCTGAGCTCCAATAGGCCGACCCTGGTGGACGTGGTCATTGACAACACCCTGCCTGTCCGGGATATCCAGGACGACTACCGGCCCTTTGCTCCCAAGAGGTAGCCTCCTGGCACAGCAAGATGCTAGACCTAGACCTAATACGCCGTAACCCAGAGTTGGTACGCCAGGCTCTGCGCAGCCGGGGCGAGGAGTCGGCCTTGGACCCCATCCTGGCCCTGGATGCCCAACGCCGGCAGCGCATCCACGAAGGGGACGAGCTCCGCGCCCGTCGCAACCAGGTGAGCCGCGACATCGGCCGCCTCAACGCTGAGGCAGGAAGAACACCCGTGCCTACTATGCTAGGCGACCGTCCCGTTCTCGAAGAAGAGCTTACGCCTGCTCAGAGACGCGCAAAGGAGTTATTCCAACAGTCGGAAAGTTTGAAAAAGGAGATGCGCCAGGTAGGGGAGCGCATCAAGACCCTGGAGGAGGAAGCCAAGACCCTCGAAGAGCAGCTGGCGGACTTGCTCCTAACTCTACCCAACATTCCCAGGGAAGATGTGCCCGTGGGCCCGGACGCCAGCGCCAACGTGGTGGTACGGTCGTGGGGAGAGCCTCGCACATTTGATTTCCAGCCCAAGGCCCACTGGGACCTGAACGAAACTCTGGGCCTCATAGACTTTGAGCGCGGAGCCAAGCTGTCGGGGTCCCGTTTCTACGTTCTGCGGGGCGCTGGCGCCCGGCTTCAGCGAGCCCTTATCACCTGGATGCTTGACCTGCACACCAGGGAGCACGGGTACACTGAGATATATACGCCGGCCCTGGTGCGCCGTGAGGTGATGCAGGGCAGCGGCAACCTGCCCAAGTTCGCGGACAACCTGTACCACGACCAGGAGGACGACCTGTGGCTGATACCCACGGCGGAGGTGCCCCTTACCGGCCTGCACGGCGATGAGATACTGGAGCTGGGGAGTTTGCCTCTCAACTACGTGGCCTATTCCCCTTGCTTCCGCAGGGAGAAGGCAGCCGCTGGCCGCGATACACGGGGTATAAAACGGGTCCACCAGTTCGACAAGGTGGAGATGTACAAACTGGTGGAGCCAGAGCAGTCCGACCAGGAGTTGGAGCGTCTGGTAAGCCACGCCGAAGAGGTGCTACGCCGCCTGGAGCTTGCGTACCGCGTGGTACGGCTATGCACCGGCGACCTAGGGTTCCCTTCCGCCAAGAGCTACGACCTGGAGGTTTGGGCGCCCGGCTGCCAGGAGTGGCTGGAGGTAAGCTCAAGCTCTAACTGCACCGACTTCCAGGCACGCCGCTCTAATATAAGATTTAGGCGAGAACCCCAAGGCGCAACCCAGTTTGTGCATACCCTCAATGGCTCCGGCGTGGCCCTCCCACGGCTGATGATCGCCCTTTTGGAGACCTACCAGCAGGCCGATGGCAGCGTGGTTATCCCAGAGGCTCTGCGCCCTCACATGGGCATTGACTTGATTAGGCCTACTGCCTAGCAGGATTAGAAGAACTCCTTCGACCATCCCCCTGGCCCCCTTCCTGGCCAGGAAGGGGGTAGAAGTAATATCTGGGGGATACCCCCAGGCCCCCACCAGATGGGCTACGCCCCTCTGGACTCCCCTTGGCTAGAACCTCAGAATGGCTTCTGGCAGCTAGGCAAAAAAGCCTGGCAGACGGTGGCCTTGCCCAAGGACGAAGAAGGTTCCCACCACAAGGCTGAACACGCCTATGATGCCACCTACAGCCAGGTAGGCTGTCCGCCTGGACTGTGCCCCCAGCACGCCCAGGGTAGACCCCAGGGTAATAAGGGAGTTGGATACAATAAGCCCTATTACAAATGCCACGAGCAACGTGCTGCCGGCTACGGTAGTGGTCGCTCCCGCTACTGAGGCAAAAAGCAACGCCTGGGAGCCTGTCTCCGCCCCTATTCCATGGATCATGCCAATAGCAAAGGAAAGCATGGCGCCATAGGTCCGAGGCGCCTCTGAGGCAGGGTATACCCGCCCGGTCACCCTGGACATCATCCAGCGGTAGGCCGAACGCATGCCGGCGAAAAGGAGCATCCATCGGCTGCGAAGGACAAACTGGTGTGGGTTGTGGAACAGGGACCAGAAGACCCATGCCGCCAGGAAGAGCAATGTGACACCTACAACCCGCTCCATTACGGTATCCAAGGAAGCGGGAAGCATGGTTGCTACCCAGAGGGCCAGAAGACCCAGAACCAGGACTACCGAAGCGTGTCCAAGGGCATACAGAGTGCCCATGGCAAACCCACGCAAGCGGGAAGGCTGGGCGCTGGTTACGTCAGTGATGGCAGCTATGTGGTCCCAGTCAATGCCGTGTTTCAGGCCCAGACCTACCCCCAGGGCCACCAGCCCCACGCCTATTTGGCCGTCCACGATGATTACTCCTTCTCCATCCGGCGCTGCGCACAGTTGGCGCAAAGCCCTGACACGGTAAAGTTGTCCAGGTCAGGCTCGAAGCCAAACTGCTGCTTCAGGGTCTGGCCCAGCTCCTCCAGGTACGCCGGACTGAGGTCAAAAGCGCCGCCACACGCCTGGCACACCATGTGGTGGTGCTTACGGTCAGCATCGGTCAGCTCGAAGCGGAGCTGGCCGCCTATGGCGACCTCCGTCACCACGCCCAGTTTCTTGAACAGGTGCAGAGTGCGGTACACCGTGGCCACATCCAGGTATGGGTAGGACTCTTTGGCGCGGAGATATACCTCCTCCACGCCCATGTGGCCACCCCCTTCGGCGATGGCGGAGAGGACAAGGATGCGCTGGGGTGTCAGGCGTATACCCTGCCCCTTTAACCGCTCCAAGACCAGTGTATGAGATGGCATATCTTCTTGCTACCCGTGTCTCCCACATTTAAGTACATATGCAATGAATTGTCAAGGCATGTGGATGCAGTTGCAATAAATGGCAGGAAGGCACGGCACCAGTGGTTTGCTTGACATGGCGTTGTCTCAAAAGTCTGGAGGGTGCAGGGAACCTCGGTTCCCGCTGGGGGTCTGGGGGTATCCCCCAGATTCAAACCTCCCCCTCTCCGCGTCGGAGAGGGGGACACAGGGGGTGAGGTCAAGGACTTTTGGGACGAGGCAGCTTGACATCTGTCTTGGAGCGCAGGGCAATCCGTCGCAGGCGGACGGATTTCGCAAGGCCAGTCGTTGCTA
>JAUSCR010000194.1 GCA_030651175.1 Dehalococcoidia bacterium
CACTCCGTCCGCACAGATACGGGCCAGGTGGGAAAGGTCCGTGGGCGGGCCTTGGGCGGGGGTATGGTCAATCTTGAAGTCGCCGGTATGGATCACCAGGCCCACGGGCGTTGTGATGGCCAGGCCCATGGCGTCCGGTATGCTGTGACACACCCTGAAGAACTCCACCCGGAAAGCGCCTTCCTTGATGGGTTTGCCAGGCTCTATCTCTCTCAGTGTGACCTTTTTGAGTGCCTTGTGCTCCTTGAGCTTCACCGAGATGAGGCCGCAGGCCAACGGCGGCGCGTACACAGGCACGTTGAGCTGCTGCAAAACGTAGGGCAGAGCGCCGGTGTGATCCTCGTGCCCGTGGGTGATGAATATGGCGCGCACCCGGTCTTTGTTTTTCACCAGGTAGGAGACATCCGGGATGACCAGGTCAACCCCCAGCATGTCCTCTTCTGGAAAGAGGACTCCAGCGTCTATGACGATGATGTCCCTCTGGTATTCCAGGGCCATCATGTTTTTGCCGATCTCTCCCAGACCGCCCAGGGGGATCACGCGAAGGGGACGTTTTGGCATTTGCTCATCCTAATCAGAACATAGATAGTTGTTTCGTATCCGGCTCCTCTCGCTGGGGGCTTTGCCGTTCCGCAAGCAGGGCGGGAACTGCTTTGAAGTCCTCTTCGATGACGCGGCGCAGGCTAGGGTTGTGCAGCGCCGCCGCCGGATGATACATGGGATACAGTATGAAGCTCCCCAGGCGGCGCTGCTTGCCCCGGACCTTGCTGATAGTCTCCCCAGGTAGGAACTTGGATAACGAGTGGCGGCCCAGGGTGACTATCACCTTGGGACGGACCAGTTGGATCTGCCTGTCCAGGTATTTGCTACAGGCAGAGATCTCTCCCGGATAAGGATCGCGGTTGTTGGGAGGCCGGCACTTCACCATGTTGGTGATGAACACCTGCTCCCTGGTAAGGCCAATGGATGCCAGGAGCTGCTCCAGGAACTGGCCCGCGGCGCCCACGAATGGACGCCCTTGCTGGTCCTCGTTGTACCCAGGCCCTTCTCCGATGAACATCAGGTCGGCGGTATCCGGGCCTTCGCCTGGCACGGCCGTGGTCCTGCCTTGCGCCAGGCGACATTCAGAGCAGGATTGGACCTGACGAGCTATCTCCTGAAGCTCGGACATGGAGACCTCAAAGATTCAAATGTTTTAGAAAAATCTCAAACAAAGTATAAACCTTTTGCCAAAGCAAATCCTAGCACGGAAGGATTAGGGAGTCAACGAAAATGGATGCAGTTATCCCTAAATCCCGTCTTATGGTTATCAACTTAACAAGTTGACACCTACTCCGCTCGTGGTGAGCCTGTCGAACCAAACGAGCGGAGTAATGATCCCGCTCATCCTGAGAGCTAGTGTATTTCAAGGACACCACCTAGAAGCAAACAGAACTTGCCCCTACGCCGTCCGTTGACATCTCCCCACATCTTTGATAGACTCATATGCGACATACCCACACCCAGGGGGTAAGGGTATAGCCAGTAACCATCGGAGGCCCAACCATGCTGCCAGAAGTAAAAGAGGGGGCACTGAAACGCCTGAACTACGTGGACGGCCATCTGGCAGGCATACGCCGCATGATCGAAGAGGATAAGTATTGCGTGGACGTCCTGAAACAGACCCACGCCGTTCGCCGCGCCATCCAGAAGATCGAGGCGTTGATCCTGGAAGGCCACCTGCACACCCACGTCTTGGAGGGCATACACGACGGCCACAACCAGCAGGTGCTGGATGAGCTGATGGAACTGTACAACCTGCCAGGCCGGTAACCTACCAGGTTGCTGAAAACAGGAGTCCAGAGTCCCGACAAGTCGGGATTCATCAACTTGCTAAGACAAAGGGTAGAAAACAATGACAACACAAGTCGAGACGAAAAAGGTAACCATCGCCGTGGGGGGCATGACCTGCGCCTCCTGCGTAGCCCACGTGGAGGGGGGCCTCAGCGAGGTGCCCGGGGTTACCCGCGCCGTGGTCAGCCTGGCCATGGAGCGGGCCGCCGTGGAATACGTCCCCAGCCTGGCCACCCTGGCCGACTTCCGCCAGGCCATTGAGGATACCGGCTACCGGTTCCTGGGCCCAGTAGACGAGGGGGTGGTCGCCCTGGACAGGGAGAAGGAGGCCCGCCAGCAGGAGCTCCGCCGTCAGCGCAACAACCTGATTGTCGCCTGGCCCATCAGCCTGCTGATCATGATAGGCACCTTCCAGCCCTACTGGTTCCTCCCCCAAATCTTCCCGGAGTGGATGAACAACAAGGTCTACTTGTTCTTCCTGACCACGCCGATTGTCTTCGGCCCGGGCCGTCAGTTCTTTGTCAACTCCTGGAACGGCCTCAGGCGGGGCCTCACCGACATGAACCTCCTTTACGCCACCGGAATCGGGGCCGCCTACCTCATTGCCGTCATCAACACCTTCTGGCCCGAGGCCGGCTTCGGCGGCCGGGAGGCTACCTTCTACGAGGCAGCAGCCCTCCTCACCGCCTTCATCATACTGGGTCGCTACCTGGAGGCAGTCACCCGGGGTCGCACCTCCGAGGCCATCCGCCGCCTGATGAAGCTCCAGCCAAGACTGGCCAGGGTGCTCAGGGACGGCCAGGAGGCGGAGGTCCCCGCTGAGGAGGTGCAGGTGGACGACCTCCTGCTGGTCCGGCCCGGCGAGGCCATCCCGGTGGACGGCCTGGTGACAGAAGGCTACTCCTCCGTGGACCAGTCCATGATCACCGGGGAGAGCATGCCCGTGGAGAAGAAGGCGGGCGATGAGGTTGTGGGCGGCACTCTTAACAAGACCGGAGCCTTCAAGTTCCGGGCTACCCGGGTGGGCAAGGACACCGCTCTAGCCCAGATTATCAAGCTGGTGGAGGACGCCCAGACCACCAAGGCACCCATTCAGAAGATTGCAGATAAGGTAGCCGGCGTCTTCATCCTGGGGGTGCACGCGCTCGCCCTGACGGTGTTCCTGTTCTGGTTCTTCGTCGGCTACGGACTGTGGTTCGTACCCGAAAGCCGCCTCATCCTCACACCTTACCTTCTCACCGGGATGGGGGTCTTCGGCTTCGCCCTGCTCACCTCTGTCACAGTGCTCATCATCTCCTGCCCCTGCGCCGTTGGGCTTGCTACCCCCAGTGCCATAATGGCCGGAAGTGGCAAGGCGGCAGAGCACGGCATCCTGTTCAAGGGCGCTGACGTCATGGAGACCACCGCCAAGCTCCAACTGATCATCTTCGATAAGACGGGCACCCTTACCAGGGGAGAGCCATCAGTCACCGATGTGGTGGCGATAGGCCGCCTAACCCAGGAGGAGGTGCTGCTTATGGCATCGGTGGCCGAGAAGAACTCGGAACACCCCCTGGGGGAAGCCATCATCCGCGGGGCCCGGGACCGGGGCCTTAAGCCCGAGGACGCCCATACCTTTAATGCCATACCGGGCCAGGGGGTAGAAGCTACGCTTAATGGGCGCAGCATCCTGCTTGGTAATCGAAAGCTCATGGCCGACCGCAAGGTATCTCTGGATGGACTGGCCGGGGAGGCGGAGCGGCTGGAGAATGAAGGCAAGACGGCCATGTTCGTGGCAGTGGACGGAGCCCCGGCGGGCATCGTTGCCGTCGCCGACACCCTCAAGGAGACCTCTCGCCAGGCGGTTAAGGAGCTCCAGCGCATGGGTCTCCAGGTGATCATGATGACGGGGGACAACAGACGCACCGCCCAGGCCGTGGCCCGGCAGGTGGGCATAGACCGGGTGCTGGCCGAGGTCCTCCCTGGGGACAAGGCCAACGAGGTGAAGAAGCTGCAGGCTGAGGGTTACAAGGTGGCCATGGTGGGGGATGGCATCAATGATGCCCCCGCCTTGGCCCAGGCCGACGCCGGCATCGCTATCGGCTCCGGCACCGACGTGGCCAAGGAAACCGGCCATGTCATCCTGATGAAGGACGACCTCATGGACGTGGTAGCCGCGCTGGAGGTGGCCCGGCAGACCCTGCGACTGATAAAGCAGAACCTGGGCTGGGCCTTTGGCTACAACACCCTGGCCATCCCATTGGGAGCAGGGCTCCTATACCCCTTCTTCACCCAAATGGTAAGCCCGGAGCTGGCCGCCCTGCTTATGGCCACCAGCTCTCTATCGGTGATGCTGAACACACTACGGATGCGGGGCTACGTGCCGCCCATCCGGCGGCCAGGAAGAGCGCACGAAGCCCTTGCAGGTGAGCTGGCCTTACAACAAGCAGATAGGAGAACAGTATGAAGCGGGTTGGACTGGTAAGCGCCCTCATCTACACGAGCGTGTCGCTCCTGTTATCCGGGATCTTCCTAGGGGTGACGGTGGCAGGGGAATACACCTGGGTTGCCAGCGCCGGGGGAGCAGCCTGGGTCTTCGGGCTCTCCATGATCGTCCTCATGCCCGTCGTCATCCCGGCGGTGAAGAGGCGGCTGGGAGCCTAGGGCCAATCAACAGTAACGAGGAATCGCAATGCCATTCTGCTCAAGGAAGGAAGGTAGTGACCCGGTGTGCGGGATGGAGGTGGCCCCCGGGAAGGCGGCGGCAATGGCTACCAGCTCAGTATCGGTGGTCACAAACGCCAGCCGCCTGCGGGGGTTCAAGGTAAGGTACAAGTAATTTTCAGCTAGGAGGTGAGCTATGTGGATGCATGGAGGAGATGTAGGCTGGGGATGGATGACCCTGGGGTGGGTGTGGATGGTGGTGGTTTGGGGGTCAATCATCTGGCTTGTCGTCTGGGGCATTTCCAAAGTTACCGTAGACAGGAACTCATCTAGCAGCACGCCTTTGGAAATAGCCAAGGCGCGCTATGCCAGAGGCGAGATCACCAAGGAGCAGTTTGAGGATCTCAAAAAGACACTGCAATGAAGTCGTCGTGGCCGGATCAATTGGAAGTTGATGCAAAGGAGAGAAACGTGCGCGGTCTGGCTCAGGATGGTC
>JAUSCR010000197.1 GCA_030651175.1 Dehalococcoidia bacterium
GGCGGAGGTGGAGGAGATGCGGCGTGCCCTGGCGGCCCAGTCCGTTAACCCCATGGAACTGAAGAAGCGGCTGGCGCGGGAGATTGTGGGCCAGTTCCACGATGCCTCCGCAGTGAGGGACGCCGAGGCGCATTTTGAGCGTGTGGTGCAGCGCAAAGAGGCGCCGGAAGAGATGACAACCATAGGTTTCTACGCTATGAAGGATAAGTGGTTGAGTAGAGTCATGGTTGAGGCACGTTTGGCCTCAAGCGTCGGAGAGGCGAAACGGCTGATTTCCCAGGGAGCCGTGGAGAGGAACGGCCAGAGGATTACAGCAGACTTCTTAGTGAAAGACCTTGCAGCAGGCGACGTGTTGAAGGTGGGGAAGCATCGGTTTGCCAGAGTCGTAGGCTAAGAGTCCGGAAGCGCCCCCCGATACCAGTGTCTCGCGCTTAGCATGTCATTCTGAGCGAAGCGAAGAATCCAAGACGTTGCTGTGGAGCAGGGAAACGTTTGTACCAAAATGCAATCCAACTTGATGAAGCAGTGCCTTGGATTCTTCTGTCGTCCCGATTGCATCGGGACTCCCTCAGAATGACATGAACGGTGTGGTGGGCCGCTGGGTGCATCCGAGGCCACAAAAGAGCCGTATCCTGCCCCTTGTTTCTACCTGCACCCGCCCGTGAAACGTGATATTATTCACAATATGAAATGTGCTGTATGAGGAGGGATTTCTAGCATGCCTGTTAACCTGCGCATCCCGGGGCCTACACCTTGCCCAGACGAGGTTCTGGAAGCCGGGGCCCAGCCCATGATAAACCATCGTGGGCCTGAGTTCCGAGACATGATATTCCGCGTGACCAAGAGGCTCCAGGAGCTGTTCGTCACAAAGAACGACCTTTTCGTCCTGACCGCCTCGGGCACAGGCGCCATGGAGGCCGCCATAGTCAACACCCTATCTCCGGGCGACAAGGTGCTGGCAGTCTCCATAGGGGAGTTTGGCGAGAGGTTCATCCAGATCGCCAAGGTCTACGGGGTTAACGTTCAGGTGGTGACTGCGCCCCCAGGCAAGGCCATAGACCCCCAGGACATACGTAAAGCCCTCAGGGCCGACCCAGAGATCAAGGCGGTCATTGTCACCCACAACGAGACATCCACCGGCGTGACCAACGACATCGCCGGCATATCCAGGGTTGTCAAGGGCGAGTTCGACAAGCTGCTGCTGGTGGACGCCATAAGCAGCATCGGCTCCATCCCCTGCTCCGTGGACGCCTGGGACCTGGACGTGGTGACCAGTGGCTCCCAAAAGGGATGGATGGCCCCTCCGGGACTGGCCTTCATAAGCATGAGCAAGCGTGCCTGGCAGGCGCAAGCCCAGTCCAAGATACCTCGTTTCTACTTTGACCTGGCCGCCGCCAAGCGATACCTGGAACGCGGCCAGACACCCTGGACTCCGGCGGTCTCCGTCCTTTATTCCCTGGATGCATCCCTGGAGATGCTGGCCAATGAAGGGCTGGAGAACGTGTTCAACCGCCATGCCCAGGTGGCGCAGGCATGCCGCAATGGCATCAAGAAGTTGGGCCTCAAGCTTTTCGCCGACGAAGCGGTGGCCTCCAATACCGTCACCGCCGTTCACACCCCCCCCGGGGTGGATGGCGCAAAGCTTCTAGCGCTCCTGGAGAGTGAATACAGCGTGGTGCTGGCCGGAGGACAGGGTAGCCTGTCAGGCAAGCTGTTCCGCGTTGGACACCTGGGGTACTGCTCGCTGGCGGACATCCAGGGTGTGATGGATGCGCTGGCATTGGCTCTGCCGCGGGTGGGCTTCACCCCTGCGGGCGTGGGGGGTCGCAGCCGGTAATGTCCAGGATTCTGGTCTCGGACCCCATTGCCCGGGAGGGCATGGACCTGCTTAGCCAGCGCCACCAGGTGGACCTACGCCCGGGCCTGGCCAAGGACGAACTGAAGCGCATTCTGCCGGACTACGATGCCCTGGTGGTGAGAAGCGAGACCAAGGTCACCGCCGACGTCATCGAAGCCGGGATAAAGCTCCAGGTGATAGGCCGCGCCGGCGTCGGTGTGGACAACATAGACCTGGAAGCGGCCACGCGCCGCGGTATTGCCGTGGTGAACGCTCCTACGGGCAACACCCTGGCTGCCGCTGAGCACACCATGGCCCTGATATTGGCTCTGGCCCGTCACATCCCCCAGGCCAACGCCTCTCTCCGCCTGGGGGAGTGGAAACGCAGCGCCTTCGTGGGCGTGGAGCTGCGCGGCAAAGTCCTGGGCATTGTGGGATTGGGCCGCGTGGGGTCGGAGGTGGCCCGGCGTGCCGCCAGCTTCAACATGCGTTTGCTGGGCTACGATCCATACATCTCGCCGGACTACGCCCGCAACATGGGAGTGGAGCTGGCGTCGTTGGAAGATGTGTTCCGCCGCTCGGACTTCATTACACTGCACACGCCTCTCTCCGACAACACCCGGGGCCTTGTCGGCCAGCGGGAGCTTCAGATGATGAAGCCTGGAGTCCGCCTGGTCAACGCCTCGCGGGGAGGCATCATTGACGAGGATGCCTTGTTCAAGGCGCTGGAAGATGGGCACGTGGCCGGCGCAGCCCTGGATGTTTTTGTGAAGGAGCCGCCCGGTGATCTGCCTCTGGTGAAGCATCCCAGGGTCATAGCCACGCCCCATCTGGGTGCATCTACCGCCGAGGCGCAGCAGGAGGTGGCGCGGGAGGTGGCCCAGGAGGTCATGGCGATCCTGGACGGCAGGCCCGCCAGGTCCACGGTCAACCTACCCTTCCTACCGCCGGATGTTCACAAGGTGGTGGCCCCTTACATGGAGACCGCCACCATTCTGGGCAAGCTGGTCCCACAGCTTGCTGTGGGACAGTTCCTGTCGCTTAGCATCCGCTACTCCGGGGAGCTTGCCAACTATGACACCTCTATCCTCAAAGCGGCGGTGCTGGTTGGCCTTCTCAGCGGCGTCACGGAGGAGCGGGTGAACGTGGTGAACGCCGGCGTCATCGCCGCCCAGCGCGGCCTGCGCATCCTGGAGGAGAAGGACACAACGCCTGCTGAGTACCCTTCCCTGGTAATGCTGGAGCTCAAGACCCAGCAAGGCTCCATCGCCCTGGGTGGGACCCGCATCCGGGACGAGACGCACATCGTGCGGGCTAACGACTTCGCGCTGGATGTGGTGCCATCCAGCCCATACCTGCTTTTCATTGACCACCAGGACCGGCCGGGAATGATAGGCGCTCTGGGGATGCTCACCGGCCGCCACGACATCAACATTGCATTCATGGTAGTGGGCCGCCAGGCGCCGCGGGGGCAGGCGATGATGGTTGTGGGCCTGGACGATGCCGTCCCAGAAGCCGTGATGCAGGAGATACGGGCCATCACCTACATGGCGAGCGCCCGCCTGGCCAAGCTGTAGGGGGGGCCGATCCTACCTCAGGCCCAGGCTCCGCTTCAGGGCCTCAACCTACTCCATCCCCAGCGCAAACCGGATAGCTGCTTCCATTGCTAGCAGCTTCTCCGAAGTCAGGGTGGTGATTTGTTCTTCCAGTAAACGTAAGGGTATGGTTATTAGCGCATCCAGATTGGCAGCGCAGGGCCGCGGCAAGCCGTCCTCTGGACCCAGCGGCACCTCTGCGGGTATGCCTCGTATACGCGTAGTTATTGGGGCTGCAATAGCCAGCCTTCGTTGCTGGTACGCCTCATCCCGCGATAGTAAGACCACAGGGCGGTGGCCGGTAGGTGGTGGCAGGTTTGCCCACCACACCTCGCCACGCCTCATGGCTTAACGCCGTCTTCCCAGGGGTTCTCTGCAAGCACCAGGTGCGCCATGTGCTCGGCCAGCGCAACCTCTTCCTCTGTCTCCGGATACTTCTGGTAGCCCCGGATATACTGTTCCTCCAGCTCTTTTTGGCGCTTGCGACGCAGGTACTCCTCCACCGCGCGGCGGAAGAACTCGCTTCTGGTCTCCCCAGCGGCTAATCTCTCGGCCTCAACGCCTTTGAGTAGCCCCTCGGGCAGGCTGATGGCAATTTTGGCTGTTTTAGACATATCTATTTCCTACCAGATTCATACCAGAGTATGACAAGCGAAACAGTCCTTGTCAACGGGGTTCTTCCGACATGGAGGTGGGATCGAGTTTCCCCGCACCTGTGCCTACCTCAAGCCCCAGGCTAAGCGTCGGCGGCTTTATCACCCTTGCGCTGCTTTTCTCTCCCTGGCCAATAGCGCGGTCAGGACCAGTCCCACCACGCAGCATCCCGCCAGTGTGTAGAAGCCCAGGCTGAACCCGCCGCTGATGTCCTTGAGCGCGCCAATGGTGTACCCAAAGGTCAAGGCGCCAACGTTGGCGAAGGTGTTGCCAAAGCCTGTGGCCACGCCGGCGTTTCGCAGCTTCAATATCTCCACCGGGGCAGAGAAGAGCGGCCCAAAGTAGAGCTGCTGGAAGAGGGCCGTGACGAAGATGAGGGCAATGATGACAGCCAGGTTGTTCACCGTGGCCAGCAACGTGATGGCTATGGCCAGCACCAGGAGCGCGCCTCCAATGACCAGCGGCGGGTTCTTCAGGCGGTCGGAGACGTAGCCGCCCAGGAAGTTAGACGGTGCGGTGATAGCGGAAGAGATGGCAACGATGGCTCCGACCACCGCAACGGAGACGCCTTTTTCTTCTTGCAGGTAGCTGGGAATCCAGAACGTGAGGCCAAAGACCACGGCGTACCGGATGTACTGGATGCCGCCCGTCAGCCACATCACACGGTAGCGGAACAGGGAAAGCAGGTCTCTTATGTTGATGGGCTGGCCTCCACCTGCACTGGGGCTCTCCTTGCTGAGCCGCAGGAAGACCAGGGAGGACAGCACGCCGATGGTCGAGAAGACAAAGAACGGCGCCCTCCAGCTATACGCACTCGCCAGCACCGGCCCGACTGTGTTCAGCACCACGTTGCCCATGAAGCCGCCCACGGTGAAGAGCCCCATGGCGGTGGCCCTGCGAGCAGGAGGGAACCAACTGGCTACCAGGATGAGGCCGGGGATGAACAAGAGCGCTCTGGCTATCCCTGACAAGGCTTGAATGGGAAGGATCATCCAAAACGACGCCACCCATCCAAAGGCGAAGGCCAGCAGGTTGGTGCCCAGCGCCCCGATGAAGAATAGCTTGCGTGGCCCGAAGCGGTCGACCAAGAACCCAGCCGGGATCTGCGTCAAGGCGTAGGTCAGGGTTGCCAGGGCAGAGATGATTCCCCCCTGGGTATGGGAGAGCCCAAGGTCGGCGCGAATCTTGGGGAGAAACAGCGCGATGCCGCCCAAGGCCAGCGCCTGAAAGCCCTGGCAGAATATCGTGAAGGAGACCGTGACAATGCGGTCTGCGCGAGAGGTACTTCTCTCGGCAGTCAGGGGTTGTGGTGGTCTGCTCCCAGCCACCTATCCTGTGCCCTTTTCTGAGAAGTACCGTTTCATCGGCTCAAAGTAGAAATCTTTCCACCCCTGCTCGTACTCTTCTGCTTGCCCGTCGGGAATGTTGGTATGCACCAGGGTCAGCCGAGTGCCGCCACGTGTCCTCTCCAGGAGCACCTCCAGCAGCGAGTCCTCGGCTGATTCAGGAAAGTCGGTGCTGCGCCACGATTGGACTATTCTTGAGTAAGGCTCCAGTTCCAGCGTTGTGCCCTTTATGTACCCGCTCCCGGCAACGAAGTTGCCACCTACCGTCGGGTCGATGGTCGCTTCATCGCCGGTGAAGGCGGTGTGCTCCTCACTGCTGAGCCACGCCTCATACACCTGCTCCGGCGTTGCCGAGAGGGTGACTGACAGCTTTATGGAATCTGGCATGCCTGAGTCCTATCCCCCAGCCGGAGCGCCGGTAAGTCCCGGCTCCGTCATGGCGGCGGGGTCCAGCAGCTTGTCCAGATCAGCCTCGGTGAGGTCGGTGCGCTCGCGGGCCACCTCTCGTATCGTCTTGCCGGTGCGCTGCGCCTCCTGGGCTATCTTGGCCGATCTGTCGTAGCCAATGGCGGGCACAAGCCCCGTGCAGATGGCCAGCCCCTTCTCCACCATGTCCGGGCCTTTGGTGGTGGCGGTGACGCCCCGCAAGCACTGCTGCACGAAGTTGCGTGTCACCGAGGCCAGCAACGCGATGGACTGCAGCAGGTTGTAGGCCGCCACTGGCATCATGACGTTGATCTCGAAGTTGCCGGACTGCCCGGCGATAACGATGGCGGCGTCGTTGCCGATGACCTGGGCGCACACCTGGCACACCGACTCCGGTATGACAGGGTTGACCTTGCCTGGCATGATGGAGCTTCCAGGCTGGACCTCGGGCAGTGTAATCTCACCAATGCCCGCCCTGGGGCCGGAGCCCAGCCACCGGTGGTCGTTGGCTATCTTCATCAGACTCACGGCCACTGTTTTGACCGCGCCGCTGGCGGCCACCATGTTGTCCAGTGTGTTCTGGGCCTGGAAATGGTTGGTTGTCTCCCGCACTTTGATACCCATCCGCTGGCTGAGCCTGCGGCAGCAGCGGGCGGCGAACTCTGGATGTGTGTTGACTCCGGTGCCGACGGCTGTGCCGCCCAGGGCCACCTCGCCCAGCTCCGCCAGGGCGTGGCGCAGGCGCGCGATGCCTCGCTCCGCCTGGCCGGCGTAGCCCAGGAACTCCTGGCCCAGGCGTATGGGCGTGGCGTCCTGAAGGTGCGTCCGACCAGTCTTGATGATGGGCATGAACTCCCGGGACTTCTCCTCCATGACAGTCTGTAGCTCCATCAGGGCCGGGATCAGGTCGTCCTGGATGGCTTGTGCGGCAGCCAGGTGGATGGCGGTGGGAATAACGTCGTTGGAGGACTGGCCCAGGTTGACATGGTCGTTAGGGTGAACAGGGCCTCGGGTGCCGCGGGGCGAGCCCAGAAGCTCGGCGGCGCGGTTGGCGATGACCTCGTTAGCATTCATGTTGGTGGATGTGCCGGAGCCTGTCTGGAATATGTCCACGACGAAATGCTCCTCGAACTTGCCATCCACCACCTCCTGGGCGGCTTTGACGATGGCATCTCCCTTCTGGCGGTCAAGAAGCCCCAGTTCCATGTTCACCTGGGCGGCAACCAGTTTGACGGTGGCCAGGGCCCGGTTGAACTCCCTGGGGAAGCGAAGCTCGCTGATAGGGAAGTTCAGCACGGCCCGCATGGTAGAAGCGCCGTAGTAGGCGTCTGCGGGGACCTGCATGTCTCCCATGGAGTCGTGTTCAGTACGGGTCTTGCCTGTGGTGGTCATGAAACTCCCTCCGTAATGCTTAGGATGTGTGGTTTGGAGAGTACGCTCTCAAGGATAGTTTATCATGCCGTGGTATCCCTATCGTTGCTCCGCTCGCATGGTTCGACAAGCTCACCACGAGCGGGTGCGGCGAGCTGTTTGACTGAATTTCTCATATAGCTATGAATCCTTGATGGAATTATCGTGATTTTCTTGGTTTTTGTATCTGGAATCTTGGAGTAGCGGCCCTAGGATGAATTGATTGTCCTGGGAGGGAGGGATGTGCCAGGATAGCTCTTGAAGGAGACCCTGGACAACCTTGGTGGCCTGGCGTTCCGTGCGCTGGTGTCGCCGGTAGTATGCGGCTAGGATTTCCTGGATGCGTGGCATGGATAGAAGCGCCAGCATGAAATCTTCGACCTGCTGGGAGTTGCGGCCATGTTTGAGGGCGTTGAGGTTGCCTTTACGTGCGCCGGCACCTGGGCGCTTTCCGCCACGAGGCATGATGGGCCTCCTTTTCTGGTACGGGCATAGGGGCAAACGGGCTAGCCTGTTAGTGTAGGCGGTGCGCTGTGGTTTGGGGGAGGGGCGGGTGGCACCAAGACTGAGGCGTTGTCCCCCGGCGTTATCAAAGGTTGTATCCGTACGGTAAACAGCCCATAATCACAGGGGTAAATCACATCGCATTTGGGGAGATTAGCATGAGTGATCCCACTGTTAAGGACATAGTTGGGCATGCGGCTTCTGGAGACTGGAGTATACCTGAGTTCCAAAGGGAGTTTGAGTGGAACTCTGAAAAGGTTGCCCTCCTCTGTGACTCCCTTTACACAGGTCTGCCAGTCGGCATATTGACAACATGGAATACTGATAAGTACAACGAACCACAGCATCTAACCCCTTCGGGCCGTATTCCTTTGTGGATAGTGGACGGGCAGCAACGGATAACCTCTCTTTGCATCATCGCGGGTAAGAAACCCAACTGGCTGGGCTTGGCTGAATGGGACAAAGAGTTTAACGACAACCGTTTGTATTTGATTGTCGATCAGAATGGCCGGGCCAAAATCGGAAAGAGAGCAAAGAAGGCTGCGGTCATGCTGCCAATTGACAGTCTAATTAGTGAAACGCCAGCGGATGTCAGCCAAAAGGTAAGTGAGGAATGCGCCAAAGCAGCGGTCGCCAGTCATAAAGATGCCATTAACAAAGCTATCGGACTCGCCAAAGTAATGGAAAGGACAATACCTGTTGCTGAAATGTCTAAAGATAAGCCGATTGAGGAAGTTGCTGACACCTTCCGGCGACTCAATCAGCAAGGAACGAAACTGCGCGAAGCTCAAATCATGCTTGCCTATGTCTCCCAGTACAACCCAAGCTGGGTGCGTGAGTCCTTCTACCCGTTCCTTGTAAGCCTTGCAGACAAAGGCGACTGGGAATTAGACCCCGCCCATGCTCTGCAAATTGCGACCATTGTTTTGGAAGGCAAAGCAAGGGTCGGGCAAGCGACCCCAGGCCTTTGGGAAACGACCTTGAAGTCTGAATGGCCTCGACTTCGGTCGGCGATAGAAGAGGTTCTTCTGCAACTCATAGACAGGGGAATTACCGCAGATATGATCCCTTCATCATATACGCTTATAGCGCTTGCGGCCCTCAACTACAAGTTCAGTCGAAAGACCGATGATATTTTCCCACACTTGTTCAGATGGTTCCTGTTGGCCAACTTCTCAGGAAGATACAGTGACGCGCCTCTGGAACAATTATCTTATGATGGGACAGCTATCTTTAAGGCCTCCAACATTGAACAGGCACTCGAAGGACTGTCTGTTGATTGGGACCGCAGCGACGTTGCAAACCTATTGAACCGCCCTATGAGGGATAATTCCGCACAGGCTTTGCTTCTTCATTGGCTGCTCTGGAATTCTGAGGCAAAAGACTGGCTCCGGCACATAAGTATCCCCACCTTGACTAGGGCTCCAGACAGATATGAACTTCACTGGCACCACATTTTGCCGAAGGATTTTGGACGGCGTGGAAAATACGCTGACTACAATCACACTGCTAACGTGACCAGGCTCTGTGGCGTAACCAATGTCGATTCATTACGAACCAAGCCGCCATGGGTGTACGTACCGGAATTCCAGATTTCCCTCGATTCATTACGGGAACATCTGATACCTCAACAATATGCAGCTATGTTCGTCAAAGGTCAGGCTTCGACACCTGCCCAATTCCGAGATTTTCTTACTGAACGAACGTCTATGTTGGTAGACGCTACGGTTGATTTGTTAGCGTTGCCTGACGTAAAGGAAGTTCCAGCAGAATCACTTGTTCCTGCCCGTCGGGCTAGCCGGAGAGCTAGGCAGGCAAGGTCGTGAGGCCTGCCCGCCACCTATCCGGATATCTTGTGGTTGGCCAGCTTCTCAAGGGCAAGCAGCATGGCGGAATGGTCCAGGTCGCTGTCTCCCTGGGCTGCAACGGCGTTGAATAGCTCCTGGGCCGTGGCTGTATTGGGCAAGCTCAGTCCCAGGCTGCGCGCCCCCTGCAATGCCAGGTTCAGGTCTTTCTGGTGCAGGCGGATACGGAAGCCGGGCGCGAAGCTACGATCCAGCATCCGCTGTCCGTGTATCTCCAGGATCCGGCTTTGCGCGAACCCTCCCAGCAGGGCTAGCCTCACCTTCGCCGGGTCGGCACCGGCCTTGGAGGCAAAGAGCAGGGCCTCCGCCACCGCCTCGATGGTCAGGGCCACCACGATCTGATTGGCCACCTTGCACGTCTGGCCGTCGCCATGCCCCCCAACGTGGACTATATTCTTACCCATGAGCTGGAAGTAAGGATTGATCTGGTTGAACAGATCAGTTGGCCCCCCTACCATGATGGAGAGGGTAGCGTTCTGGGCTCCTACCTGGCCTCCTGACACAGGGGCATCGAGCATCTTGGCACCCAGGGCCTCAAGCCTGTGGGCGAACTCTTTTGTGGCAATGGGGGAGATGGAGCTCATGTCCACTACGATAGCGCCCGGCCTCAGTCCCTCCGCCACGCCGTCCTTGCCGAACAGCACGGCCTCCTCGTCGGGGGTGTCGGGCACTATGGTGATGATAATGTCCGACTTTTGCGCCACCTGCTTGCTGCTTGTGCAGGCCACTGCGCCCTTAGAGGCCAACTCTCGCACAGGCGCTGGATTCAGGTCGTAAACGTGGAGTGTGTGCCCGGCAGCTATGAGATGGCCTGCCATGGGCTTGCCCATGATCCCCAGCCCAATGAATCCCAGGTTTGCCATGGTTATTTCCCTCCTTGCAATCAAACTGTTAGCAGGGGGATGAAAGACTCCTTCGACCATCCCCCTGCCCCCTTCCTGGCCAGGAAGGGGGTGAAAAAGAGAAGCTGGGGGACACCCCCTGCCCCCTGTTCCTTCGGCTTACTCAGACAGGCCTGGCTGCCTTGTTCCAAAAGTCCTTGACCTCACCCCCTGTGTCCCCCTCTCCTACAGGAGAGGGGGATGGAAGAGGAAGGAAGGGGGACACCCCCTTATACCCCTGGCAGTCCCGACTAGTCGGGACTGCACTTTCCTGCGTCCATTGTTCACAGGTACGGCCTAACCCATTCAAGGCCAGCCTCTGTGATGCTGGAAGGGTTGTACTCACACCCTATCCAGCTCTTGTAGCCCGCCTCATCTATATAACGGAAGAGGTTGGCGTAGTTGATCTCGCCAGTCCCCGGTTCATGCCGGCCAGGGTTGTCCGCAAGCTGCATATGCGCGATGCGTGGAAGGTTGTCCCGAATGGTCCTGGTCAGATTACCCTCCATGACCTGCATATGGTAGATGTCGTACTGGAGCCAGAGGTTGGCGTGTCCCACATCCTGGAACAAACGGAGCGCGTCGCGTGTGTGCACCAGATAGAACCCGGGGATGTCCAGGCTGTTCAATGGCTCCACCAGCAGCCGGATGCCCTCCTTCTGCAGGGCGGCGGCGGCGAATCTAAGGTTGTCCACCAGCGTCTGGCGGACCTTTTCAGCGTGGACGCCTGCGGGCACAATGCCCACAAGGCAGTTTAGGCGGGTGCAATTCAGCGCCTTGGCGTACTCGATGGCCAGACCGACGCCCTCCTGGAACTCCCCCACCCGGTCTGGGAGGCAGGCGATGCCACGCTCCCCAGCCTGGAAGTTGCCAGCCGGCAGGTTGAACAGTACCTGCTCCAGGCCATGCCTGTGGAGTTGCTCCACCAGTTGCTCTTTTTGCCATGCGTAAGGGAACAGGTACTCCACCGCCGTGAATCCGGCCCTGGCTGCTCGCTCAAAACGGGCCAGGAAATCCACCTCGGTGAAAAGCATGGTCAGGTTGGCATCGAACCTGGGCATGGTGGCACCACTGTACAAGAGACGTGGGGAGACGTCAACGGAGCTGCCGTTGAGTCGTTCCTCTACCTCTGCTACAATCTTCCGTGGGCTAGGGTCGTTCCTCTAGCCCCTTTAGTTGTTATACCGTTAGAAGTTGTTCCAAAAACCCTCACCCCCTGGCCCCCTCTCCCGCCACAGCGGGAGAGGGGGAAGGAAAAGGAAGCTGGGGGACACCCCCAGTCCCCCAGCAGAGGGGGCAGAGCCCCCTCTGCACTCCCCCCAGAGGTGAATTTCGGAATAGCCTCTATATAAAGAAAGGGCATTACATTGCTAAAAGGCGTTGCTGAAATCATAACGGGCCTGCCTCAATTCCGGCGACTGGCCGATAACCTCCAGGCCGGCCAGAAGGAGTCGTTGTCCATCCTACCGTCGGCCAAAGCCGTGGTCCTGGGGACACTCTGGCAAGAAATGCACGTCCCATTACTGGTGGTGGTGCCACGCCCCGACGATGCGCGCCGTCTTTACGACCAGCTTCGCTCCTACTGGGGAGAGGACGCGCCAGTACACCAATTCGCGGAGCTGGAGGCATTGCCCTTCGAGCGCCTGACAGTTGATAGCTCTACCACCCAACAGCGCCTGCGGGCCCTGGCGGCACTGGCGGGCGTTTATCCCCAAGAGATGCCGCCCATAGTGGTAGCGTCCGTCCCTGGGGTCGCCCTGAAGACGCTCGCCCCACCGGCGTTCCAGGTCCCAGAGGGGTGTCACGTGGTGCGACATGGCGATAGGATCGACATAGGGCCGCTTCTTACCCGGTGGGCGGCAATGGGCTACCGGATGGATAGGGTCACGCAGGTCCCCGGGGCCATGAGCCGGCGCGGAGGCATTGTGGACATATTCCCCGTGGGCGAGCCTCTGCCGGTACGCCTGGAGTTCTGGGGCGATGTACTGGAGAGTCTGCGCACCTTCGATCCAGGCACGCAGCGTTCCCTGGAGCCTGTTGAGCAGACAATGGTGATACCTGCGCGGGAGCTTCTGCCGGCGAAGGCGGACCATTCCTGGGTAGAGCAGGCCATCCGTAACTTGGATGCCTCTAAATGCTCAGCCCAGGTATGGAGCCGCATAGAAGAGGAGCTAGCCTTGCTGATGGTGGGGCAGGAGGTGGAGGACGCCAGCTTCTATTCCGGCTTCTTCAACCGCCACTCCGTGCTGGAGTATCTGCCAGCCAAGGCGCTGCTGGTGGTGGACCAGCCTTCGGAGGTGGAGGAGGCCTTCCGAGAGATTGACAGCCGTTCATTCCAGCTCCGAGAGGGCAAGCTGGGCCGGGGCGAGCTTCCTGGGGCGTTTCCTTCCCCCTATTTCGTATGGGAGGAGGTGGCCCAGCGCCTGCAACAGCTACCCCGTCGCCTGGACCTGAGCCGCTGGGCAGGAGAGCAGCCAGCCTCGTTTCCTTTCGCTCAGGCGCCTTCCTTCTTGGGCAGGATGGACTCGTTTCTGGAAGATGTCCGGACTCGCAGCCAGGGCGGCCAACGCGTTGTGGTTGTTACAGGCCACGCCCAGCGGCTCCAAGAGGTGATGGCCGAGGCTGGCCTGGGGCCAAGCTCGGCGGATTCCCTGGACCACCTGCCGCCCCCTGGCTCCATTACGCTGGTGCACGGCTCCCTGGCCGAGGGGTGGATAGCCTCCACGGGGCCAGGCACACTGCTATTCACAGATGCCGAGGTGTTTGGGACAGCGAAGATTCACCGGCAGCGGCGCGTGTCCGTGGTCTCCCTGCAGCCACTTGCGGCTGAAATCACGCCAGGGTCCTATGTGGTACACACCGATCACGGTGTTGCCAGGTTCGCCGGCACCACGACTATGGGAGAAGAGGGTGAGAAACAGGAATACCTTGTGTTGGAGTACGCCGAGGGAGACAAGCTGTATGTCCCATCGGAGCATACCGACCGCGTAACCCCCTACGTAACTCCCGGCGACCAGCCGCCGACGCTGACCCGCCTGGGGACCCAGGAGTGGGCACGCACCAAGGAACGGGTGAAACGCTCTGCTCACGAGATGGCTCAGGAGCTACTGGCCCTCTACGCGGTGCGAGAGGCCACTCCTGGCTTCGGAATGGGCGAGGACACGCCCTGGCAGAGGGAGATGGAGGATAGCTTTCCCTACCAGGAGACACCAGACCAGTTGACCACCATTGCCCAGGTCAAGGAGGACATGGAGCGCTCCAGGCCCATGGACCGGCTGGTCTGCGGAGATGTGGGGTACGGCAAAACGGAGATAGCTCTTCGGGCCGCCTTCAAGGCGATTGCCAGCGGTATGCAGGTGGCTGTCCTTGTTCCCACCACGGTGCTGGCCCAGCAGCACTACGCCACCTTCAGCCAGCGCCTTCAGCCTTACCCCGTCACCGTGGAGGTGCTGAGCCGCTTCCGCACGGACCAGGAGCAGCGGGCCGTGGTAGAAGGGCTGGCCTCTGGGAAGGTGGACGTCTGCATCGGAACGCACCGCCTGTTGCAGAAGGACGTAGTGTTCAAGAACCTGGGCCTGGTGATTGTGGACGAGGAGCACCGGTTTGGCGTGGCCCACAAGGAGCGTCTCAAGCAGATGCGCGCCCAGGTGGACGTGCTTACACTCACCGCCACGCCCATACCCCGCACGTTGAACATGGCCCTTTCCGGCATTCGGGATATGAGCACCATGGAGACGCCGCCGGAGGAGCGACTGCCCATCAAGACCTACGTCTCCGAGGACAGCGACGATATGGTGCGGGAGGCCATTCTGCGGGAGTTGGACAGGGGTGGCCAGGTCTACTACCTGCACAACCGCGTCCAGAGCATTGCGCGGGTGGCAGACAATTTGCGCAAGCTGGTGCCGGAGGCTACTTTCGCCATTGGGCACGGTCGGATGCCGGAGGACGATCTGGAGAAGGTGATGGGCGATTTTTCCAAGGGCGAGTTCGACGTGCTTGTGTGCACCACCATCATCGAATCGGGCCTGGACCTGCCCAACGTCAACACGCTCATCGTGGACAGGGCGGATGCCCTGGGGCTGGCGCAGTTATATCAGCTCCGGGGACGCATTGGACGGGGCAGCCACCGCGCCTACGCCTATTTTATGGTGCCTCGCGGCAAGCGCATCACAGAGACAGCGCAGAAGCGCCTGGAGACAATACTGTCGGCGTCGGAGCTGGGCGCGGGCTTCCACATCGCCATGAAAGACCTGGAGATTCGAGGCGCTGGCCGGGTCCTGGGCGGCGAGCAGAGCGGGCACATCCACGCTGTGGGGTATGAGCTGTACTCCCAATTGCTGGCCCAGGCCGTGGAGGAGCTCAAGGCGGGTGTAGAAGCGCCCACGCCCGCCTTAGGCCCAACCGAGGAGGAGCGGGCACAGATAGCCGTGAACCTGCGACTTCCTGCTAGCTTACCCACTGACTATGTGGAGGACATGCCAACCCGGCTGGCACTGTACCAGCGACTGAGCCGCGCCCGTTCGCTGGAAGAGGTAGATCAGGTGCAGGCGGAGCTGTGGGACAGGTTTGGCCCGCTTCCACGGGAGGCCCATAACCTGCTTTACACCATCCGGGTGAGGGCGCTGGCCCATGCCGCCGACGTGGAGACTGTGACCAAGGAGCCGGAGTCGGTGATGGTACGGCTGCGGGAGGAGGTGGGTGGCGCCAGGCCGGCCCTGGAAAAGGAACTGGGGCCATACGTGCGCGTGGGCGGCACGCTTCTGCACCTGGACTTTAAGCGCCTGGACAGGCCCTGGGGACAGGCATTGCTGGAGATGCTAGAGCGGCTGGCCGCCTTCCGCCAGCGGGTGATGGCGTAAGTGGGGTGAGGGGGCAGCCCATGATATACTGAGCTAAAAGTTGGACGAAGCTTTCGGCACGCTGGTGAAGAAACCATGAAGCTGTACAGATTGCCTCTTGTAATGTACGAACCCAGTGAAGATACCGGGGGCAAGTACATGGCAGAGATTCCTGACCTACCTGGATGCCGGGCATGGGGTTACACTGCAGCGGAAGCGTTGGAGAACCTCCAGAGCGTGGCCACAGCCTACATCGAATCCTATCGTGACCGTGGAGACCCGCTTCCACCAGAAGTTGCAGCCGTTGCTACGGACGAACCAGAGCATAACTTGAGCGAGGTGTTGGTAGCGGTTTGAACTACAGGGAACTCACGCGCAAACTGCGACGGCTGGGCTGTGAGTTTGACCGCAGAGCCAGGGGAGACCACGAAATCTGGATAAACAACTCTACTCATGCCAGGACAACAATCCCCAACTGGGGTAGTCAAGACCTAAAGCCTGGCACTATCAGCGCCATATTGCGCGACCTGGGAATCTCCAGAGACAAGTTAGCCCAGGTTTAGCCGGTGATTCGTTGGCCTGGTTCAGTGCAAATAGAGGATGGCGGGAGGTATGGAGAACCGGCGGGATGCGGTTGGCAGCTCGAACCCATGACGGCCCACCATGCGAGGGTTTGTGGAACAAGTGCGAGCAGCCAGTATCAACCAGATTTTGTAACTGTGAGGGGGAAGGATTGAGCACTCAGGCCAAGTCAAGACCTAATCCCTACCGTGGGTCTTTGACACTTACAGCAGCAGTCCGCGGCATAGTTGTGGCTAAAGAGAATGCAGTGAGACTGCTTGCTGATGCCAAGTTGCTACTAGAGAACGCCAGACACCCTTCTGCCTGTGCGCTAGCAGTGTTATCCCTTGAGGAGGCTATCAAACCTGGCATAATACGGAAAATTATTTTGGCAACGAATGAGGAGGAAACTCGGAAAGGATGGCGGCTCTTTACTAGCCACCTCGACAAGTTGACCCCATGGATCATTCCGTCGTTAATCGCAGAAAATCCCGAAACGTACGAAGATCTTGTTGAACTATTCATGAGGAAGCAGGATCCTGTTCTTTTAGACTCATTAAAGCAAATTGCTATATATTCCGGCTGCTATGGTAAGAGTCACTGGTCAGCGCCAAAAGATGTAATCAATAAATCTGTAGCTGAGATAATCGTTCACGCTGCCTTGGTCTTTGCGACATCGGGCCAGCAAACGCAGGTTGACTCTGAGGATGGTTTGAATCTGTGGAAGAACGAGATGGCAGGATGTTTTTCCGTCGGATATGTTACAGCTAACAACCGCATCGTCCAGTTCTTTGAAACGGCGAAAAGGTCAGGGATCGTCACTGGAGAACTGCCCATTCCACTTGAATGTGCTTTCGACTTCCTGGCGACTGCGATGGTCTTAAGCGATGGGGAGGTAGCAGAACAGAGGCAACTGCTTGATTTGTTCGCTGGTAACGAGACGCCAGGTGCTTGACTTCTCCAGCAGCACTTCGCTCGATCAGCCGTAAATGTAGCTCAAGAATGGTAAGGGTTCTGGTTTCTGTATGGGATGGCCCACCTCAAGAGATTCGAGGTTCAGCGTCAGCGGGCGCTCTGCCCTTCCAGCGCCGCCCTCAGTATCTCCGCCACATGCTCTGGGCGGCGGCCGGTGCCGTCCTGGACCTGGTTGCGGAAGGATTCGGACCTGCGACCAATCGGTTATAAGCCTGCGATCCTATTCGCCCATTTCCTCCCATTCAGCCCGACTAATCTCTGCCTGGCGGAGTATCCTTTTCAGCAATTCAACTCCTACGTCAGTTTGATGCGGGTTGGGTAGCCTGAGGGTCTTATCACCTTTTGCCATAAACTGGTGCTTTCCCCCAGAATAGGGTCCCTCAAAGCCAAGCTGGTGTAAGGTCCGAATCAGATTGTTCCGGCTTATGGGGCCTAGTCTTGGCATCAGGCCACGGGTTTGATGCCCAACTCTATTCCATCAACAACAGGCGCTGGAAGATTCCGCGAGATCCTGAAGAGCAGCCACTCCTCCAGCACTTCGCGGAGCTCCTCACGGCACTCCTCAAGGGTAGGAGTGTTGGCGTACACGCCTTCGAAGCCAGGGATTTCTCCGTAATAGGAGCCATCGTCCCGAAGGATTTCGTACCGGGCGTGTCGCAGTGATCCCTGAATGTATTCTGTGAGCATTGTTCACCTCTTCGCCATCCCGCGCCTTCCACCAAGCGAAGGCAAGTCCACCAAACATCATTTGGCAGGCCTGGCAGGATTCACATTTCCCCTCTGCATATCCGCTATTGTATCACCAGCGCTTCCCTCAGTATCTCCGCCACGTGCTCAGGGCGGCGGCCTGTGCCGTCCTGCACCTGGTTGCGACAGGAAATGCCGGTGATGGCTATACGCGCCTCGGTGGCCGAGCGCACCGCAGGGAACAGCCGCCGCTCACCTATAGCCATAGAGATGTCGTAGTGCTCCTTCTCATAGCCAAAGGCTCCGGCCATGCCGCAGCAGCCGGCGTCCACCTCCTCCACCTGCAGCCCTGGTATGAGCCGCAGCGCCGACACCGAGGCTGCCGTCCCCACCAGGGCCTTCTGATGGCAATGGCCGTGGAACAGCACCTTGCCCGGCGTCTCCTTGAAGCGCAGGTTTAGCTGGCCCTCGCTGTGCAGCTTCATCAGGAACTCGTCCAGCAGGAAGGTGTGTTCTGCTACCGCCGTGGCCTCGGGGCTGCGCAGAAGGTCTGGATATTCGTCGCGCAGGGTTAGCAGACAGCTAGGCTCGCACCCAATGATGGGCACGCCTGCCTGGGCGTACGGGTACAGCCGAGCCACGTTGGTCATGGCGTGCTCCCTGGCCTTGTCCAGCATCCCCTTCGAGATCATTGGCCGGCCGCAGCACCGGGGGTTGGCCAGCAAGACCATGAAGCCTGCCGCCTCCAGGAGTTCCACGGCGGAGTGGCCAACCTGAGGCTCGTTGTAGTTCATGAATGTGTCGTTGAACAGCACCACGGTACGTTGCGGGTCTAACCTTTCCGCCGGGATATACGGGTAGGGCGATGTGATTGGCCTGCTCCTCGGACTGCTTGGAGCTGAAGATAAAAGGGCATGGCTTCTTTTGAAGGACTCGGGAAAAGTAGTACCAGCGAATTGCGGAAGTGTCCGTTTGCGATGTATGCCCAGAAACCAGTGTACTTTCAGTTTCGCCAAAGGGTTACGAACCACCCAGTTGGAGAGGGGCGCAAAGCGGCACGCCAAACGGCTAAGTGCATTGATATTGGCGAAGATACGCGTCCGCATCGGCACCCGGTGGCGCTTGTAGTAGCCGGCCAGGAACTCGTACTTCAGCTTGGCCAAGTCCACGTTGGAGGGGCACTCGCCCTTGCACCCCTTGCACTCCAGGCACAGGTCCATCACATCGTACAGGCGACGGCTGGTGAGCTCCGACGGAGGCAGCGCCCCGGACAGCACCGACCGCAGGGCGTTGGCCCGGCCCCGGGTGGAGTGCTCCTCCTCATGGGTGACCATGTAGGATGGGCACATGGTGCCGCCCAGGGTCTTGCGGCAGGCCCCCACGCCGTTGCACAGCTCCACGGCGCGAGCGAAACCGCCGTCGGCGGAGAAGTCCAGGATGGAGGACGGCTCCATGGCGTGATAGCTTGGGCTAAGGCGCAGGTTCTCGGTGAGCGGAGGGCAGTCCACTATCTTGCCCGGGTTCATGATGCCCTGGGGGTCAAAGGTGCGCTTCAGCTCCCGGAAGGCGTTGTACAGCGCGGTGCCGAACATCTTCTCCGTCCACACTCCTCGCACAATGCCATCGCCGTGCTCGCCGCTCAGGGAGCCGCCGAACTCCAGGACCAGGTCGCTGATGTCCGTGGCGATGGCAACCAGCTTGTCCAGCCCGTCCTGCTGCTTGATGTTTATCAGGGGGCGGATGTGCAGGCAGCCTTCGCTGGCGTGGCCGTAGTACGCCGCCTGGGTGCCGTGTGAACGTACAACCTCATCGAAGCGGCGGACATACTCCGGCAGCTTTTCCGGCGCTACGGCGGTGTCCTCCACGAAGGGCAAGGGCTTGGTATCGCCTTTGACGCCCATAAGCAGCCCCAGGCCGGCGGTGCGGATGGCCCAGACGTTGGCCTGCTCCTCCGGCTTCATGGCTACAACGCAGGCGTAGCCCAGCCGACGGCGCTGCATGTCATATTTCAAGGCTTCTACCTTGGCCCGCAGCTCCTGGTCGGATTCGCCGAAGAACTCCACCACCAGCAGCGCCTCTGGGTCGCCTTCCACGAATGTGGTGCGGCGGGCGAAGCCCAGGGACTCCCGGCTGCGCTGGATTATCATTTTGTCCAGCAGCTCCACGGCGGATGGACTGTGTCCCAGGACGGCCACGGTGGCCTCCATGGACTCTACCAGCGCGCGGAAGTGGAGGACAGCCAGGGCCTTCATCCTGGGCAAAGGCTCCAGGTTCAGCTTGGCTTCGGTTACAGCTACCAGAGTGCCCTCGGAACCCACCACCAGCTTGGTCAGGTCAGCGGCGTTGCCCAGTATCAGGTCCAGGTTGTATCCGGAGACGCGCCGCCTGAGTTTGGGGTAGCGCCGCTCTATCTCCTGGCGCTGCTCGGCGGCGATGCGCGGCACGCCCCGGTATATGCTGCCTTCCAGGTCATCCTGGGCCAGCTTCGCATCCAGGGCAGCGCCGTTGAGGGGCTGAAAGGCGGCGGGCTGGCCGTCGGAAAGCACCACTCGTAGCTCCTTCACGTGGTTGGAGGTCTTGCCGTACACCACCGAGTGAGCGCCGCAGGAGTTGTTGCCGATGCCACCGCCCACGGTGGCGCGGCTGCTGGTGGTGGGGTCTGGCGTGAAGTGGAGGCCGTAGGGCCGCAGGTGATGGTTTAGCTCGTCCAGGGTGATGCCGGGCTGTGCCCTGACCCAACGCTCCTCCGGGTTCACCTCCAATACGTTGCGCATATACTTGGAGAAGTCCAGCACCACGGCGTGGTTCACAGTTTGGCCCGCCAGGCTGGTGCCGCCGCCGCGGGGCAGCACAGCCACGCCCGCCTGGGCGCAGGTGGATATGGCCGCCGCCACGTCATCGGCGTCGCGGGGTATGACAACGCCTACGGGCTGCATCTGGTAGATGGAGGCGTCGGTGCTGTACATGGCGCGGGAGTAGGCGTCGAAGCGCACCTCGCCGGAGATGCGACGCCTAAGCTCAGATTCCAGGGCACGGGTGTCTAAGGGCATGAAGGTCTCCAAGGGCGCGGATTGAACAACACTGTAGCGCATGACATGAAGCGGTGGCAACGGGAGCCTGTCGCGAACCCCCCTTTTTACTATAAGCAGTGATCTGTGTTCTTGTTAAAGCATATACCTATCAACTGTTTAATACAGTGGGGTTATACTGAAGCTGGCTTTAATAAGCCATGGCCCCTATAGTGGAGGTCGCCGTGAGTCACCATACATCACGCAGCCCTCCCTTTCGAAATATGCCCCACACTCTCTTTGACCCTTTCCTTTGTCCAGTGCTAGAATGAGGTGAGCCCTTCGCAACAAATCCGTCCCATGGATAAAAGCTATGTCAGGACACTCCAAATGGTCCAACATCAAACGTGCCAAAGGGGATAACGACGCCCGTCGGAGCCAGCTTTTCACCAAGCTGGCCAGAGAGATAACCGTGGCCGCTCGCCAGGGCGGCGCTGACCCTACGATGAACGTGCGCCTCCGCCTGGCCATTCAGAAGGCCAGGGACCAGAATATGCCCACGGACAACGTGGAGCGAGCTACCAAACGTGGCTCTGGCTCAGGCGATGGTGCCCACGCAGCTATGGCAGAGGTGCAGTACGAAGGGTACGGGCCAGGCGGAGC
>JAUSCR010000007.1 GCA_030651175.1 Dehalococcoidia bacterium
GCTTGACAGCACCCTCCGCCGCGCTGTCTAATTGGATGGAAAGTCCAACTATCGGAAAGATGGAGATGCAGGCATGACGCAGACAAAACCAAAGCGCAAAGTGGTGAAGACGCTGGCCAAAGGCCAGGTCACCATCCCCAGCGAGTTCCGGGAAGCCCTGGGCATCGACACCGCCACGTTATTAAGCATCTCGTTGGTGGGCGACCACCTGGAGCTGGTTCCGCTGCGCCTGGGCGAGGAGGACTTGCGGCGCTACACGGAAGATGACATCGCCCGTTTCCTGGAGGAGGACAAGCTGGATCAGGGGACCGCCCGGCAAGTCCGCGAACTCCTCGGGCGCGCGGTGTCATAGGTGGCGCGCCGACCTGCCCCTTTGGCAAGCGTAGGGCAGCAACTGGTGTTCCTGGACGCCAGCGTCCTGGTGGCTGCATCCCGCTCGCCGTCAGGGGGATCGGCCCTGGTGTTGGAGGTGTGCAGGGGGCGGCGCTTCAGGGCCGCCTTGACCACCCGGATTCTGCTGGAGGCCAGGGTGAACATCGCCGAGAAGTTCGGCGAAGTGGAACTCCTCAGGTTCTACCAGCAGCTTGCGGCTATGAACCCGGAACTGGTGCCTCCCCCTCCTGCCCAGCGTATGCGGGAGTGCGTTCCGCTGACTACCGAGAAGGACGCCCATGTGCTGGCAGCCGCCTTAGAATGCGGCGCCGGTTACCTCTTGACCCTTGACCGCCGCCATCTGATCACACCTGCCGTGCAGGCGACCGCACTGCCTCTGAGAGTTATGACGCCAGGGGACCTCCTCAAGGAGATAGCTGCCACACAGGAATAACCCGTAAGGGCACGGCATGCCGTGCCCTTACTACTACAACTCTTCCTACCTCCCCACCCCCACCTTCTCCTCCGCCTTGCGGAACGCAAGGCCATCGGGGCCGGCGTCCACAACCACGCGGTCGCCATCCTTGAACTCGCCAGCCAGGATGGCCCTGGACAGCGGGTTCTCCAGGTGCCGCTGCATGGCGCGCCGTAACGGCCTTGCACCAAAGGTGGGGTCGAACCCCTCCTTGGCCAGCCACTGCTGCGCCGCTGGCGTCAGCTCCGCCGTGACGCCGCGCTCGGCCAGGCGCTTGGACACCTCGCCCATCATCAGGCCCACGATGCGTTCTATCTGCTCCTGGGTCAGCGGGTCGAATATGACTATCTCGTCTATCCTGTTCAGGAACTCCGGTCGGAAGGCCCGCTTCAGGGCGTCCTCCACCGAGCCACGCAGCTTCTCGCGGTCCGACTCCGTGTCCTGGCCTGTGCGGAACCCGATGGCCTGGCGGCCAAGCTCGGATGTGCCCAGGTTGCTGGTCATTATGACCACCGTGTTGGTGAAATCCACGGTGCGGCCATGGCCATCGGTGAGGCGGCCGTCCTCCAGTATCTGGAGCAGAATGTTGAACACGTCCTGGTGCGCCTTCTCGATCTCGTCGAAAAGGACAACGCGGAACGGACGGCGGCGCACCGCCTCGGTGAGCTGGCCGCCCTCGTCGTAGCCCACGTAGCCCGGAGGCGCACCGATGAGGCGGGATACGGTGTGCTTTTCCATGTACTCCGACATGTCAATGCGCACCATGTTGGACTCGTCGTCGAAGAGGAACTGGGCCAGGGCGCGGGCCAGCTCCGTCTTGCCGACGCCTGTTGGCCCCAGGAAGATGAAGCTGCCTACGGGCCTGCGGGCGTCCTTCATGCCGGCGCGGGCGCGGCGTATGGCATCGGCCACCACCTGGATGGCGTGGTCCTGGCCTATGACACGCTGGTGGAGCCGCTCCTCCATGTGCAGGAGTCGTTGCGTCTCCTCCTCCAGAAGCTGGTGGACGGGGATGCCTGTCCATTTGCCAATCAGCTCCGCTATGTTCTCGGCATTCACCACGTCGTTTATATTCTTGTCCTTCATCCAGGCGGCCTTGCCGTTGTTGTACTCTGCTTCCAGTTTAAGCCGTTGTGACTTGAGCATGGCGGCTTGCCGGTAGTCCGAGCGCCGGGACGCGGCGCTCTCCTCGTTTTGCAACTGCTGGATCTGGCGCTCCTGTTCCCGGAGCTCCCTGGGCATGGTCTGGGCGTCAATGCGCAGCTTGCTGGCGGCCTCGTCTATGAGGTCCACCGCCTTGTCCGGCAGGTGCCGCTCGGTGAGGTATCGGGCGCTCAGCTTCACCGCCGCCACGATGGCGGAGTCGTCTATCTTTATCTTGTGGTGCGCCTCGTATTTGGGGCACAAGGCCCGAAGCATCTGGATGGCGACTTCCACCGATGGTTCGCCCACCCATATGGGCTGGAATCGGCGCTCCAGTGCGGAGTCCTTCTCGATGTGCTTGCGATACTCGTCGGGCGTGGTAGCCCCTATGCACTGAAGCTCGCCCCGGGCCAGGGCTGGCTTCATTAAATTGGAGGCGTCAATAGCGCCCTCGGCAGCGCCAGCGCCCACCACGTTATGTATCTCGTCTATGAACAGGATAACCTCGCCCTTGGCCTGCTTCACCTCGTCCATCACCGCCTTCAGCCGCTCCTCGAACTCCCCGCGGAACTTGGAACCAGCTACGAGGGCGCCCATGTCCAGGGCCAGGACCCGACGGCCCTTCAGGATGTCCGGCACGTCGCCTGCCACAATGTACTCGGCCAGCCCCTCCACGACAGCCGTCTTGCCAACGCCGGCCTCGCCGATGATCACGGGGTTGTTCTTGGTGCGCCGGGTTAGGGTCTGCATCAGGCGGCGGATCTCTTCGTCCCGCCCGATGACTGGGTCCAGCTTGCCATCGCGGGCCAAAGCAGTCAGATCAACGCTGTACTTCTCCAGGGCGCGGTACTTGCTCTCTGCCCGTGGGTCAGTCACCCTGGCGCTACCTCGGACCTGCTGCAACGCCTTGTATACCTTCTCCTGGTCAATGCCAAACTCCTTGAAGATGGCGGGTGCCTGGCCATCCTGGACCAGGACACAGCCGATGAGCAGGTGCTCCGTGCCCACGTACTCGTCTTTCAGGCGGTCGGCCTCGGCCTTGGCGTTCTCCACGGCGCGCACAGCGCGGGGCGTGTAATAGATCTGCGCGGATTCCTGGGCCAGCTTGGGGGTGCGGTTGAGCACCTGCTCCACGCGGGCCTTCATGGCATCCACGTTGACTCCCAAAGACTCCATGACCTCCATGGGAACGCCCCGCTCCAACTGGAGGAGGGCGAGGAGGATGTGCTCCACATCCCACTGGCTGTGATGGTAGTGCCGCACCAGCTCCTGGGAGTTGGCCAGCACCTCCTGGGCCTGTTCGGTGAAGTTCTCTGGTCTTAGTACCATTGCTATGTCCCTTACCTTAGTTTGTTACCAACAATTCTTTCGGCCATCCCCCTGCCCCCTTCCTGGCCAGGAAGGGGGTGAGAGGTATATCTGGGGGATACCCCCAGACCCCCACCAGACGGGCTTCGCCCCTCTGGACTCCCTTCTCATGGCTGGCGTCCCTCTTGCAGCGCCCGCGGCTCACCCTCGGCGTGGAGCCGGTGTATCTCGTCCGTCAGCAGATAAACCTGCTGCTCCAACTCGCCAATGCGCTCCGTGAGGCGCAGCACCACCTCGGCGCCCGCCAGGTTCATGCCCATGTCATCCATCAATGTCTTTATGCGCCGAAGTCTTTCCAGGTCTCGCTCCGAATAGTAGCGGCGGTTGCCCACGGAACGGGATGGAGCAATAAGGCCTGCCCGTTCGTAGTAGCGGAGCGTCTGGGCATGCAGCCCCACCATGCGGGCGACAACGCTGATGACGTACAGCGGCTCATCACGGCTGGTTGTCATTGCTTCGCGCTCCTTCCGCCGCGGCTGGTGCTCAGCTCCTCGAAAAGCTGGCGCTCCCGATCGGTCAGGTTGGTAGGCAGCACCACCTTCAATGCGACGAACAGGTCGCCCAGGGAGGTGGGATCGTCGAGCCGTGGCATGCCCTGGCCTCGCAGTCGGAAGACCTGGCCATTCTGGCTCTCGTGAGGCAGGGTGAGGACCAACTTTGCGGCGTTGCCGACGCTCTTCATGGTCTGGACCTCCTGCTCGCCGCCCAGGATGGCATCCACCAGGGGCACAGGCAGGTCTACATAGAGGTCAGCGCCCTTGCGCGTGAACCGATGGTGGGGCTTGACGGCCACCACCAGGTACAGGTCAGCGCCGCCGCCAATGGAAACGTGGACCCGGGAGCCGGTGTCCACGCCGGGAGGTATCTTCACCTCCAGGCGGCGGGCTTGCCCGGCCTCGGAGGCGGGTATCTGCACGATTCGCGTGACGCCGGCGTAGGCTTCCTCCAGGCTAACCTCCACCGGGACATCAACAGGAGTATCCCAGACCACGGTGCGGCGACCGCTGCGCCGTGGTCCAGTCCGGATGTCGCCAAAGAGGTCACCGAATCCCATGTCGCGCAGGTCTCCCAGGTCAAAGGGCGCTCCACCAGCGCCGGAGCCTTGCCTGTAGAAAGGCCGTCCCGATGCTCCGTCGCCGGCGCTGGCGAACCGGTCGGCGTACTTCCAGTTTTCGCCAAACTGGTCGTACTTCTTGCGCTTCTCTGGGTCGGAGATGACCTCGTAGGCGGCGTTTATCTCCTTGAATTTCTCGCCGGCGTCCTTGTCCTTCTTGTTGACATCGGGATGGTATTTGCGGGCCAAACTGCGGTACGCCTGACGGACATCCTTGTCCGAGGCGGCGCGGGCCACTCCGAGGACGGTGTAATAGTCTCTAGCCATGGGGTTCATCTACCGAAGGCCATTATACATACCCATAGCGCCGATGTCAATGTTAGTGCTGGCAGGTTATGGCTTCTTATGCTGCTTAGCTATGATGACTCTTGACAAACACTTATCATGTTCGTATAACTTAGATTTGGAAGGTGGGCTTGAAATGGCAGCCCACATATCGCCATTGCTGGGTCTCGTAAGGATTGACGTTATTTCGGCAATATACCAAGAACAACGGCGAGTTTCGTTAGACAGGTGGGTTTGCAAAAGGCTTGACAGAGCATATATGGGTAGCTACAATAGCTTTCCATCAGCTACTGAGAGCAGAGCCTGCGCTGTAGTCCTAGCCTATAGCTAATATCGGCCACGGGGATCGCGGCCTTCTTCCAACAACCAGGTGGTTTCTCATTAGGAGGCGAACGTTATGAAAAGGTTTCCATTCCACTGGCAGAGACCATACTGGGTAGCATCCATTCTAGTCCCTATCCTACTCTTCATCCTGGCCTGTGGCCCCGGCGAGCAACCGACGCCAACGCCCACGCCGAAGGCAGTCCCCACGGCAACCGCCATCACGGTGCCTGTAGCAACGCCAACTAGTACGGCCCCAGGTCCTGTGGCAACACCTACGCCCACGCGCCCAGGTCCTGTGGCAACCCCTACGCCTACCTTGGTGTCCACTCCGACCTCTGCCGCGCCGGCGGCTGAAAAGCCCAGGTCCGGTGGCACCATGGAGGAGGTGTACCGTGACGTCGTACCGAATTTTGACGTCCAACTGTTATCCGCCACACCGTCCTTCTTCACGGCCAATGGCAAGTTGTACAACAACCTGTTGATCAACTATGAGGGCCAGAAGATCGAATGTGAGGTATGTTCTGAGTGGCACCTGGAAAACAACAGCAAGACCATGGTGTTCACCCTGATCCCCGGCATCAAGTTTCATACCGGCCAGGAGCTGACCTCGGAGGATGTGAAGTACTCCCTCAGGATGATCATTGGGGATGTGGATGGCATCGTTTCACCTCGTTCAGGAGTCCTGAAAGAGTACCTCCAAAGCATAGAAGCACCCAGCAAGTACGGGGTGCGTCTGAACCTTGCACGGCCATCGAGCTTCGTCCCCAAGGTCCTATCCCTTACTTCCAGCGCGATATTCAGAGCCGGCACGACCAGGGATGACCTCAACAAGGCGCCGGCAGGCTCTGGCCCTTACTTGCTCAAGAGGGTCATACCTGGAGCCAGTTGGGAGATGGAAAGGAATCCAGACTACTTCAAGGCAGGCCTGCCCTATATAGATAAAATTAAGCAGACCGTAGTGGTTGACCCGAATACTATCGCAGCGGCCTTCTTGACCCACAAAGTCGAGTATGATCTCTATCCTCAAAGGCCACCGGATCAATTCCTGCCCGCTTATTACAAGCTCAGGGATGATGGAAAAGTCACCATTGAGCCGTTCCTGAAGGGCACCGCCCTCTGGGGCATATGGATGAACGTTACCAAACCACCTTTTAACAACCTAAAGATGCGGCAAGCGGTGAATCTGGTCGCGGACCGCCGTAACTTCGCTGATGTGACCCACAGTAAGTTCGGGGACCCCCTTGGAGGTGCCAGGGCGCAGCTTCTGGTGTTCTACGAGGATGACGGGGCGTATGGTCGCCCGGAGAGCCAGATATGGGACGTGTTGCCAGGCTGGGGCACCGGAGCCAAGAAGCAGCAGGAGATTCAACAGGCTAAGCAACTGGTGATAGATTCGGGATATCCCAATGGGCTTGACATCAAAGAGATGGCCAGGGGCACATCAGCATATAACGAGTTGGTCCAGCAGGAGCTGTTCAAGATCGGGATCCGTGCGACCCTGGATCCAGTAACTCCAGCCCAGCATGCAGATAAATTGGCCAAACTCGATTACACCATAAACCCCTACCTGTTCCGGCAGACCACCAGCGATCCGGATGAGGTTATCGGCCTCGCATGGGTGACCGGAGGAAGCCGCAATATTAACGGCTACAGCAACCCAGAGGTGGACAAGCTTTTTATCCAGATGTCTTCTGAGCTTGACAGCGCCAAGAAGGTTGCACTGTTCAAGCAGATAGAGGACATCATCATCTTCAAAGACCAAGGCTATGCTCCCGAGCCAGGGAATATCGCCGAGGGCTATTGGTGGAAGCGGCTGGAGGGGGTGCATGTAGGTATGGCCATGCACGTGGCTGGAAGCAGCGGCAATGCCCGCTCTGACCGTTGGTGGCTGAGAGACTAAACAGCTACAGCAGAAAAGCCGCGCTACGGATGCTGCCGCGTGGGGTGCGGAGGGCCTTGTCATCAAGGGCAGAACGGTGTGGTGGTGCGTGACAAATGTGAGACAATACTCTATCTTAGACATTACCTTATAGGGGAAAGAGGAGGCGACAGTGATCATTGCCACCAGTATCTACCGGTCGTCACTTAGGATAGCCATAATAGCGGCGCTGGTATCCTTATTGCTGGCTTGCGGGCAGGCGGAAGCACCGACGCCAACGCCTACCGCCACTCCGACAAAGGCGCCCGCGGCAACCGCCACTCCTACAACGGCAGTTGCGGCAACTGTCACTCCGACAAAGGCACCTGCTGCCACCACTCCCACGCCTGTGGGGCCTGTGGCCACACCCACTCCCACCTTGGTGGCCACCCCAACGCCTGCCGCGCCAGCGGCCGAGCAGCCCAAACGCGGCGGCATCCTGAACCAGGTCTTGGGCGTTTACACGCCTAACTTCGATGCCCAACTCCTTTCGGCC
>JAUSCR010000014.1 GCA_030651175.1 Dehalococcoidia bacterium
AACTCAGGCCATCCACGCGGCACTTGCCGACCCCAACGTAGTGGGAGGCCGGTTCAAGGTCAGGCTAGACCATCCCGGCTGGAGGTACCGCGTTATCGGGTTCAGCATTAATCTGCGCGACCGCCTTTTGGCTGGCTTTACCGGAGACCAGGCGATATTCGTCCGTGCCGGCATCTTCCATGCCCTGGGCGGCTATGGAGAGATGCCTCTAATGGAGGACCTGGACTTTGGCAGGCGCATGGCCCGGGCCGGCAAGGTGGCTAGAGTCCCCTTTTACGTTATCACCTCGGCCCGCCGGTGGCAGAAGAACGGCGTGGTCAGAACCATCCTATTGATGTGGCTGCTGCGTCTCCTGTTTATGCTCGGCTGGCCTCCTTCCCGGCTAAAGAAGCTCTATGGTGAAACCCGATGAGCAGGCCGGCCCTGGCCATCATGGCGCGCGCACCCATCCCCGGCCAGGTCAAGACAAGGCTCCAGCCATACCTGACGCCCCAGCAGAGCGCCGACCTCTACTTGGCATTCCTCCAGGACACCCTGGAGATGGCTGTCTCTGCGAGGGCCTGCGACGTCTTCCTGGCCTTTACTCCAATCGATGAGGAATTGCTGTTCCAGGGGCTTGTGCCCGCATCCGTCGGGCTGTTCGCCCAGTGCGACGGTGACCTGGGGCAGCGGATGTGCCGCATCTTCCAGCAGCTTCATCAAGAAGGCCACTCGCCCGTGTTGATCGTGGGCACCGACATCCCCACACTTCAGCCAAGGCACCTGACCGGGGCACTGGAGCGCCTGCGAGACAACGCGGTATGCCTGGGGCCGAGCCGCGACGGTGGCTACTACCTGATAGGGGCGCATGACGTGCACCCGCGCCTGTTTCAGGGAGTGCCCTGGGGCACGGCGACGGTGCTACAGGCCACTTTGGAGAGGGCGAAGGCAGCAGGGCTACAGGTGGCCCTGCTGGACGCCTGCTCCGACATAGACACAGTAGAAGACCTCCGAGGGTTGCGGCAGGAGCTGGAGCAGTTGAGGCAAACGCCTGGGGCGTGGGTGCCACGCCGTACGGAGCTGCGCCTGCGGGAGATGAGGCTGTAGGTCTTGCCGATGGCGGGATTTGTTTCAGACATTATGTTGAGCATTTGAAGCTGAGCCATATCTGAGCAAACAACTTTTTCTGAGAAACAAATCCGATTTTCGTAACGAGCTTAGGCCATGCTGACATGCGGGCATACGGGCAATGATGACGATGGCTTTCATGGGGATATGATAAGCTGCGGGAGGCGACACGGGATAGGGGAGGTTGGCAGGGTGAAGGGTTCGAATCCACAGAGGAGCACCAACAAGACATTTGGCAACAGAAAGTTCGACACGATCCGAGCAACATAAATGGACGATAAGCATGCGCTGGAACTGGACTGGGCGAACCATTTCATGCATTGGGTAACCCTGGGCAAATTCAACCTGTTGGAAAAGCCTGATGATGAACGCCCCTCAAGAAAAGGAGGACATCCTGATTTCAGGTTCGAAGACGATGCCAAGCGTGAATATGTCTTGGAACTAACGCGACTCATGAAGAAGGAATTGAGGAACCTTGAAAAATTCTTGCTGGCTAGTGTTTCCCGCCCCATTGGGAACCAACTACCTGGGACCTATGTGCTGCAAATCCCGGTTGACGCCATTGGGCGGAATTGGATTGATCCTCAGGTCGCCCAAGAAACCGTAGTGGAAATATCCCAGCTTGTCCGGTCTGGTACTTTGGGTCAAGCCCAGAAATTACGCAGTGGTTTTGTTCTTACCCGAGTGAGAGAAGATGGCGGAAAGCTTGTTGTTCAGTTGGTAGCACCGGAACTCCCGTACGATTTGGCATTGAACGACCCAATAGCGAAAGACCTCGGGAAAGAATTCCGAAGCATAGTGCAAGAAGCTGACCAGAAATTTCAGGGTTACACTGGGGCGAGAGTACTTCTGATTGGATTGGCTCAGTCCGGGCTCAATCATGAGTTTCACGCAGGACGATCCAAAGACGGCAAGGGCATTATGCTTATGTGGGCGGACAACGAAGGAAAAGCCCTGAGAAATATAGACTACATTTACGTAGAGCCAGGTATCAGTGTGTGGCAGCCTGGGCTGAGTTCTGGTGAAACCCTAACACTACGCAATATCTTTGTTGGTCATAGATACACTGATAGTAAGGCTGGGCACTACGTTCTCCTTTGGCAACGGACGGGGACTCCTGGGCTGTTACGCTAAGGAATCGCTGCAAAGTGGGGAACTGGCCACACTGAACTGATCCACCAAGCGTGCTATGAACCGGTGGCGTCTGAGGAAGCCAACAGTTGTGTCAACCTGGGCACCACCTCGGCCCGCAAGAAAGTTCGATTACTGTTCACAAAGGCCTCTTTTGGGCGTGCTATAATCAATATGACAACTTGTCATGTTGACCGGATAGGAGGCATCTGTGGCGAGCATTCTGGGGGTAGGAGAGGCCAAGAAACGGCTCTCGGAGTTGATGAGCCGTGTGGCCTACAAGCGGGAGCGGTTCCTGATCGAGAGGCACGGCAGGCCGATGGTGGCCCTCGTATCTACTGAAGACCTGGAACGCTTGGAGCAGGAGCCTGTGGCACCCAAGGGACTCCTGGCCGCCGTGGGCGCTTGGGCGGACTACGAAAACCTCGACCAGGTGGTGGAGGACATCTACCATCAACGACAAGAGGCCCAGGACAGGCCCGTGGCCCTGGAGAGCTAGCCTGTGTACCTCTTTGACACCGACGTACTAAGCCATGTCCTCAAGTCTTCCCCGTTGCCAAGTCTGATTGCCAGGCTTGCCGCCGTGCCGCCGGAGCAGCAGTTCACGTCCGCCATCACCGTGGGCGAAATGGTCTACGGCGCATGGCACAGTCCACGGCGGGAGCACTTTCTGCGGCAACTGGAGGAACGTGTCTGGCCTAACGTGCGTGTGCTTTCCTTCAACCGGAGCGCGGGAGAGACGTACGGCCGGCTCCGTGCCGAGCTTGAGCGGGCTGGAACGCCTCTGGCGGAGCCGGACCTGCGCATCGCCGCCATTGCCCTGACCAATGACCTGACGGTAGTCACGGGCAATGTCCGCCATTTCGCACGAGTACCGGGACTGCGGGTGGAGAATTGGCTAGCCCCCTCATAGGACAGCCTCCAGCTCAGGTCCTGGAAGAGTTGGGCTGGGTAGCAGGGAATCACCTCCGCATTGTGCTAGCATTGTCAGAACAGTGGAGGTGCAAGGCAATGCTAATCAAGCTGAACATGGCCTGCTGGATTACAGCGTCGCGGCTGGTGCTCCTGCCGGTGGCCGTGCTGCCGCTGGCGCTGGGCTGGAGCCACGGCTTGCTGATAGCAGCGTCCATCTGCTCCCTGGCGGGGGCTACCGACGCCGTTGACGGCTATGTAGCACGAAGACTCGGATGCGTTACGGCCGTAGGTGCCTGGCTTGACCTGCTGAGCGACAAGCTGTTCGTTTCAGTCATGATTGGCCTTCTCGCCTGGTTGGGCGTCGTCCCATTCTGGGTCCCGGGCATAGTCATCTTCAGAGAGGTTACTGTCTCACTGGTGCGCCTCATCCAGTTTCGCGGGCGGCCACCTGCCTCGGACGTCTGGGGCAAGGCCAAGATGGCAGCCTCTATGGTAGCAATTGTCGGGCTGCTGTTGCGGCTGGACATGCAGCAGGGGGGCCTGCTCGCAAGAGCCAGTACCCATGTTGCACTTTCGCCACTGCTGAATCTAGCCCCATGGGCCATGTACCTGGCAGTCGGGCTAACCGTCCTATCCGGATTGAACTACCTTCTTAGCTACGGCGGCAGGGCCCGAATGGGATGGCAGAAGCTTAGCACCGGTCTTGAGTGCCAGCAAGCTTCTTCCGCTCCTACGACGTGACCGTGGTGTTCGAAAAACGTCCGTTTGTTTAGTGTGCCGGCGATGCCTTTGCTACCATGATGGAGAAGGTAAGCGACAAAGCCCGTTTACAAAACGTTGACACCACCGCATAAATCGGGTGCCAAACGGGTGTCAATTTATACAAAAGCTAACCCCCCGTCTTAGAAAAGGCGGGGGGGGGGGGGGGGGGGGGGGG
>JAUSCR010000035.1 GCA_030651175.1 Dehalococcoidia bacterium
ATGGGAGAATACCAGCTCGTACTGCTTCCCAACCTCCAGCTCGTTGATAAGGACGGTGGCTGGCTGGTAGTTGGGGTCGTCCCGGCTCCGCGGCCATTCGCTCTGAGGGATGAACTCCCAGAAGGCAACATCCGGCAACAAAGTCATGGCCTTCTTGTTCCATGCCTGCATGGCGCCGATCATCACCTCCGTGTTGCCGTAAGCCTGGAAGGGAACCTTACCCCACATCCGGGCTATCTCCTCTTCATGCAGGGCCGTGTCCACCCCAAAGGTGAGCAGGCCTTTGGGCGACCAGAGGTCGCGCGGCAGAACACCTCGGCCCGCCAGCCGGCTCCGCACCCATGCCCGGGCCAAGCGAGGGATCGCCCGGGGATGGAGCAGCATTGAGGACAAACTAAGACTCCTCTCATTCCTGGCAAAGCTGTCGCCGATCTTGGTCAGGACAGAGGATGCGGAGAATATGTAGTCTATTCCCTGGTCCAGAGCCAGCCGAAAGGCTATTTCAGTCCTTTCCTTGAAATCCAGCTCTTCTGCCTGGGATAGCGGTGGAATGGACTGGTAGGGGAAATATTGGGCGAAGTAGTACAGCAGAGAGCCTGAGGCGTATGGCCGTGGCGCCAGGTTCACCAACACCCTGGTCATGGGAGCAAGATGTACCGCACCCTTCTTCTCAGCCGCGGCAAGGATGGCCCCCGCCACCACGTACCGCGCAATGCGGTCAAAGGCCGCCCTGGTATATGGAATCCACTTGAAGTTACCTCCCCTGCCAGCGGAGTGGCACCAGAAAACGCATTTGTCCGCTAGCGCCTCCTCCTGACGCGCCCCCAGGCAAGCAGAATAGTCTTCGTAGCTAGTTATGGGCACCACACGCCGGAACTCCTCCACGGAGACGGGCCTTCTGCCTCCCATGATTCTACTGCCCAGAGGAGTGTCGGCTACCTGCTTGACCTGCTCTAGCAGCAGATAGTTCTGAATCTCATTGAACTCCTCCAGAGAGAGGTCCAGGAAACTACAGTACCGCCGCCATAACTCTTCCGAGTTGTAGACATCAAAGAATCTGCCTTCAGGCAGCGCGGCAGCCGTAGCAACCATTGGTTTTCCTCGCTTGTTCTCTTCTATCGTCTTCCCCAGACAATGAAGTCCCGGTATACGCCGTCCTCTTCAATCCCGTAGTCGCTGATTTCCAGCGACGCCATCAGCCGCTCCAGCTCCGGGCGGGAATAGATCAGCCGCTGCGGTTTCACTGACAGCGCCAAGGGTGCATAGGCAACGGCGGCCCCCATGGATGCCAAAGCCTCTTTCAACGCCCCTGTTAGCTTGCCCCGGCGCAGCTTTTCCAGCACGCTCCTGGCCGCCACGCCAGCCACTCCGCCAATCCCCTCCCCTGAAGGGTAGGAGATAATGAACTCTCCGCCTTTCCTCAAGACACGCACTATTTCCCTTGTGGCGACTGCCGGGTCCGCCAGAAAGTCCATGGTGTGCAGACACAGAACACGGTCGAACTGCCCATCGGCAAAAGCAAGCCGTTGGGCATTCATCTGGAGAACTTCCACCGCTTTACCCTGGCGGCGAGCCTTCCGGCTAGCCCTCACCAGGCTTCGGCGAGACAGGTCTACGGCTGTCAGGGATACGAAAGGTCCTCCAGGGCGCTGCAAGAGGCCAAGGAGTTCATTGCCGGTGCCGGACCCAACTACCAGGACCTCACATCCAAAAAAGACCGACACCCTTGCCAGGCTGCTGCTTTGCAAGTGCTGATAGGCAGGAAGCTGCGCAACAGTCAGGTCATACGCAGGGGTGTAGACCCGGTCAAAATAGAGGCTTTGGAATCTGGAGCTCATGCGCCGAGACTCCTTCCCTCTCGGGGACTACCGGAGCCAACTACCCTCTGCTGGAGAACGACGTTGCTTCCCATTCGAGGAACTCTCTCCTGCCGCCTCTACGTTTCCCTCACAGCGCCAGCAAGGTTCAAGGGGCCGCAGAAGCCTAGCTCCGTCGGCGTAAAGGTGGCATTGCCCTGGCCCGATGCTTTTGCGTCCTTACTGTTGACCTGCCACTTTACCTGGGTTGTGGATTGAATAATCGAGCCCAAAATGTCCTCAGGATCGAGAAACACGCCGGACACCTTCCCTTCCAGCTTTCCCTTCAGGACGTCGTCCTCAGTAGTGGTCACCGTCAGGGTGCCGTTGAGGCTTCCCGAAAACGTCCCCGTGGTGAAGTCGAAAAACGAACTTTCATTGGTAATGGTGATATCTACGGCTGCTCCCTCCAGGTCGTCCCAGCCGGAGCTGACCGCGATGCCCCCAGCCAGCTCCTCGCCCTTAGCTACGATCCGCACACCAGTTGGCTGAGGCGATCCCACCACTATCTGCGGCAGCCCAGCCAGGCAGATGTTGCCCGAGGCCGTGAAGGTCTGAGCCGAATCCGCCAAGGCGATAGGCGGTACTGCCAGTAGAACAAGAGCCACCAAAGCAAACCAAACCTTTGCCATCTTGTAACCCTCCTTTACCAACTACCAACTTGACTTACAACTCCAGACGCAACTATCCGGCAGGATACCCACCCCACCATCCCCCCAAAAGGGTGATTTTTCGGGTGATACAGGGGCTAGCCCTCCCTCCTTCTCGAATTCCCTGACGCATTCTTCCTCACCGCGCCAGTCGCCTCCTTACACCATATCTGCTGGCTCTGGAAACTGCTTGCACGCGCGACAGCACATGGTCTAGCTGGTCCAGAGTGAATGGCTTCCTCATCACCGCAAAAGGCCCCACTTGTAGCGCCTCGAACATGATGCTGGAGTCTGGGTAGCCTGTAACGATCACCACCTCCACATCTGGGGCCACTTTGCGGATCTCCCTGAATGTCTCCGCCCCATTCATCCCAGACATGACCATGTCCAGGAAAATCACAGCAAAAGACTTCTCGGCAAGCAGTCCTAGCGCCCCCATGCCAGATTCAGCATCAAGGCTTCTCCACCCACTGGCCGTCAGGGCCTCCTTGAAGAACTCGCGAAAACCACGGTCATCGTCCACCACCAGAGCAAGCGGGGCGCGCTCTTCAGGCAGAGTCACATAGGTGCCTTCGCCCGCCTTGCGGCGCACGTATCCCTCCTCTTCCAACACGTCCAAGGCGCTCTTGAGCGTGGCAAAGGAGACGCCGTTGGCTTTGGCCATATCGTGCTGCCCGGGCATGCGCTCCCCAGATTGGTATTTCCCATGTAGGATCTGCTCCCTCAGGGAATTAGCAACCGTCAGATAACGCAAGCCGGGCTCCCTACCACGAAACGTAGTCATGGTTGTTTACTGAATTGCATACTAGTATACCGATATGCTTCCTGCGCACTATGCTCTCACTGCGCAACTGCTTTGTCAAGCCAACCCATTGTTCCAGCACCCGGGGAAAGCCACTCTCAACTGTTTTTCAACCTACACGGATAGCTAGGGGTTGCTTCAAGAATGAACAAACCCCCGACTTGAGTCGGGGGTTTGTTACCTCGTCCTATGCCTTTGCTGACAGACCCGGAGAGCCTGCCGAAGAACAGTCAGGGTTCCGCGAACAGCCGCTGGAGACTGCTCGGAAATGCCTCCTGGTTTATCGCTCTGAACCCAACCCCATCCAGACGTTAGCGGCCCTTGCTCCGTACCAGCTTCGGCCCCTCGGCGGCCTGGACTACATGCAGTCCACACTCTTTGGAGTTGGGGTCAAGCTCCCACCACCACCGGCCCGCACGCGGGTCTTCGCCCTGGAGCACGGCGCGGGTGCACGGGTCGCAACCTATGCTGGGATAGTTCTTGTCGTGGAGCTCGTTATATGGGACCTGGTTCTGGCGAATGTACGCCCACACCTGGTCCGATGTCCACGCCGCCAGGGGGTTGAGCTTAACCTTGCCCGGATGGGCGTCGTCAGGCTCCACCTTGCCTATGTTGGCCCGGGTTGGCGCTTGGTCCCGCCGCAGCCCGGTGATCCAGCCGTCCAGGTCCTTCAACGCCCTCTCCACAGGCTCCACCTTGCGAACGTCGCAGCAGAGATGGCGCATGTCCAAGGACTTGTAGAACAGGTTGAACCCGTGCTCTTCCACCATGGGACGCACCTTGTTCATGTCCGGGTAGTACACCTCCAGGTCTATGCCATATCGCAGCCGGATCTGGTCCATCACGGTGTACGTCTCGGTAGGAAGGCGCAGAGTATCCAGGGTGAACACCCGGGCCTTTGGATCGATGCGCCACAACATGTCTATGAGGGCCACATCCTCGGCCCCAAAGCTAGACGAGAGGGCGATCTTGGGCTGCAAACGCTCCAGTCCCCACTCCAGGACATCCTGAGGGGTTTTGCCCTCTAGCTTCCGGCTGATGGATTGAATCTCCTCTGTAGTAATCGCTGCCTTTGCTTTGTTCAACTTTCCGTCTCCTTCTTCCTTTTCGTTTCTAGCGTGGTGTCCCTGAAGTTCGCCGTCAATGTCCCCGATGCAATCGGGGCGAGGCCCGATGGTTCGATGTCCTCACCACAGGCTCCGGAGGGCCGTGGCAATCTGGCTGTGGGGTTCCACCCCTCCTCCAGATTGCTTCGTCGTCCCGACATGTCGGGACTCCTCCCAACGACAGTTCGTATGGGTATTTCAGGGACGGGACACTAGCTTAAACTGCCACAACTCTGCCCCAGCAGATCTTTTCAAACAAACGTTGTTCTTCTAAGGCCGTACCTCCACATTCAAGAGTAGAACTTATGCCAACGCCCTGGCGATGCTCCAGACGTTGATGCCGATGAGTGTTATCCCCACAATTAGGCCAAGGAACCTTGCGGGTATGTGGCGACTCACAAAGGCGCCCAGGGGCGCTGTGACCAGGCTTCCCGCTACAAGGGCTAGCGTAAGCTGCCATGGGAAGCCGGACAACCCCAACTGCAGGAATAGAGTTGCGGAAATGGCAGCCGCCACAAAGAACTCCACGAAGTTCACCGTTCCTATGGCGTATCGCGGGTGGTGAGAGGTGGTGAGCATAACTGCGGTGGTGGCAAACGGGCCAAAAGCGCCGCTCACACCGTTGAGAGCACCGGCCACAACACCGATCCCTGCCAGCCGGAGCGCAGGGTGCGCTCGCACCGCAGCGCCAACCCGCCATTGCCAGCGGCCTTGAGGCAGCGCCGCAACCTGGTCAATGCTGCCGCCGGCCACTCGCGGCAGAAGGCCAACGCCGAACACGTAGCGGCGTACGAGAAGCGCGCCCATAGCCAAGAGAATCACCGGGACACCGAGGCGCGTAGCCCCAATGGGCAGACGCGTGAGCATCAGGGCCGCTGCGATGCCACCTAGGACCCCGGCAATTGCAAGGGGGGCCACCCATGACCAATTTATGTTGCCGAACCGCCAGTGGGACAGTCCCGATGCCAACCCGCTCCCAACTTTGGCTGTGTTGACTACGCTCACCACCAGCACGGGCGAGACACCGCCGGCCACCATGATGCTGCTGGCCAAGACGCCAAAGCCCATCCCTGCCATGGCGTCTACTAGCTGGCCTGCGGCCCCGGCGACGACTACTGTCATCAATATCAGCACCGACATGTATGCTTGCTCCGTTCTTGGCTATTTAGCAGGTTGGTGAGAATGTATCTGGGGGACACTCCCAGACCCCCGTCAGAAATGATCCCAGATATAAAACTGCGCCCCTCTCAGATTCAGGTCTGGAGAGGGGCGCAACCCTGGCATTAGGTATGGGTTACCCTCTCCTATGGAGGACAGGTACAACAACACATCGCGCTGTAACCAGCCAAAACCTTCTCTGTCGCCATGTTGCGCATCACTCTACTCCGCCTGGCTTCCCATGCCAGTCCGCTGCATCTCCGCCGTGGCCAGCAGTTGAGCCAGCACCTGCCGTGCCTCAGGCCGCCGCAGGTCCAGGGTGGATACTGCCACGGCCCGGTACAGAACGCCCCCTGGAACCTCCGCCCGCACACTGCTGCCCTGTGGCGGCAGCTCCACACCCAGGGCACGGGCCATGTAGATGGCCTGCACGGCCCCCACCCTGGAGGCGTGGCATTTCGTGACAGCCCTTCCCTGGTAGAGAAGGGTTGTCCCGCCCTTGCCGCGTTTCAGTGTCACCTGAAAGTCGCTGCGCGGCCTGGATAGGACCGTCTCGGCGTAGTCCTGGGCATGTTTTCTGCTGATAGACATAGTGGACCCGCCTCTACACGGCGCACTCTCCCTCGCCACGCTCCAGTTTGTAAAGGACCGTCTTGCTCCAGTCCAGGTAGGTGCCAATGTTCTCCCGGTTCAAGGGCCCCGGCTGCTTGTACTCGGCAGCTATGGTCTCGAAAGGTCCGGTGCCCAGGCGGTCCACGAACTGGTTGAATGTCTCGCCCTCTTGCCGCCGGCCCTGGTAGAACTCCAGAAAGTGGCGCGCCACCAGAGGCACTCGCTTGGCGGGCACCTTTGTCTTGACGCGGTGGCCGAAGCGAGTCGCATCGGTGTTGCCGTAGCTGCCGGCCAGGAATATCTCGTAAGCTGGCACCTGGTTGCCATCGCCCTTGGTGGCGGCCCCGTGGAAGCCAATGTTGGCAAGGTGGTGCCTGGCGCAGCCGTTGGGGCAGCCGCTGATTTTGACGTGGAGAGACCTCACCAGCGGGTCCTCTATTCTCATCTCCTCCAGCGTCTCGCTCACAGCTTTCCCCAGACCCATTGAAGATGTTATGCCCAGCTTGCAGCTATCAGTTCCCGGGCAGGCCACCACGTCAGTGATCTCCTGAGCGCCAGCCTCACCCAGGCCAGTCTCTTGAAGCGCCTCCCAGACCTTGTGAAGGTAGCCATCGGGGACCCAGCGGAATACTAGATTTTGCTCCGTTGTGGTGCGGATGCGGCTCCCAGCGTACTCCCGGGCGATGCGGGCCAGAACTGGGAACTGGTGTGCCTGGATGTCCCCCAGAGGCAGCTTGACCCATACGATGTTGTATCCGGCTTGTTTCTGATGGCGCACGTTGGACTCCAGCCAGCGCTGGTACTCACGCCCGTGGTGTCCATTACCGGGCTTCACGGGAGGAGGAGGCGCATCCAGGTGCTCATCGGGCACTTCCATAAGAGGAGTCGGGGCATAGGACTTGCTGGCCCATTTCTGCTTCAGCTCCTCTTCCACCTGCTCCCGGAAGGCGTCAATGCCGATGCGGTCAATGTAAAACTTGATGCGGGCCTTGGCCTTGTTCTTCCGCAGCTCATCGGTGCGGTTGAAGATGCGGATGATAGCCTCGCTGATTCTGAGGTACTCCTCCACAGGTACGAAGTCGTAGAGGGTATAGGCTATGCGGGGCATAATGGCAGTCCCGCCGCCAGCCAGCATCTGGAAGCCCCGGCGCGGCACGCCGTTTTCGTCCACGCGAATCTTGGGTATGAACCCCAGGTCATGGATGGCCGTAACCACGCAGTCTTCGGCGCAACTGGCGAAAGCCACCTTGAACTTCCGCGGCATCTTCTGGCTATAGGGGTGGCGCACAAACCAACGTGCAAAGGCAGCCAGGTAGGGCGTTACGTAGAACGGCTCATCGGGGGTAACGCCCGCGAGAGGGCAGCCCACCACGTTTCGCACCGTGTTGCCGCACGCCTCGCGGCTGGTCAGCCCCACATCACCCAACATGCGCATCATGTCAGGTGTGTCAGCAAGCTTGAGAAAGTGTATCTGGATGTTCTCCCTGGTTGTGACGTGGCCCTTCTTGAGCGGAGCGTACCGCTCCACAATCTGGCCTACCACATCCAACTCGTCGGCGGTGAGTCCACCGAACGGTATCTTGATGCGTTGCATCTGGACGTCGGGCTGGCGCTGACCGTAGATTCCCTGGAGCAGGCGGAATGCTGTAAAGGCGTTGGGATCCTGGTACCCACCCGCAAGGAATCGCTGTGCCTCTTTCTCAAAACTGTCTACCTCTTCCGGCAGGTATGGAATAACACCATTGGAGTAGTCCAGCTTGGCCTTCTCCTGAATTGTTGGGTCTACATTTGTTATGGTCATGACTTCCACTGCCCTGCGTTACATACAAAAAAGCGCTGCCCCCCTCGTTAGGTTGCAAAACCGTGAGGGGCGCAGCGCTTTATGTTCTTCTTTTGCGCTTGCCCTATGGCCTACATGTACAGACCGCAGGATATGTCTTAGGGATACTTAACATAGTAATACGACATTAGCATGGCTCTGGCTACTTGTCAATGGCACCTGCACGCGTGAAGGGCCTTCCCCTGCGGCAGCAGAGGCGACCGACGGCAGAGCAGATAGACCCAGATGCGCTAGCCACCGGCCTGCCTGGGCACACTTTCCACTAATGCCGGGGGTTGTTTTTGCGGCAACTTAGGCGGCTTCAGGAAAAGGAAGGCCAGTCCGGAGAATAGCATCATGCCCCCGCTTATCGCCCATACCAGGTTTACATCCATCTCCGCGTCTACCATGTAGCCCACCACCGGCGCACCCAGAGCGCCCGCTGCTATCATCAGAGGCGCCGAAAATCCCCGAATGGCTCCCTGGGACAACCGGCCAAAATAGCTGGGTATTACGAGGTTCTGGGCGGCGGCGTTGGCGCCTGACCCGATGCCCCATGTGATGCTGTGGGAGAACAGATATAAGGCGCTGCTGCCGCCCATGATGAGAGGAATCATGGAAATGCCTCGCCAGACGCCTCCAACAACAGCCATATACCTGACGGCAAATCGCTCCGCCAACAGGCCGAAGAGCAACATGGCAAAGACCACAGTGAACGGGTCCGCAGCCATGCCAAAGGCAATGGTCGCAGGGGAGACACCCAACTTGTTCCAGAAGGGAACCCGCAGGAAGAGCACGGCGGAGCTGGAGAACATGTACGCGGTCAAGGCCAGCATTATGAACCAGAACACCGGCGTGCGTATGGCCTCACCCAGACTCCAGTTGACTTCCACCGTCCCTGTTCGGGCCACCTCTACAGCCTTACCATCACCCGAGGAACTGTACGGGCCAGACAATCCATCGGGATCAACGCCCAGGTCTTCTGGGCGGCGACGCATAAGGAACCCATAGGCGGGAATAATGACCAACCATATGGCCACGCCGAAGATCACCCAGGCCCACCTCCACCCCAAGGTGTGCACAAGAAGCTGGGCAATGGGCACTCCCAGCGCTGTTCCCACGCCCACGCCAGTACCTGCTATTGAGGTGGCTCGGCCCCGCTTGGCGATAAACCAGTTGGCCGCTGGAACTGTGGTTAGCAGGTTGCCGCCAAAGGTGCCGAATCCACCCAACCCGGACAGGCCATACACAAGGTACATGACCCAAATGTTGTGCACGAAGAAAAGGCTCACCAGCGCGGCTCCGGCAAGCGCGGCTCCGAAGAGACCCACCCAACGCGCACCATAAACATCCACCAGACGCCCGACGAAAGGCGCTGCGATCCCACCGCTAACTTGTCGAACGGCGACGGCCCATGCCAGGGTGCTTAGGCCCACGCCCAGGTCGCGGCGCATGGGGTCTATGAAGATGGAGAAGACCACAGGGTTCATGGTTGAGGTCACCATGTTGGCCAGCCACGACACCCACACTATGACCCAGCCATAGTACATGCCCCTGGGTAAGGGTATGGGCGACTGTTGCACTGTTCCCAGTTTGCTCACTGAATCTCCTTCCTACCAGGAATCCCTTACGCTAGAGGCTGCTCAGAAAACCCTCACCCCCCTGTGTCCCCCTCTCCGCGTCGGAGAGGGGGAGTGTTGAATCTGGGGGATACCCCCAGACCCCCAGCGGGAACCGAGGTTCCCTGCACCTTCCTGACTTTTGCGACAAGACCCTCGTTGAGGGAGAGGGGGAAAGAAACGGCACTGGGGGACACCCCCAGACCCCCGCTAGAGTGGGCTGTGCCCCCTCACACTCCCCCAGAAGAGAATTCGCGAACAGCTTCTAGCCTCCTGGCCTGACCGAACGACTGGCAGCTACGACATATTGCAGGCGGCTCAGCGCCTCTCTCCAGTACGACTTCATCACTTCAGCCTGGTCTGCATCCGCCAGTTTGTTGTGCTGCACGACCACTTGACACTTGGAATCTCCCTTAGAATTGAAAAGCACTTCGACGTTTGTCTTGCCATCGCCCCAGGTAATTCGAATGGACTTGCCGTGGGTTGCCTTCCGAATTGTGAAGGTGTCATAGAGCAGCCAGCGCCTGCGATCTCGACAGTCCAGTGACATTACGGCGGTGGTGGACGCCAGCCCCCTTCAACAGCTCCTGGATCCGCAATTACCGTTGTCTTACCCTCGAGTTCCCCAGTGTGGTAGGCATACTCCTTGCCTTCAGCAGATAGGATCACTCGGAAACCAGGCACTACCACCTGGGCGTAAAACTTTCCAGGCTCTGGCACCCCCAGGCTAGTATCAGGCCAACTCACCGCTTCCTTGAAGAGAAGCTCAATCTCCTGTACCGGTATCCCCAGCTTGGCTGCCAAGTGCTCTTTGGTGAGCGTTACCTCTTCGCCGGCCTGAGGGTCAACGGGAACGACTGGCGGGGGTGCGATTTGAGGGGAGGAACAACCTACCACCGCCAGCAGGAATACGAGGCACCCTGTCCATAGCCATGACCGCATGTTCACACCTTTGCAACTTCGCGACGACGAGGAGATTGGGGAATGGTGGCGCATACGGGATTCGATTGTCGCCATGATGTTCTATGCTGTCAGATACGTTTATAGAACAGCACGTGCGTCACCAGACACCCCATTCTATATCTATCATGCCGCCTTATGCCAGGCGTAGAGCCACAGCATAGGTGCTGCTTCCATAAGTATGGTCGCCAATTAGCGTATAATTCGCCACGGCATTCGAAATCGAAGGAGGTCAACATGGTAGTCGAGAAACTTGCACCAGCGCTGGACCGCATCGTAGACCCGGGTCAGGAATACGAGGAATTGGGCAAGGGTTTTGCCCTGGGTGAGGGACCTGTGTGGTGGAAGGAAGGGGGGTACTTGCTCTTCAGTGACGTCATCAATAACAGGAGGATGAAGTGGGCGCCTGGGGAGGGTGTAACTGAGTTCCTCAAGCCGACCAACTACGCCAACGGCCTCACCAGGGACCGACAGGGCAGACTGATAGCCTGCGAGCATGGTGGCGCCACCCCTGCGGAGTACAACTCGAGAGTCACGCGCACGGAGCCCGATGGGAGCATCACTGTCGTCGCCAACAACTACCGGGGTCATAGACTAAACCGTCCAAACGATGTGGTGGTCAGGAGCGACGGAAGCATATACTTTACCGACCGGATGACGTTCAACGTTGTTTCTGAGCTGGACTTTATGGGAGTATATAGGGTTACTCCTGACCTGGGCACCATCAACCTGCTGGTGAGGGATGCTCCAGCTCCTCTGGACCCCGCTAACGGCCTGGCCTTCTCCCCTGACGAGAAGATCCTGTATTTAACTGCAGGCCGATACATACGAGCCTTCGACATGCAGGCCCCGAGATATGGAGCCGACAGAGACAATATTGCTGCCCTGCCGTTCGTAGATACTGGGCTGCTGAACCTCCCTTCTGAGCGCGTCTTCTGTGATTTGAGGGGCCCAAGACCGGGAAGCTCCGACGGTATGAAAGTGGATATGGAGGGGAACGTCTACTGCGGAGGGTCCGGAGGCCTATGGATCATAGACCCTGCTGGCAAACACATTGGAACCATTGTCGCTCCAGTTGTGAACATGGCCTGGGGTGGTGATGACTGGAGGACCTTGTTCTTTACTACTCGGCAGACTGTGAATCGCATTCAGATGAAGATCCCTGGCGTACCCGTGCCGCGAGGGCAGATAGCCTAACAGGTTTCCTGGGAAAAGGAGTCCAGCGTCCCGACCCCCTGCAAAGGGCTCGGTACCGTTCCATTTCGGATGATAGGGCTATCTGACTTTGTGCGTTTTCCAACCACAACGGAACGGAACCATGAGGACACTTTGGTTGACAGTTGGTTGACAGGCTACCAGAAGCGGGAGTACGCTCTTGCCGTCCGGTGGTACTGGGCCAGCATGGGACGTAGACTAGTTCAGGGAGAGTGCGTATGTCCGATATCAGGAGAAAAGCTGTCATCGCCGGGATCGGCGAGACTGAGTACTCGCGCAAGTCCGGCAAAACTGAACGCACCTTGTTTCTGGAGGCGGCCAAACTGGCCATCGCCGATGCCGGGCTCACGCCCAAGGATATCGACGGTGTCATGCCAGATAACCCCGGTCGCTCAAGCCCCGGTGGCGTCGGCGGCTACGGCGAGTTCGCCACCAACTTTGGGATCAATGACCTCCGCTTCGGCGGAATGTCCAATATGGGAGCCGCGGCCATAGGCTCCAGCATCTATACCGCGGCGACGATGGTGACGGCAGGAGTCGCCAACGCCATCGTAATCCTTGGCGGCGGAAACGGGCGTTCGGGCCACCGTCTCGGTCAGGGGGGCGGCCGTCAGGATGCTTCGTACGGCAGCAACTTTGAGGCGCCCTATGGAATGATGAGCGCCGCGCAGTCCTGGGCCTTGCCGGCCCGCCGCCACATGATCCAGTACGGCACCACCCAGGAGCAGTACGGGGCCATCGCAGTTGCCACGCGGAAGCATGCGCAGCTCAATTCCAAGGCGACCATGAAAGGTCTGATGACCATGGAAGACTACCTCAACTCCCGCATGATCGCCGATCCCTACCACCTGCTGGACTGCTGCCTGGAGTCCGACGGCGCTGCAGCGTGCGTCGTGACTACGGCGGAGCGAGCGCGGAACCTGCCACAGAAGCCGGTCTACATCGCTGGCGGCGCGCAGTCCTACGGCCCGTCCCCCGCCGAGATGCTGAACCGTACGGACATCACCATCAACAGCGTACGGCTGGCGGCGCCGCTGGCCTTCCGGGAGGCTGGCATTACCATTGCCGATGTCGACTTCGCTGAGATCTACGACAGCTTCACCTTCGCCGTCCTCTCTCAGATTGAGGACCTGGGGTTCTGCAAGAAAGGTGAAGGTGGCTCCTTCGTTGAAGGGGGGCGGATCGAGCTTGGCGGTGAGTTGCCCATAAACACCCACGGAGGGCTGCTGTCCCAGGCCCATATCTGGGGAATGAACCATGTTGCCGAGGCGGTGAAGCAGCTCCGTGGGCAGGCAGGCGCCGCGCAGGTGCCAAACGCGCAGGTGGGCGTCGTGAGCTTCACGGACATGGGTGGATACGGCAGCGTACTCGTGCTGACAGGAGTGTAAGATGACGACGCGGTACCGAAAGCCACTACCCGATCTGTCTTTCGAGGAAGGCAAGGAATTCTGGACCTACACCAAGAAGCATGAGTTGCGCATCCCCCGCTGCGTAGACTGCGGGACATATCGCTGGCGGCCACGTCCCATGTGCGCCAACTGCTACTCGATGAATACCGAGTGGGCACGCACCAGCGGCAAGGGCACGTTGTATACCTGGACCGTCGTCCATCATCCGATGGGCGAGGCATGGGTGTCTGAAGTGCCGTACGCGGTTGCCGTCGTAACACTAGACGAAGGTGTACGCCTGGTGAGCAACATACTTGACTGTCCGCCGGAGGAGCTTCGGGCGGGAATGCCGCTAGAAGTGGTCTTCGAAGACGTGACGGACGAGATCACGCTGCCGAAGTTCCGCCCCGTGCGGCAGCGGCGGCGTCTCTAAGATGCACAGTCGTTGGCCCTATGGCGTTCCCTTTGAGCGAGGTTGAGTCGTTGGCAGAAGAGTTGCTTCGTGAACGGACACTATTGATGATGTAGCTCTCGTCAGTATTATCAATGATGCCTAGCTTTTTCCTGTCCTTCTATCGTACGGTCAAGATGCAACTATTGCTTGGTGCTGTTTTCTTTGCAGGAATATTAGTCGCACGATCTGGAATCAACACACCAAACTAGACAGTGCTGGGGTACTGTCAACAACTCGGAGTCACATGACTTTCCAAGTATTTGGGTCTCATGTGTCGCTCCTGCTTCCTCCGGCAGAATTCTCTCGCCAGCGAGGCGACAAGCCAATCTTACGCCGCCACCAGCACCCTAGCATCGGTATCCTGTGTTTGCGGTATCATTGGACTCTCCCCCGTCTCCACCAGAAACACGGAGTCGTACACAGCCTCGGGATTTTGCACTGGAGGCTGTTTCTATGCAAAGAAGAAAGGAGAGCGGTATGTGGTGGTTAGTCGGGATTGTCGCAGCCTCTCTCACGACGACAGGGTTCGTGCCGCAGGTGGTCAAGATGTATCGCAGCAAGTCTGTGCAGGACCTGAGCCTGCTGACATTGTGTCAGATGTTGGTCGGTAGCAGTCTGTGGCTGCTGTATGGACTGCACCTTAAAGACCCGGTCATTGTTGGGGCCAACCTTGTCACCATTGGGGTCCTGGTGCTGGCCCTCACGCTGTACTTCCGGTTGTCTCGTAGGAAGCCTGAGGTGGACCTCAAGAACCGGACTGGTGGATGAGAGAGAATCCTGCTCCTGGAATCGTCCGATTATCGCTGACTGCTAACACTCTACCGTCATCCGTTGTGCCAGTGTCTACCCCAGAGTGGCATCGCACAGTATCTCCTCCACCCGTTTCATGACGTCCAAGTCGGACAGGTATGGTTGGGCCATCATCAGTCCATGCGTCTTTGCTTGGGATTGAGCCTTGTAGGAAACTGGGGGAGGCTTGGAGCATGGTCAGTCAGCGGTGGCACTCAACGCTTCATGTTGGAGATTTCGCTGTCGGAGAGCAAACTTGAACCCGTCGCATTCGCCCATCTTGCAGCGGTCACAGCTAACCCAGCCTCCGGCGGCCAATCCCGCCGGATTACCAAACTGCTCGGCCGCCAGCACGTTCCCTGTTCATACTTGAGGTGCCTGCCGCGCTTGGCTACCCGTAGCGTTCCCTCCTTTTGCCCCCGGCCACTTGAGGAGTCTCCGGGCTGATCCACCTAGGATCATTTCCTTTTCATGCTGCGAAAGCTCATTCGTATAACGGAGCCAGTCCACCAACTCATGATAGGCAAACGCCGGACGCAAGCGCGTCGGATCGCTCGCCCACATCATCCGCTCAGGACCGAAGGCTTTGACGATCTGGTGGACCGCGGGCCAAATATCTCGGAAGGGGTAAGACTCCCTGCTAAAAGCGGGCGCCCCACAGAACTTGAGGGCCACGTTAGGGTACTGCGCATACTCCAGCAATTTGTTTAGCTGTTTGAAGGGTGGATCCTCCATCACGTCCATCTTTGTAGGCCCATGTGGCATGCCTAAATGGTCGATGACAAATAGCAGATTGGGATGCTTGCGGGGAATAGGGTGCGCTCTCTCCAGTACCCCCGGAGTGTAAAAGAAGTTGCAGAAGACAGGCAGTCCGGCTTTCTCGGCTGCCGCCAAGTGCCGTTCATATGCGCCTGCATCCAATTCGGCGAAATCTTCTGGGCCACGTATGGAGATGCGGGTTGCCAGCGGTGGAGTCTCTAATTGGGCGGCGCCGCCGATCAATTCCTCGATGTTTGGCGCCTTCCTGTCGAAGTGGGCACACCACGCCACACGCGAAGGAAAGCGACGCGCGGCTGCTTGGCCATAGTCGTCTGGTCCGTCCACTACTACCCTGGAGATGCCGACAGCGTCAACCGCGATCAACACCGCCTCGATAGGAAATGCGTCGCCGTTAAGCAGAAACGGGATTGCTTGCTGTCGGTCAAGCCAGCCTTCCTTGGCGGGACCCGTGTGTACCTGGATATCGATGATCTCCATGCTGATCCCCCTTTCGATTCAGGTTCTGCGTCATTAACTTTGACGGCCCTGTAACCCTGGGCCATCAGCCCCACAGCGCCACGCTGTGCGCCGATGGTGACAATATCCGCCCCCAGGCACGCTGTCAAGCTCCCTGGTGCTTCTGGGCTCCGCCCATTTCTCAATCCCAGCCCGCCACATGGCACAGAATGTCTCGCAGGCACCAGTCGTCCAACTAGAGTTGGGTCACCTCAGGGTCAATGAGACCGACTGATAACTCCTCAAAGGCGGTATGGCTGTGTCGGGATTGACAGAGTTGTGAGGCTCCAATACACTCGCTTGCACACCACACCTGGACATCCTCTATGGAAACCGTTCAACACCACGGCGAGAGCCTGGCTTATCTCACCATCCATCCCAACAATTACCGGCAAGAAGAGAGCTATCCCCTCATCATTCTTCTTCATGGGTTCGGTGCGAACATGCACGATTTGGCCAGTCTTGCCCCGGCCATCGACCAAGCAGGCTATGTCTACGCGTGCCCCAACGCTCCCGTCGCTTTTCAAATCGGGCCTGGGATGGTGGGCTACGGCTGGGGCGCTCCGGGGGCCACAGAAGACCCATCGTCCGTAGTAGGCATGCTGTGGACCTTCTTTGATGAAGTGATGGAGAAGTACCAGGTGCCCCCGGGACAGGTAATCCTCGGAGGGTTTTCCCAGGGCGCCCGCATGACATATCGGTGTGGACTGGGCAGGCCCGACGTATTTGCTGGACTGATAGCCCTCAGCGGCGCACCACGCGACCTGGAAGACCTCCGAGGCCGTCTTCCCGCTGAGCGCATGCAGCCCATCTTTGTTGCGCACGGGACTGATGACCCCATGTCGCCGGTAGAGCGGGCCCGGAGTACCGTGGCATTCCTGAAGACAGAAGGGTACTCACCCGTGTACAACGAGTACCCAATGGGCCATGAAATCTCCCCGGAGGTCTTAGCTGACCTGGTGCCATGGATACGCACGGTACTGCCACCGTCGCAGGTGATTTGACCCAAGGCGAGGTGCGATGCTCCCACACAGCTTGAGCGCTTGATCCCGCCCTTTCCTCATCTCCTGGAGCAGAGGAGTGCGAATCCTGCAAATGGGCCATCGCATGCAGAAACCAGTCTGGACTGGACTCTCATTATTCAGGAGTTGACTAAACTTTTAGGCCCGGAGGATGGGGCGCAGGTCACGCACATTCTTGACCTGTTCCAGTTCCCATATTTGGGTCACGATGGCGTGGGAGCGCTGCTTGCCCATCACACCCTCCATCAGGTCCACGGCCTTAGCGGCAACCTCGTCCCTGGACATCGGATTGTCGGCTGTGCCGCGAATGGCTGACACGTAGTTCTCTATCACCTGGCCGTTAGCCATGTGGACGCGTACCAGGGCGGGGCGCTGGCGCTCCATGTCCTTGAATGCCTGGCTTGGAACTAGAGTCACGCGAGACTCGACGGCTCTCACCTTTGGGTCCTCCATTCGTTCCGGGCTATGAGCAGCTTGGAAAGTAAGACGGCCGTCCAGTAGGATGGCCGCCATGATGTACTGGCAGTTGATGTCTGGCATGGCCCGGTTGTCCACGATACGGAGGCCTTGAGGTGGTAAATGGACCTCCACGGTTCGTACGTTTTCTGAAGTCAACCTGTGCTCGGCCACCAGGGCGGTAAGAGCCTCAGCGGCGGCCTGTATAGGAGAGCCGACAGGGTGTTTCTTGATGTTGGCTATTGAGATCTCATAATGGCTACCCAGGCTCTCAACCCAGCCGTTTAGTCCAGCGGCGTCAGGGCAAAAGAGGTCAAGGAAGTTGTCAGGACCTGAGAACGCATCCTCTTCTCCAGTGAACCCTGCCTGGACGAAGGTGGCTGCGGTAACGCCATTGCGAGCGCCCATGCCCGCAAAGACGAATGCCTTTCCCACGTGCTCCGGGTCGCGCATCCAGGAGGTGATTCCCGATGCCTGTTGGGCCGCATAAGCCAGCACCGAGCGCACCTGCCGGGAGTTCCAGCCTGGCAAGGGCTGAGGCGGCAGCGGCAGCGCCGAACTGCCCTCCAATGGCATGAGAGGAGTGTCCCTCTACTCGCCCAGACCCTCGGCTCATTCCGCGGGCAATGCGGCATCCCACGTCGTACCCCAGGGCAACGGCACGGATAAGGGCTTCTCCGCTGGCATGCTCCCGCTCTGCCACCGCCAGGGCCGCTGGCACAATGGCACAGCCAGGATGGGTCAAGGACGGGGCGTGAGAGTCGTCCGTTTCATCCGCATGGCTCAGGAAGCCGTTAACCATGGCGGCGTTGATGGCAGTGGTCACCACGTCCGACGCCACGACCAGCGCCTCCGGCGTGCCGCCCTGGGCACGCGCAAACTGGACAGCCAAGACTCCTGGCTTGAGCCTCGAGCCTGAGACCATGGCAGCAATGGTATCCAGGATATGGTGTTTGGTTTTCTCGACAACCTCGGGAGGCAGCGGACGCTCCAGCGCCACGGCCATATAGCCGCTCAACCGCAGCATTATTGAACTTACACCGGCCGTAGAGGTCATGACCATTCTCCTTCTATATCGTCTGTAATGTCGTCTGCTTCAGAACTGCCGCCCTCCTGACCGATCCCACACTTGGACTGACCTTCTTGCCGCTGCTTGACTTCGCTGGTGTGTGAGCCACCCGCTGGGCAGTCCTTATGCCGCAGCATTGGTGTTGGGCTTCCTGAACTTCTCTGTCTAAGACCTTACCAGGAAGTAGAAGGTCATACCCATCTCGTTCCCCAGTATAGGCCACGATTCCCCAATTGGGCACCCCAGGTCCTTCAGTAGGTCTGGCAGTAGGTCTGGGTTTGGAAACCCCGACTTGTTGCCTCCCACGACTAGCCTCGGTGATTAATCGCCCAGGTGAGCCCGGCCAAACGTATGCTCATCAAAATGAGTCTACGGGATTCCCTGGCCACCATGATGTTCTATGCCTCTAGATACGCAATTAGAACGGCTTCGTCTACCACTGACGGGGCAATTCCTATCTGTGGTGAGGCTCGGTGAGGCATGGTGCCCATGCGTATGTTAGCAAACCGTTAGCAAAATCTCCATAGACTAGTTGGTCTACTTCAGCTATGGCTTGTCACCGCCTGGGATCGTGCTACCAGCGGCCCCATAAAGCCGTCTGACCTTGCGGTGCGCGCTACCCTGTACCCCCGCTCCTGGAGCATGGCCTGGAGCCTTGGATAGCTCCATTCGCCCATGTAGCTCAGGTGGATAGAGCAGCGGTTTCCTAAACAGACTCAGCTAGGCCACCACCGTCCGCCAGCGTCCGTGTTAGCTTGGAAACTCGTGTACAACGTCCGTCAAGATACCCTGCCGTCCGCAACAATCCGTCGGCGTTGTCGTCAATATTGTCGTCAAAATCCTACTCCCTCCTCAAGGTGGCCCGCTAGCCGGCAGTTGCATAGTGCACTAACCCCCTAAGCGCTGGATCAATCGGCGGTTGCACTCCAGTTGGGCCCGGTCCAACAACTCTTCTAGTTTGGGCCACGGCCAGGTCGCAAGGGCGCCATCCAGCGGCTCCCAATACCGGCCTGTAAGGTCTGCTACCTGCTTTTCCAGCCGGGCCCTATCGTCCATCATCTCGTCCAGCACGGCAATAACCTGAGGCTCTTCTATCTCCCTCCGCCGCAACTCTGCTTGAAGCGAGGCGACCTGGGCAGCAGCACCAAGACCCATCCTGAGCACGCTAGACAACGGATGACCGTCCTGCATTAGCCTTGTGACTTCCTGATACAGGTCCTCGTCAACTCGTACTGTGAGAACATGGCTACCCATTGGAATACTCCTGTAATACAAGCCCGCATACACCATCCCTTCCAATAGTATACAACCTGTAAACATGAGTGCTTCAGATGCACTTACAGATGGTGCTGCAAATGAGTCATGCGATGGGCGCCACAGGACTCCACTGAGGTTTCTACGCTCAATGGCTATGACCACGGTCCTGCCAGGTTTCCGCAAGAGCCACCTTGGCGGGCGACCCGTGCCAGATGATCGCGTGCCATCATCAGGTCAGGTCTCGGCATCTCCTCGGTTCCCAGGGAAACGTCCCAGAGCGGCACATCATCCCTGATGACCCATGACCAATGCTGAACCATATTCAGGCTGCTCGTGTATACAAAGCCGCCGTAGGTGAGGCTGTAGGAGCTACCCATGCTCAGACCACAGAGGCTGCTACTGCTCAGGCTACAGAGGCTACCCATGCCCCTACTGCGAGTGCGATCCATGCCGCTACAGATACTCCTGCCCATTTGTCCAAACGTTTGGACATTACCCAATACTTGAGCAGGTCCACAGGACAATGGCCCTGCTCAATGGCTTGCACTTCTCGACTCGGAATGTCCGACCGAATGGATGCATTACATGACGACCCCGATGGTACATCCGCAATGGGAACACCCCACGCCGGCGCATCATCCTGGCACACCCACTGGCAGCAATTTATGAAGCCTAGCCCAGGCCAACTCTTCGTCCTGTTGCCAATGCTGGTCGGTCGGACGGGTCTGGATACCGTAGGTGCGATCCATATCTTCGAGCCCCAGTTCTCCGATGCCACTCCGCCCGTCCCGTCGGAGTTCCCCATGTGAAGGCGCATGATGGAACCTAGCTTGGTGCCGCCTCTCCAAAACCCCGCCCCTTGCACCGTAGCCACTTTCGTGGTAGAACAGGGGCGTCCAGAAGGACTTCTTTATGCAGCATCAAACCTCAAAAGATGGCAGTCTAGAACCGGGATGACCCATTCTGGCCCCACCCAAGGGCCATGGGCCAACCAGCGTGAAATTGAGGCTTGAGGATATAGCGTGGAAATCCTCATCGCAGCCGTCGTCCTGGCAGCCGCCCTAGTGGTGGCGGCACTCCTGTTGGGCCGTCGCAAGAGTGGTCCCGGCCCAGAGGCCCTGCGTGCCGAGTTCCAGTCCCTTTACCAAGAGATTCTGCGTCAGGCCCAGGAACAGTTTCTCCGACTGGCCGACGAGCGGTTCAAACGCCAGTCCGACGCCGGAGCTACGGAGCTTGAGGGCAAGAAGGCCCTCATCGACCAGCAACTTCAGACAATGCAAGGCGAGCTTACCAAGGTGTCGGAACTGATGCGTACCCTGGAGCGGGACCGGGAGGGTAAGTTCGGCGAGCTGGCCGCCCAGTTGAAGGCCGTAAGCGACCAGACCGGGATCCTCACCGCATCGACCCAACGCCTGGGGGAGGCCCTGGCCAATTCCCGCGCCAGGGGACAGTGGGGCGAGCGCATGGCCGAGGACATCCTGCGACTAGTCGGCCTTGTGGAGAACGTGAACTATCGCAAGCAGGTGAACGTGGCCGGCGCGAACTCCCGCCCGGACTTCGTCTTCTTCCTGCCTGACAACCGGAAGCTGAACATGGACGTGAAGTTCCCCCTGGACAACTACCTGCGCTTCCTGGGGGCCGACTCCGGTGGAGAGAGGGGGCAGCACCTGGCCGACTTCCTCCGCGACGTACGCAGGCGGGTGCAGGAGGTCACGAACCGTGAATACATTAACCCCGAGCAGGGCACGGTGGACTACGTGCTCCTTTTCATCCCCAACGAGAGCGTCTACGGCTTCATCCATGAGCACGACCCGGATCTGCTGGACATGGCCATGCGCAACAAGGTGGTGTGTTGCTCGCCCATGACGCTCTACGCCGTGCTGGCTGTGGTGCGCCAAGCCATGGACATCGTCGCACTGCGCCAGGCCTCGGACGAGATCGTAAGCCACCTTGGCCGCTTCAACGCTGAGTGGGCCAAATTCACTGACGGCCTGGACATCCTTGGCCGGCGAATCGGGTCGGCCCAGGCCGCCTACGAACAGGTCAACGGTCCTCGCCGGCGGGCCTTGGAACGGCCCTTGGACCGCATCGAGATCATACGCCAGGAGCGTGGGGTCCCTCTGGCCGAGGGGGACACTGTGGACTCCCTAGCTCCCCAGGAGGCGGAGATGGGTGAACTGGCACCACCACAGGAGGAGCGCACGCGATGATTCCTCTATCGGCCCTACGCCGCGTGGCCCGGCCTGACGTCCATGAGGCCGAACCCTTTTGTAGCGAGCAATGGCGCCCTCTTCAGCGACTGCACTACACCTTCCATATGCCCCACCAACGGCGTGAAGGATACCAAGTCCTCGCGGTTAGGCCACGGCGGTAGGCTACCTGTCCAGGGACCTGCCCAACATAGGATTTACAGAATGCAAAACAACCAATTGGCAAGTCAACAGTTAACTGAACGTCAGCAAAGGACGGCGAAAGTTGTCGCCGATCTGCGCTTGCGTTTGCTCGATCTCACCAATCGGAACAGGTTACTCAACGCTACTTTCTCAGACCGCAGCGCCAGCCATGTGAGAGTAATAGACGAACTTCCGGACACCTTGCATCAAAAGCTTATCGACGGCAAAGCGCTTTCGTTTCGTGCCTTACCTGAACCTCCCGATGAACCACACGACGAACGTTCTGAGAACTTCCAAAAGGAGCTTGATGCCGCGCGAGTCAGCGATATTGACTACCTTGAAGCAATGGGCCAACTCCAAGAGGACGATGATAGCTCAGCTAAGATCGCGAGGATTGAACGTACGCTGAAAGACAGGGTAAGACAAACGTTAGGGCTTCCGCCACGTCCCAATAGAGAAAACAGAACTCCGGCAGAACAGGCCGGTTTCAGTGGCTTAGATCCCTCATTTGACCTCCCGTCCACCAGCACCGCTGGTCAGAAGCCAGGCTACGCCGACAACCTTGTGCAAACGTTGTTGTACCCCGACCAATTGGTACGAAGGCTTGCCCGGATTCACCAGAGCGTCCAGACGGCATTATCCGAAACGGGGGTCAACACTCTGAATGCCGCATTTGGTTATCTGGAATGGTATGAATCAGATAGCAGCGACCAGAGGCTCTTCGCGCCCCTATTGCTCCACCCGCTGGTTATGGAGCGGACTCTTGTCAACAGTGAGTATAAATTCAAAATCACCTCAACCGGGGATGACTCGGATACCAACCTGACCCTGAGAGAGCGCCTACGCCGCGATTTCGCACTGGAACTGCCTGAACTGGAAGAGGATGAGACTCCCGAACAGTACTTTGCCCGAGTAGACACGCTGATCAGCAGTCAAAAACGCTGGCGGGTTCGCAGATTTGTAACGATTGGAATCATCGCGTTCGACCGTCTAGTAATGTACCAAGACTTGGATCCGAGTAATTGGCCTGAAGACCGATCACTTGATGCCCATCAGATACTGGTGGAACTCTTAGCCGGAGCTGATCGATCAGGATCCCCTTTTGCACAAGACTACGACGTAGACCTCCCGCAAATTGCAAGCAAAGTGCCCCTTCTCATTACTGATGCTGATTCGTCCCAATTCTCCGCTATTGTGGATGTGATGGACGGAAAGAATCTAGCCATTAAGGGTCCGCCTGGCACCGGCAAGAGCCAAACGATTACCAACATCATCGCCGCCGCGTTAGCCCAAGGCAAGAAAGTCTTGTTTATCGCCGAAAAAATGGCTGCCCTTGAAGTGGTCAAATCGCGTCTTGAGCATGTTGGATTAGGTGACTTCTGCCTGGAACTTCATTCAACAAAGACTCGAAAAACTGAGGTGATAAACTCTCTGAAAAAGCGTCTAGACAAACGGCCTCTGCCACCACCCGCCGCTCTAGCTGACGCCATCAAGGAGCAAGAGCAACTAAGGGCTCAGTTGACGCGATATGCCGATTTAATCAACCAGCCCTTCGGAGCCACTGGTAAGACGCTCCATGATCTTTTTTGGGCAGCTGTGCGAGCCCGCGAACGCAAGGCCGAACTGGGCCTTCCTGTTACCTTGGACACAACACTATTGGAGGGTGCCAACGACTTCTCTTCGTTCTATGCTGACCGAAGCCGGGCCGCGCTCGATGCATTACAGAAAGTGACGGTGCCGTTATCTGGTGAAGGCAGTCCAGAGCATAGTCATCCGTGGGCGGGCGTTCGCGCTGCAGGTCTTTCGCCATTTGATCAAGATGAATTTGTAAAGGCGCTCCAAGATTGGAAGGAATCCCTGGCATCCGTCAGTGCTCTTGTAGAAGCTGGCGAAACGAATTTAGGTGTAGCGCGTCCAATGAACGCCCAAGATGCTCGCGCTATAATTCAGGTCATTGACCTTCTACCAAATGACACCGCTTCAGCCGCCCTAGAGATCCTACCTCGATTAGTAGGTGACAGTGTACGGCAAGACCTCTGGCAATTCGTTGGGAGCGTTCGCCGCTGGGACAGCATCAACGCTCGAGTTCTGGAAAAGATGGAGGCAGCTCCTACCCTGCCGCCAGGTGATTTTGCCATGCTAGAAGCTCGCTATCGTGCCCTCGATGAGAAGTTTCCTTTAGCCGCTATCCACGTAGGCCAATTGCCGGAGTTGGCAGACCATTACAGTGATGTTGAGCACCAAGCCCAAGAGCAACTGCCAGTTATTACGCGCCTCGTAGAATTGGCTCACTTCGAGTCGCCTCCCACGGGGCGTAAAGTTAGATCACTCCTCGGCGCAGTAGAGCTGCTCCGGTCCACTCCACGAGAGGTCTTGCGAAAGCGCTCTCCACGATTGCTTGATCCCTCGGCGCATGCGATTCTTCAGCAGGCGAAGGTTGTAGCTCACGACCTCAATGAGCGACGGACCCTACTAGCGACTCGTTTTTCTTTCCGCGCTGGTGACAACCCACAAGACTACAGGTCGTGTGCTACCGCCCTACGCTCAGCAGGACGTCTCAGGCAATTCTTCAACCGTGATTTCAAACATGCGAAGTCGGCTTGGCGCAGTATCTACAAAGGGATAGACCATGTAGCCATACGGGATATAGCTGTTGGCTTTGACGACATTGCGACCTACTTAGAGTCAGTCGGAGAATTTGCCGACGACGAACGATTAAAGTCCATATGTGGTTCTGAGTTCTATGGTTTGGTTACAGACTTCAAATCACTCTTGGTGGTCAACAGGTTCGCAGAGAGTGTAGAAGAAAGGTTCGCTATCGGAAGGGAAGGCCACCCTCAAGTAGCTAGTTTTCTGCTAGAAGCCCAATATTCCCAGATAGAGGCAGTCCTTGGCCTCGTCACAGAGCAGGTCGCCGACGCGATAGAGACGCTCTTAGCCGCATTTGAAGAATGCAAAGCGGTGAACCGCGACACTGAGATGGGCCAATCAATCGATCATTTCAGGCAATCTGCCCACTCCGCTCGTGACCTGCATCGTTCTCTGATAGATTCTCGCGTTAAGACCGATCTTCGTTTGGAAAACCTTACCGACTTGGCCAATGACCTCCAAGAAGCGGCGAGATTGCGCTCTGTTATTGAAGGCGCAGGAACGGCAAAGTCAATCCTTGGCGAGAAGTTCCATGGCGTGGAAACCGATGTGCGCAATCTGACCGCAACATTAGAACTCGCGGAAACGTTCGGTGCCCGTGGATGGTCCTCGGCATTAGAAAGCCCTATGCTCTCGAAGAATCTCCTCGCCAAGCACTCGGCGCTGAAAACGTTTGCCCGGTCACTTCAAGATGCTATGGCCGCAGAGACTGCCGCGCAATCTGCGGCTTGCGCAATCTGCGACATAGCGGGCACGCCGTTCTTTTCCAAAACACAGATAACTGTTGAGACAAAGGCAGAGAGAATTCAGAGGGCGCTTGAGCACACGGACGATCTCCCCTCCTGGTCTGAGTATTGCCAGCTTCGTGCAAGTGTAGAAGACCTGAAATTGGGGACTATTCTAGAGGCATATGATGCGCTCGATGCCTCGTATGTACACCTCAAGGAGGCTTTTGACTTTGTATTCTATCAAAGTCTCGTTCGCGCGGCGTACAAGCTTCATCCCGAACTGGCACGTTTTTCTGGCATAAGCCAGGAGGAAGCACGTCGTAGATTCCAGGAGGCAGACCGTACCATTATCAAACTGAGGGCTGGGAAGCTGGCCTCTGACTTGTCAAGCAGCCCAATCAGCTGGGGCAACAATATTGGACCCAAGTCGACATGGACAGAGCGTTATCTCATCAACAATGAGATCCCAAAGAGATCAAAGCACATACCGCTACGCGATCTCCTCCAACGCTCGGGGGGCGCTATCCAAGAAATGAAGCCTTGCTGGATGATGTCCCCTGCATCTGTGGCACAATTCATACAACCTGGCGGCGTCCAGTTCGACATCATTGTCATTGATGAAGCCTCCCAGATGAAGCCCGAAGATGCCCTTGGCGCTACTGCGCGTGGGAAACAGTTGATAGTGGTGGGTGACCCGCAGCAGTTGCCTCCAACCTCATTTTTCGAACGCACACAGGCAACTACTTTATGGGACGACGATTCTGTCGACACCGAGTCGATACTGGACCTAGCACTGAATGTTTTTGAGTCTCCGCGTGACCTTAGGTGGCATTATCGCTCCCGACACCAGAGCTTGATTGCCTTCTCAAACGCAGAATTCTACAAAAGGGAGCTAGTAGTCTTTCCGTCACCGTTCAAATCTGGGGAAGCCTACGGCGTTTCGTACCGGAAGGTCAATGGCATATATTCGCCGGGGTCAGGCATCAATGTTATCGAAGCTCAAGCGGTGGCGGATGCAGCAGCAGCTTTCATGCGGGACCCCAACCACACAGAGAAGTCGCTAGGTATAGTTGCTGTTAACCAGGCCCAGCGCGACCTCATTTTGGAAGAAATGAGCCGCGTCTATGCAGGCGACCCAGCTGCAGAGGCGTACAGGATGCGCTGGGAAGGAACGCTGGAACCGACCTTTGTGAAGAATTTGGAGAGCGTACAGGGCGATGAACGTGACGTCATTTTCATTTCCACAGTGTATGGACCAGATCAACTCGGTGGCCGAGTGGCCCAGCGGTTCGGGCCAATTAACTCGGCAGCTGGACACCGGCGTCTTAATGTCCTCTTCACTCGCGCCAAGGAAAAAGTAGTCGTGTTTTCTTCGATGCAAGCATCGGATGTCGTTCCTACTGAAACCAGCAAGCGAGGCATCACAGTCCTGAAAGATTACTTATCGTACGCTCAGTATGGATCGCTGAGCGCAGGTGTGGCATCAAGTCGTGATCCGGACTCGGACTTCGAAGAATTCGTAGCACGACGCCTCAAACAGCAAGGGTTCGAGGTGGTTACACAAGTAGGTGTGGACGGTTATTTCATTGACATGGCACTTAAGGATCCACGGAATACCGACCGGTTCCTTTTGGGGATTGAATGCGACGGCAAGACATACCATTCTGCGAAATCGGCCCGTGACCGTGATCGGCTGCGAGAAGAAATACTCAATCTGAAAGGCTGGCGGCTTTACCGAATATGGTCAACCGACTGGTTCAGTGATCCAGAGCGCGAGACTAAGAAACTCATAGCTTATGTCCGGAGTCTGATGGAGCAGCCTAACTCTGAGGCGCGGCTGGCCAATGTTGTCACCCAAGTGGATAGAATAGGGCTTGTAGCTGCTCCAGATAAGGCCCTATCCGTGCCGTCCGAACAAGCCTCGCAACCCGTTCTGAATCCTGGTCAAACCGAACCCATAACGGAAGATTTGGAAAGTGGGAACACCCGTTTCAGTAGCTTGAAGGCCCCGCAAGAGTCTCAGGGCAAACTACCGGGGACAAACAGCTTTGAGAAGGGTGGTTCATCAAGTGCGCATCAAGTGCACCTTGATGACATCCTGCGTCAGCGTGCCCTCCAGTTCATAGACAACCGTAGTAAGGGTGGGGCCTTGTGGGTCATCGGTGGACGAGAGCTGGATTGGTTGAACGTTGAATTCGAACGATTGGGAGCCAAGTTCTGGTACGCACCTAAAGGCGGCCAAGCCACTCAGAACAAGCCGGGCTGGTTCACCAGATCAAAGTCCTGAGTGCTGCCCGTTCTAGGCTCAAAAGGGAATCCTTCTGAGCTTGCGATCCTTGTGGTAGTTCTATGACTCTGTCACCCATCAACGTTTCTGTGAAAATGTCACCTTATGAAAAAGGAGACAGTTTCATTGAACGCGAAGGAGCAACAGCGACTGATGGTATTGAACCAGGTTCTGCGAAGAGAGATCACGGGGAGGGAGGCTGGCACGTT